>JASEHJ010000248.1 GCA_030018905.1 bacterium | reverse complement strand
CCTTGGGAGTGGTATTCGAGTGCTTCCTCGCGGGTGTACTTTACGGATCCCACAGAGATCGCCTCCTTGGGTCTTAGGTGCCCGCGGGTTCAAACGGGGCACTTATCCAGCTAGACGGTACCAGCCGGCCGCGGCGGCCGCATCGGTTCCAGACCCGAATGGCCATAGGGTGCCTCGGCCCGCGTGCTACCTGGGGGCCTGCAGGTAGGCTCCCAAGCCGTCGCGCCGGAGCGCCGCGACCTCTGGAACGCCCTCGATGGCCACACCGCGGCCCGGCCTGGCATCACCCAGCAGGCGGGCAAAGAGAACAGCTCCGGTCGCGTGCCTGCCGACGCGCGTCTCAATCGGCCACCCGCCGGCGTCGAAGGGCACGAAGAGCCGCCGGGCGCGGGCGGCGCGCTCGTAGACGGCGTCACTCCCCCCCACAACCAGGGCGGCGCTGGTCCGGCCCCTGATGCGGCCCTGGGCAGGATTCGGGGTCTCCATGAGGACCGCCAACGCCGGCGTGTGGTCGCCCAGCTCGCGGGTGCTGAGGCCGCGCAGGGTGGCAGGCGATGCCTCCAGCGAGATCTGGATTCCCGCCATCTGCATCTCGAGCAACACCGCCGCGGCCAGCGGCATCGCCCGCTCGTGCGCAACGATGGCGTTGATGACCGGGTATTCCGGTGAGGCCTCGTGGAGATCAATTACCAAATCCACCTGCTCCTGCCGGACAAGGGTGGCAATGGCCAGGGCGATCCGCTCGGTGAAGGTGCCGTCCGCCCGCCCGGGGAAGGCCCGGTTGAGGTTGCGCACCTCGGCGCCCGAGAGGCGCTGCCCGGATGAGGCGTGCACATAGACGTCGGGATCAGGCCACTGATCCACAGGGTTGGTGTTGCGCGAGCCGAACCGGAAGGAGCGTGGGCCGCCCGGCGTGACGATCTCGAACGTCTGAGGAGCGCCCTCCTGGGAATCGTTGTGCGTGAACCCGCTGCCGTTGGCGCGCGGGACCACGATCAGCCGGCCCGACGCCACGCGCGCTCGCTCCACCAGAAGCACCGCCGTCAGGAGACCCGCGGGCTCGTTGGGATGCGTCCCGCCGAGCACCAGCACGACGCCGCCGGGCCGGATGCCGTCCATGAAGAAAACCTCGGTGTCGGCCGAGGTCCGCGACAGCGGGGGCTCGTAGGCAGCCAGCGTACTCTGCCGGGTCACACCGGACCCAGGGATGATCGGCTCCATTCGGTGCATGCGCTCGAAAGCGGACGCGGCGGTCCCGGCCACGACAAGGCCGACGAGCGCCAGTCCTGCCGCCCAGAGGCGCGTCGAGGTCATTTCAGCATCAGCAGCCGCAGCAGGAGCGGCACCAGCACTATGACGGCCACCAGTTGCTTCCGGCGGTCGCGCTCACCAAAGAGGTCGAGGGCCACCAGGACCAGCACCAGTAGGACGATCCCACGATAGATCCAGGTGATCACAGCCCCAGCACCTTGGCCAGCGGGTTGGCCCACACGAGTGCCGCGATCCCCACCGCTGCCACAATGATCGCCGGCACCAGGCACCGGCGCAGGACCCCGAAGTACCCGGGCAGCCCCACCACCTGCGCGGCGAAGATCCCGGCCAACGCGGTGGGAGGCATCAAGTCGCCGAGACTGGCAATGAGCGAAAGCGCGGAGCCAACCACGATTCCGTTGCGCCCGAGCAGAGCCAGGAAGAACGGCACGCCCAGCACCGATGCCGACCCGAACGCCGAGACGGCGCCGAAAGCGGGCATTGTCACGCCGATGGCGCCGAACAGCAGCGCCGAGGGCAGCGCCAGGGCTCCGATCACGACGGCCCCCCTTGCGCCGGTGAGCGCCATGACCTGAATGAACATGCCGACGCCCATCAGGATGCCCATCACCGGTAGCGCCTCGTGCACCGCTTCCCGCGCCACCCGCACCGGGCGTACCGGCAGTCCGGTAACCAAGCCGGTCGCCGCGCCCAACAGGAAAACAAGCGGAAGCCCCAGATCGGGAACCACGCGCGTGGCCTTAGGGCCGATCATGAAGACCCCCACCACCAGCAGCGGCAGGTAGAGGCGCGGGCCGAGCCGCGCGTAGTGTGAGGCGGGAAGCCGGTCGCCGGGAATCTGTCCCGCGCCTGAGACGTACCGCCGGCCCAGCAGCAACACGAACAGCACCGCCAGCGGCACGGTCAGCACCAACAGCGGAAGCGTGAAGCCGACATACGGCATGTCAACCCCACCGCCGATGATCATCGCCGGGATGTTGACCGGCGGCGCCACCATTCCCAGGAGTGCCCCCATGGCGATGACAGCCGCCGTCCGCTCGGCCGGGATGCCCATCGCGATCAGCACCGGGGCCGCGATCGCGCCGGTCGTGAACACGCAGGCGCTCGACGACCCGGTCATCATGCCGGGAAACATGATGAACAGCATCAGCGCGATTAGCAGAAGCGAGGGGCGTCCGCGGAAGGCGTCGAGGATTTGCCGGCCCAACGTCTCCAGCAGCCCGTTGCGCTGTAGGACCTTCATGAAGATCATCGCCGAGGCGATCATGATGGTCACGTCCAGGAAGCCGAAGCTGCCCTCGACCAGGTGCCGGATGG
>JASEHJ010000247.1 GCA_030018905.1 bacterium | reverse complement strand
CTCCGTGCAACTGTTGGAACCCTGTCAAGGTGCAGGTCTCATGATGCCTGACCCGACCGCTGGTAGCACGATCGTCTTCCTAACCGTCCGCGAACTCGCCGCGGCCCTTCAGGTGCCTGTGAGCTGGGTGTATGCGCAGACCTGCCGGCCTGGACTCGACAGCATCCCGCGGGTGCGTTTGGGTAAGGGGTACAGGTTCGACCTCGCGGACGTGGTGCGCTGGCTCAAGGAGTGCCGGGACCCGCGCCTCTCGCTCTCGCCCGGCCGCCGGAGCCGGATGCTCGCCATGGGCCGGCGGCGCGCGCCTAACGGGTCGTCACAAGAGCAGACGCCCGAGACGCCAGTCAGAACGAGGGTTTCAGCCAACGGCCTGGCGGCTGTTGCCACAGCGTGAGGGCGTGATGGTGCCGGGGCCTCGCCGCTTAGCGCGGCACCCGGCGATGAGCGTTTTCCGCGACCACTCTGCGGATTTCCGTGCATGCTCGACGCTGTTTGGCCTCACGCCTGCGGACCGATTGCGGTTGGAAGTCCCGGTGCCCGCGCAGGACGAGGACGACTTCTTTACCACCCGCCCGCAAGGAATCACCTCTCTTGTTGCAGAATGGGGCCCCACAATTCCATATCGGGGTGATCAAACATGCGAAGCCCGCGCGTCCAGCGGCTGGTCGCGCTTCTCGTCGTACTATCTGCTGGCGCCGCCGGCCGGCCGGGGGGCGCGACCACGTCGGAAAGCGGGAAGGAGGAGATAGGGCCATGGGGACTGCCTCGCTGGTGATCGGCACGCAGCGGTTGCAGACACATCTGCTAACGGGTGGCGCCGAGGACGGCGCTCCGGTGCTCTTCATCCATGGGAATGTCTCCTCCTCCCGCTTCTGGGAGGAGATACTGGACGCGCTGCCGGCCCGTTATCGAGGCCTGGCCCCAGATCTGCGGGGGTTCGGCAGCTCGGAGACGAAGCCCGTGGATGCCACCCGCGGGCTGCGGGATTTCTCGGATGACCTGCACAGTCTGGTCGAGGCTCTGGGGCTTCTCGCCGACGGCCGGAGACTCCACCTCGTAGGCTGGTCGGTCGGTGGGGGCGTCGCCATGCAGTACGCCATCGACCGCCCCGCTCAGGTGGCTTCCCTCGTCCTTGTGAACCCCCTATCGCCGTATGGCTTTGGGGGGACCAGAGACACCACCGGTACTCCTTGCTGGCCCGACTTTGCCGGTTCAGGTGGCGGCACGGCCAATCCGGAGTTCGTGAAGCGCCTGGCCGCCGGAGACCGCAGCGAGGAGAGCAACCTCTCTCCCCGCAAGATCATGAATGCGTTCTACGTCAAACCTCCGTTTCGGCCTGCGCCCGAGCGCGAGGAGGTCCTGGTCTCGGCCCTACTGAGCACCAGGGTCGGCGACGAGAACTACCCGGGGGACCTCGCCCCTTCCGACAACTGGCCCGGCGTGGCTCCAGGCACGAGGGGGATGAACAACGCCATCTCCCCCAAGTACTGCAATCTCAGCGGCTTCGCGCAGATCGCCCCCGGGCCTGACGTCCTGTGGGTGCGGGGGGCTGACGACCAGATCGTGTCTGATACCTCGCTCTTCGACTTCGGCTACCTTGGCCGAATCGGGGCGGTGCCCGGGTGGCCGGGCGAGGAGGTCTACCCGCCCCAGCCGATGGTAGCCCAGACCCGGGCGGTGCTGGATGCGTACCGGAATCATGGCGGCCAACATTGGGAAGAGGTTGTGGCCGATTGCGGTCACTCTCCCCACATCGAGAAGCCGGAGGCCTTCCGCAGGCTGGTCTTCGCCTTCCTCGAAGCTCGCGCAGGTTGACATGCCGAAGGCCATGGTAGGGGCCTCATGATCACCCAGGACGACGCGCTCGAGGCCGCCTACATACTGCACCCCGAGCTTCGCCGCTGGAGGCAGAAAGACTTCGACCACGCACAGCGGGAGGACGGGGTGAAGAATCCAGGTCAGTCTAGCCTTGAGAACCCAGCAATATGCCACCGAGCAGTTCGTGATAGGGCCTCACTGTTGTGAGGTCGCAATCCCACACTTGTGAGATGGGCGCCATCTCACCCCCCAGGTGTCTATCCTGGCGAGCTCGACCCTTCGAATACCGCGCGACGCGGACGGCTGGCGCCGGCGGCCGCTCTCCATCACGCCCGAAGGCCGGCAGCGCCTCGCGATCCTGCTCGCCCAGTTGCGCGATGCGGAGGGAGGAGACCGCCGGTTCTTCGAGCGGCTTGCCCAGGAGCTCTACGGGGAGCCCTCAAGATGATCTCCTGGCTGTGGCGGAAAAGTCAGCCCGTCAACATTGTGCAGGCGTAACAACCTGCCCTAGCGAACTCTGCTGGCGTGCAGGTCTTCGCGGTTGGCAATCAGAAAGGCGGCTCCGGTCAAGGCGCTGAAGCTCCGGGCGGTGATGGAGGAGAAGGGCCTGTCGGAGATGGTGCGGGAAGCGGTGGATCGTTACCTCGAAGAGGCGCACCGATACCGATAAGGAGGCCGTTGCGATGGAACACCGGGAGTTTGCGGTTCTGCAGGCCCGCGTCGAGAGGCTGGAGCGGCGGATGCGCGTGGTCGTGGCGGGGTGGGTGTTGAGCGTGGCCGTGTTCGTGCTCTTGGGGGTAGCGGTGCAGCAGGCCGTCTTCCAGCCAGAGAT
>JASEHJ010000246.1 GCA_030018905.1 bacterium | reverse complement strand
TGCCCCGCATCATTACCTCGTGGTTGCCGCGCCGTGCTCCATAGGTGTTGAACTCGGCCGGGGTCACGCCCCGCTCAATCAGGTACTGCCCAGCCGGGCTATCGGCCGCGATCGCTCCGGCCGGAGAGATATGGTCGGTTGTGATGGAGTCGCCCAGCACGGCCAGGGCGCGGGCGCCGGTGATGTCGCGCAGCGGCGGCGGCTCGGTCGGCAGGCCGGCGAAGAACGGCGGCTCCTGTATGTAGGTAGACGCCGGATCCCATTCGTAGATCTCGCCCTCCGGGACAGGAAGGGCCTTCCACGACGCGCTGCCTTCGAAAACCTGCGCGTACTGCTCCTGGAACTGCTCCTTCCTCAACGCGGCCTTCTGGGCCGCTCGGATCTCATCCTGCGTGGGCCAGAGATCGCGCAGATAGACCGGAGCGCCGTCCCGGTCCTGCCCCAGCGGCTCGCTGGTCAGGTCTATATCCACGCGGCCGGCCAGGGCGTAGGCCACAACCAAAGGCGGCGAGGCCAGGTAGTTGGCCCGCACAAGCGGATGGATGCGGCCTTCGAAGTTGCGGTTGCCGCTCAGCACCGCGGCTGCCACCAGGTCGCCCTCGCGCACCGCCGCTGCTACCGGATCCGGCAGCGGGCCGCTGTTGCCGATGCAGGTAGTGCACCCGTAGCCGACGACATGGAAGCCGAGCTGTTCGAGCGGGGCCAGCAGTCCGGCGTCGCGCAGGTACTCGGTGACAACCCGCGATCCGGGCGCCAGGCTGGTCTTAACATGACCGGGAACCCGTAGCCCGCGCTCAACCGCCTTCCTGGCCAGCAGCCCTGCGCCAATCATGACCGACGGGTTGGAGGTGTTTGTGCACGAGGTGATCGCAGCGATGACCACCGCCCCGTGCCCGATCTCGCCGACCATCCGCTTCGCCTGCTCGCCGGTCAGGCCGAAGCCGCGCTCGGCCACCGGCGCGGTCAGGGCGGCCCGAAACGCGCGGGCGGCCGCTCCCAACGCCACCCGATCCTGCGGCCGCTTGGGACCAGACAGGCTGGGTTCAACGGTCCCGAGATCGAGCGCCAAGACTTCGCTGAACTCGGGCTCCGGAGTCGCCGCGGTTCGGAACAGTCCCTGCTCTTTGCAGTAGGCCTCGACCAGCGCCACCTGCGGCTCGGTGCGTCCTGTGAAGCGGAGGTAGGCCAGGGTCTCTTCGTCCACCGGGAAGAACCCGATGGTGGCGCCGTATTCGGGCGCCATGTTGCCGATCGTCGCGCGGTCGGGTAGCGTCAGCGCCGCCACCCCGTCGCCAAAGAACTCAACGAACTTGCCTACGACTCCCCGCGCTCGCAGCACCTCGGTCACGGTCAGTACCAGGTCGGTGGCGGTCACGCCCTCGCGCAGGGCGCCGGTCAGCCTGAAACCCACGACCTCGGGGAGAAGCATGTAGAATGGCTGGCCGAGCATGTTCGCTTCGGCCTCGATGCCGCCCACGCCCCAACCCAGCACGCCCAGGCCGTTGATCATCGTCGTGTGCGAGTCGAGGCCCACCAGCGAGTCGGGAAACGCGGTCGTCAATCCACCCACCGTGCGCGTGGCAACGACGGTGGCCAGGTACTCCAGGTTGACCTGGTGGACGATTCCCGTGTTGGGTGGCACGAGATGGAAGTTGCGGAAGGATTTCTGAGCCCAGCGCAGGAACGCGTAGCGCTCGCGGTTGCGTTCGAACTCACGCTCGGCGTTGACGGTCAGTGCCGCGGCAGAGCCGAACGCGTCCACCTGGACCGAGTGATCAATGACCAAGTCCACGGGGTTGATGGGGTTTATCCTGGCGGGATCCCCGCCGCGGCGGTGCAGCTCGGCGCGCATCGCCGCCAGGTCGGCCACCGCGGGGACGCCCGTTAGATCCTGCAGCAGCACCCGCGCCGGCAGGAACGGAACGTCGCGCTCCGATGGCTTCGGGGTCCAACCCGCGATTGCCCGTACATCGTCCCCGGTTATCAGCACGCCGTCACACTGACGCAGAGCGGCCTCCAGTAGCACCCGGATCGAGAAGGGCAGGCGATCGGGTCGTCCGAGCCCGGCACGCTCCAGGCGGTCCAGCCGGTAGATCTCCACCGGCCCGGCTGGGGTCCGCAGCATGTCGCGGACGCCAAATACGTCAAGCTTCTCAGACGGCATACGTCACCTCAGCGGGTGTTTCTCGAAGAACCGCCAGACTACATCGTTCGCGCGGAGCTTGCTTGAGGTCCTTCCCACGATCCTCTCCGGCAGCAAGCTCCTGCCGCCCGGCCAGGTGTGACCCAGGCCCTCCACGGTGTAGAACACCACTTCGGAGCCCTGCCGACACGGCGAGTAGGCAATACCCCTAACCCCGTCCGCGTCATGGATTACAACGGGCTCCGGTGGACATCCATTCCACTTCGACCACCGCAGCACCGAGTCCCTCAGCGGAGGCCTGTGCTCGACCCCACCGCCGGGCACCCGGATCTCTCCCCCGTCCGGTGGGTTGAGCGGATCCGCCAGGCCGGCGATGGAGATGAGCGGGACCGGCCGGAGGAACTGAGGATCCTTGAGCCAGAGGTGTCCCGAGATAGGTGCGACCGCGGCGATGCGTCCCGAGAGCTCCGCGCCCACCCGGTAGGCCATCGAGGCGCCGTTTGAGAACCCGGT
>JASEHJ010000245.1 GCA_030018905.1 bacterium | reverse complement strand
AGGAATGGCTCAACCATGCGGGTTTCAGCCCTGTCGATGTCAAACATGGGCTAGGGAGAGCTGATACCAGACCGGTGGTCATCACGATCAGGGGTGTGGAGCGCCGGATGACCGTGAACGCGGTCGGGCGTGCATGAGCAACCAGAGAGACCGCAGGCGCGGTGGCACCTGCCGCTAACGCCACGCCCTCCACCACCTGCTGGGCAGTGGCCCAGTACGGGCTGCCCCCTGCCTCTGCGACTTCCGGCCAGCCCAATCCCGCGGCCCGCCCCCAGGCCATAACGGCCAATCCTCCAAGGAGAACGAGCACCGCTGGCACCAGCCAGGCATCCACGACGCCCGGGAACAGGGATTCCTTGCCCACCGCCAGGAGACCAGAGGCCACGCCTGACAGCCCGAGGACCACCACGAGGAGACACCACCGGAAGAGCGCCCGCCTGCGCCGTACGACCTCCACGAGATCCCAGAGCACTGCCCGCCCGCCGCCGGCCCTCAGGCCCGAAACTAGCCACCTCCCGAGGGCCGCTGGGCAAAGACCGGCTAGAACGTAAGCCGTCATAAGGGTCACGAGGGCCAGCAGGCCCACCAGGCCAACCGGGCGGCCCTGGAGAACCGCGGGCCAGTGCCGCACCACGATCGCCAAGGCCACGACGAATAGGGGCGGCCCGATGATGTGAAGCAGGCGGTAGGCGCCGGCGCGGGCCTCAGGACGAAGCTTGCCCAGCGCCCACTCCACCCCAGGCACCACCAACAGGATCGCCACCCCACCGGCCAGCGGGATCGGACCGGCCACGTGCAGCATTGCGATCAGGCCCGCCAGCACGGCGATTCGGTTCAGCCAGGGGTGCTGGGATCGCTCGGTGGTCACTCGGCCTCAAGCAGAACGCTGCTTGGTAACAGACACACTCTTGAGAATCTCCCGCCATCGGTCGAGGCTCGGCCACGAGACCGCCAGGGCAATCAGGCTTAGCACGCACAGCACGCTCAGGGCGCCGCGATCCGCGTACATCGTGAAGTGCGCCAAACCGAGAACCGCGGGTGTAGGGGCCATCGCCGCCGCTATTAGCCACGGTCCGGTGAGTCCGGCCACAACCTCCTCGAGTGAACGGGCGCCGGCATGCCGGCCCGGCGACAGCGCGAGTCTCTTCATCCACCAGCCCAGGGCGACATCGCCCAGTCCTACCGCGTAGAAGATGACCGCAAGAAGGGTACCATCCTGACTGGCCGGCCGCGGCGAAGTCAGGACAAGGGGCACGGCAATCCAGATGGCGACCACCAGGGCAAACACGGCCAACCAAATCCCGCGCACAATCCGGTGGCTCTGGATGAGCAGCGACTCCGGGTCACGATGAGTCGGGTTGGTCATCGCTCTCACTCCCAGGGTGTCGGATATCCAGGCGCTGTCTTCTTCACGGCGACCAGCCATCCTTCAGACGCCCAGGTGCCCGGAGTTGTGCGCTGAAGGAAGTTCTGCATCCCCTGTCGAATTCCAGAATCATGCAGAAGGCGCTGCATACACGCCCGCTCCCCGAGGCGATTGACGGGGCGTACGCGCGCCTCTCGCCCTCCCAGCGAAAACTGGCCGAGTACCTGCTCGCAAGCTATGATGACGCGGCCTTCCTGACCTCCACCGAACTCGCGCGGCGCCTCGAGACCAGCGACTCCACGGTCGTGCGTTTCGCCCGGGCCCTGGGCTACCAGGGCTATCCGGCCCTGCGCGCAGCGCTGGCCGACCTGATCCGTGCCGGCAGGACCACACACGGCGGGCGCATGGCCTCAGCCCTGCAGCGCCTGCGCACGGATGCCTCCCCTCTGGCCCGGCTGCTGGATCAGGACCTGGCCGCGCTGGGCGAGTTGCGCCGCACGCTGTCGCCCAACCTCATCACCGAGATCGCCCGCCGCCTGCGCGCTGCCCGCACGGTATACGTGCTCGGTCTGGGGATCTCGCGGTCGCTGGCGCATTTCGTCGCCTTCAGGCTGCGCCGCACTGGAATGCACGTGGAGACGATTACACACGGTGGGACCGAGTCCTGGGAGGTGCTCTTCCACATCTCGCGCAACGATGTGATGCTGGCAGTAGGTTTCTTCCGGGGCTACCAGGACATAGTACGGGCCCTGCGCTACGCGCGGAGCAAGGGAGTACACACCATTGTATTTACCGATACGCCCGATTCACCGCTGGCTGCCCATGCGACGCGTCTCGTCGTGGCCCGTCGCGGGGGTCTGGCCGTCGTCAATTCGCTGGTTGTGCCCATGGCCATCCTGAACCTTCTGACCGTGGCGGTGGCCCTACAGATGCCCGGCGACGCCGTGGGCAAGCTCCAGGCCTGGGACCGCCTGCGGGCTGTTTTTGAGGACTCCCTGCCGCAGGCACTCAAGGGAAGTCGCGGAAGCGAGTGAAAAGCGCACGACATCGTCGGAGGTGAGTCAGATGCGGGTGAGTCAGATGCGCAGGTTTACAGTGGCAGCAGTCGCCCTGCTGGTCGTCTGCTTGGGCACGACGGTGGTACCGCCCGCCGGCGCTCAGCCGGCCTCGGGAACCATCGTGCTCTACACATCGGTTCCGCAGGAGATGGCAACCGAGTTCGCCGGGGCGTTCATGCGGAAGTACCCGCAGATTAAGCTGGAGGTTCTGCGGTCGGGCAGCACCGAGATCGAGATGCGGATCTTCGCCGAGATTGAGACCGGCGGCATCCGGGCCGACCTGCTGTGGCTCGCGGA
>JASEHJ010000244.1 GCA_030018905.1 bacterium | reverse complement strand
CAAGGCGCGCCTGGCGGCGGTCGCGCACGTCGTGGACGAGGTCGCGCGCCTGGAGCGGCAGTTCGGGGTCGCTCTCGACCCTGTGGCCGGAGAGTTCAAGGCGGAATGGCACCGCACGCGCCGGCGGCTGGTGCCATCGCCGGCCGAGCGCCGTGCCGATGTCTTGGAGGCGTGGGCGCGAGGCGCGGAGTGGACCCGACTGGTGGCCGAGGCCGAGGCCGAGGAAGGCGACCTGCAGCGCACGATCCTGCAGGCGGCAGAGGTACTGATGCAGATCGAGAATCTTCCCATGCCCGAGCTGCGGGCCCTGGCGCGGGCAACGCGGGAGGCGCTGTTGCGGCCGCCCGTCGTATGATCCCCCACATGAGGGGTCTAACCAGGCGGCATGGTGGGCATGAAACCTATGCCAGGGGTCTGGAGCGCCACGGGCCACTTCCCACGCCGGATGGGTCTGGAGGCGTATCGTTGATGCACTACCGGTCTCAGAATGGTTTCACGCTCATAGAACTCGTGATGGTCGGCGCCATCGCGGCGGTGCTCGTCGCGGCTACTGTGGGCCAGTACCAAGAGTTCGTGAGCAACCAGCGCCTCCACACCTGGGCGGAGACGATCGCCACAGACCTGCGGGCAGGCCAGCAGGTAAGCGTCTCGCAGCGCCGGATGGTCGTGGCCGTGTTCGACAGCGACCGCTACACGATTATTGCCGAGAGCGCAGTGATAAAGACAGGCAACCTGCCTCCCGATATCACTATCACCAGCACTCCGCAGACGGTCAACTTCTCCACTCTGGGGACGACAGCGGCCGTAGAAACGATCACGCTGCGCAGCCAGATGACCAACCGCACGCGGCAGATCTCGGTCGCGGCCGCAACCGGCCGCGTGAGGATTGACTGATGGCATCTCTAGCCGTGGCAAGGGTGCGGGGACGCGGCTACCGGGGCGGCCAGCAGGGGTTCACCCTGCTCGAGGTCATGGTCGGCATGCTGCTCCTCTCTGGGATCGTCATCATGCTCAGCCAGGGCTACATGGCCGCAATCAGTCGGGCCGGGGAGATCGGCGACCACTCGACCGGGGCCGCTTGGATGCAGGCCATGGTGGATCACCTGCGAAACACCGGCTATGCCGGGGTCAGCGGCTCCTGGGATGAGACGGCGGCGACCTGCGCATCGCCGGAACCCTGCCTTCCGATTGTGTTCAGCCGTGCGGAGATCCGGGTGGCGGGCACGGCCGTACCGCTCCTCAAACAAGTGAACATCACGCTGTTCCGGAAGGGCATCGCGGCGCCGTTCCTCGCCCTGTCCACATATTTCACCGACATCAGGTTCCCGTGATGGAACACACAAGGGTGCGGCGGGTCGTGCAAAACGGCGGCGAACGCGGGATGACGCTGGTCGAAGTGCTGGCCGCGCTGGCGATAGGGTCGCTGGTGGTGGCCACGATCTACCTAGCGCTGGGCACCGCGATCCGAGCGCGCCTGCTAGTGGAGAGCACTGTCCACAACCAGCAGCACGGGCGCCTGGTCATCCAGTGGGTCGCCGACCGCCTGAGGCAGGCCGGCTACGCGGTCAGCCCGGCCAGCACCATTCCCAGGTGCCGCGACGCGATCGTGGCCGAGGACGGTGCGCTGACGCCGACGGCGACGCGCCTCTACTTCAATACCGACCTGGATGGCCTCGGCGTGGGCAATCCTACCCAAACGATCGGGTTCCGCCTGGGTACGGAGACCGTCGGCGGGAACGCGGTGAACGTGGTGCAGGAATCGGTCACCGACTGCGCGGGCGGCGCGTCTGAACGGGTGGCCAGCGTCACCGACCCCACCTCGGTGGCGATCGATTCTCTCACGTTTGAGTACTACGACTCAAGCGGCGCCGTTGTTGTCAACCCAACAACCCCAGCCGCCATCCAGTCAATCCGCATGGTCCGCGTCACGATGGTCGAGCGGGCTGCGGCAGGCGCCTTGGGAATGAGGGAGCAGACATGGACGGTTCTGGTCAACCTCAGAAATCCAGACCCGCGCACGCTATAGATCCGCCCCTCCCGCAGGATCCGCGGGGGCGGCGGCGGACCGGCGCCTGCGACAACGAGCGTGGCAACGTCCTGCTGATGATCCTGCTGTTTCTCATCGCGGCCGGAGTGCTCTCGGTCGGACTGCTGAGCAGCCTGCTCGGCGAGATTCAGGGCGGGTTCTCCTACCGCCACGGAGTGCAGGCCTTGGCGGTGGCCGAGGCAGGCATCCACTATGCGGTCGCCAGGGTCAACGAGACCGGCGGGACCTACCCGGGCGAGAGCAACAGGCAGATGGTGCACCCGACCCAGGGCGTTCTGGGCGTGTTCGACGTGGAGGTGCGTTGCTCGAACGGCACGGTCCCCGGGAGCCCCAACCCCTGTGCAGTCGCGCCCCAGCCGAACGAACGCATCGTCACGGCCACCGGGTTTGTCCCGGACAGTACGCGGTCGCTGGGCCGGCGTACCGTGGTCATCGTGTTGCGCCAGGCGATACTGACGTCCCTGGACTTCGCGGTCTGCGGCCGCGATGGGGTCACGCTCGACCGCGACACGGTCACTCGCGGTAACGTGGGCAGCAACGCCAACGTCTCGCTCCAAGGGCCGCCCAATACGCCGGGCTCGCTCGCCCGTACCTTTGCCTACGGAGGCCAGCCGGGCAACGCCACCGCCGGGGGCACAGTGACCTGCTCGGGCTCCTGCGGGCCACCTTACAGCCAGG
>JASEHJ010000243.1 GCA_030018905.1 bacterium | reverse complement strand
CAACCCGCGCGCGTACACCACGGTGCGCGCGGTGGAACGCACGGGGTCGCGGAAGAGCCCGGCCCCGGCGATCTTGCGGCCGGTCTTGTGGAACAGCGTGTCGTCCAGGTCCAGGACCAGGGGGCCGCTCGGAGGGAACGTGGCGACGACGAGGCCGGCGAGGGTGCGCCACAGGGCGGTCAGGCTCCACGTCCCCGCCCGCAGGAGGCGGTGATAGGCATCGTGCGCATGCGTGCCTGCGGGGTCCGCCACCCGAATCATCCGGGTGACGGTCCGTCGGCCAGGACACAGCACCCAGGCACTGCCCAGGGTCCAGAATAGGATGAACGAGGGTCGGGTGAAGACCGCGGCACACGCCTGTAAGAGCGCATCCCACTCGGCGGCCCCGGTCATCGCCGCCTGCCTCGCCCCGCGGTCTTCTCGCGCGCGCGCCGCTCCCGCAGGGTCGCCACGCTGGTCTGCACCTGCCGCTCCAGTCCCCGGAGGACACGCTGGTAGCGCGCGTGCGCCGCCCGCACGGTCGGGATGTCGTGGGGGCGTAGCGTGAGGATCTTCGTGACCCCGGCCACCTTATAGGCCAGGGCGGGCGTCTCGTGCACCCCTCCTCGGGCACACCAGCAAGTCGGCTTCCCGCACCTCCGCCGCAGCACAATCAGCGTCCCTCGTAAGACGAGCCGTCGCGCCATGGGGCATTCTCCTCAATTATCTGTTACCCTATAGGTTAACAGACAACCAGGCAGAATGCCAGCTCAACGTGTTCTGTTGGGGCTCTGGGGCTTATGGACTCAGGGGGTCAAGAGGCTGGAGTGGAGGGAAGATGACGCTGGCCATCGAAAAAGTGCGAAAGTCCACACATAAGGGAAGCGTAATAATGGATGGCCAACAACCGGGTCGAGGCGACGCGACAACCCGCGCGCCTCACCCGGAGCGGTTAGACCTCCTGCGGGCCCGCCCGCAGTCCCTGCGCGCTCGTTGCCAAAAGGCACACATCGTGTTATGATAATGGAGTGAAGTACTTCACATGGGACGGGGAGAAGAACGAGAAGCTGAAGGCCCAGCGAGGCGTGTCTTTTGAGGAGATTGTCTTCCATATCGAGCGCGGCGATCTCCTCGATATCTTGGAGCATCCGAATCGGGAACGGTACGGAGGCCAACGTATCTTCGTCGTCCAACGCGAGGGCTACGCTTACCTCGTACCGTTCGTAGAGGAGAAGGAGCGGGTCGTGCTCAAGACGATCATTCCGAGCCGTAAGGCGACAAAGAAGTACCTCGGCAAGGAGACCGCAGATGACGAAGCTTGATTCGAAGGAGAAGGAACTCCTCGACTCCGTAGAGAGGGGCGAGTGGCGGTCGGTTCGGGGTCTGAAGGGTGAGCGGAGGCGTTATGGCCTCTATGCGGCCGCGACCGTTCGGAAGGACCGACGGGTCAACATCCGCATTTCGACTAAGGACCTAGAGGCGATCCAGAAGCGAGCGCTCGAAGAGGGCCTTCCGTATCAGACCCTCATCTCGAGCCTCCTTCACAAGTATGTTGCTGGGCGTTTGCGGGAGGCCTAACCGAGCGGGTGGAGCGGACCGGCGGGGAAGCGGGCTGCTCAGTGCGGATGGCGGTGGCCACCTGCCGCTCACCCGGCGTTCGCCCCAACACCCGCGGCGATAGGTGGGTAGTGGCATACGAAGAGCGTAAACTCATGCGTGGACGATGCAGTGCGATTGCGGGGTGACTGCGATGACGATCGAGGAACTCAAGAAGGAAGCCCTTCGGCTCGCCCCTGAGGCGCGTGCCCATCTCGCCCATGAGCTGCTCAGCAGCCTGGACAAGTTGAGCGAGGCTGAGGTCGAGAAGCTGTGGCTCGAAGAGGCCGCGCGTCGCGATGAGGAGATCGACACCGATGCGGTCGAGGCGTACCCATTGGACGACGTGTTCGCCCGCGCAAGGGCACGCCGGGGATGATTCGCTCGGTCCTGATCCATCCCAGCGCCGAGGCGGAGATCAACGAGGCCGCTGACTTCTACGACATCGAGAGCGCTGGCCTGGGCGACGTCTTTCTCGATGAGGTGGAACACGCCATCAGGGGCATCCGCGAGTTTCCCGATGCCGCTCCGCCGCTCGTCGGTCGGGTGAGAAAGCGGGTTCTTGCGAAGTTCCCGTACTCCCTTCTGTACTCCATCACAGATGACGAGATCCGTGTCCTGGCGGTTGCGCATCACAAGCGTCGGCCGTTCTACTGGCGCGGCAGGCGGTGACGAGACCGGTGTGGGGCGAACCAGCGCGTCAACCAGACAGCGCGCCTCGTGAGGTATCCTCGTAAGGGAAGCGCGCGCAGGCGCGCTACAGGTTACGCGCGATGCGTTCGGCGGCATCAGGGTTGGAGGGTTGGATGGAGGACACTTGAAGGTCGAGGAATAGATTCGACTTCTGGAGAAGGACGGGTGGCGCCTTGTTCGCACTCGGGGGAGCCATCGACAGTACAGGCATCCGAACAAACCAGGGACAGTGACCTTGGCTGGCAAGTTGAACCTGGATGTGCCGCCGGGTACTCTGAACTCAATACTCAAGCAAGCAGCCCTGAAGAGGTGAGGTGCGCGACGATGCGGTACATGGTAGTAGTCGAGCGAGGCGAGACAAGCTGGGGGGCGCATGTGCCAGATCTCCCGGGCTGCATTGCGGTTGGGGAGACCCGTGATGAAGCGCTTCGGCTCATCCGCGAAGCGATCGAGTTTCACATCGAGGGGCTAAAGC
>JASEHJ010000242.1 GCA_030018905.1 bacterium | reverse complement strand
CCCGCGAGGCGCACGGGCGCGTTCCCTTGGGCGGGTAAACATTCGGTGAACCCGTCCCTGGCGGAGCGGGTGGGTTGGAGGGGTGGGCTACGGATCGGGAGCGCAGAGGGTGGCGCGGAAGTCCTTGATGAGAGGGTAGACCCAGACGGATTTCTTGGGGAGGAGAGCCTGGTGGTTCACGTCGCGTTTGCCACGTCCGCGGGTTTCGCCGAGGCAGGTCCAGTTGGCGGCTTGGTAACAGGTGCCGTGGAAGCGGGGGACTTCGACGAAGGTTTCAATCAGGACGGGGCGGTAGCCGTAGTGTTCCTGCCAGTCCTGGGCAAGCCGTGCGGCGGCCATCGCCAGCAGCCGGGAGGCGAGGTTGCGTGAGTGCACCCAGGGTAGGATCAGAAAGCGCGCGTTGTTGACGAGGCGGTGCAGCCGGGCTTCGCGCTGGCGGGCGGTCCAGCCGATGAAGTCATCGCGGACCCGAGTCTTCCAGGCGGCGGCACCGAAGCCGAGCAGGGCGAGGGGCCGGTCCTGGGCGTAGGCGAAGTAGCGCAGTTGAGCTCCGGGCAGGGGCTGGTAGCCGAGGTAGTGGTAGCGGTCGATGTATTCGTTCCACAGATGCGAGCAGCGCCGATGGGCGACCAGTTCGAGGCGAAGATCGAGCAGGGCGCCGACGGGATCGAAGACGCCGAACAGCTCGGGGTCGGCCGCCGGGGTGCGCCGAGCATAGGACTGGCCGTTGCCGTTTGTGCCGCGGGGCGGGGGCAGGGTAATCCAGCCATCTGCTTGCATGCGCAGCAGAGCGACTCGGCAGCTCATCTCTTTGAGCCGTCCGTCGGGCCGTCTCCACTTAAGCCGTTCGCAGACCAGACGCGAGAGCTGAGCACGGTTGAATTCCGGATGCTCGGCGATCCATGCGCGCACGGCCTCGATCTCTGCGGCATGGAACGGCCGCCCGCAGTAGGTGCGGCTCATGAACTGTCGCAGCCGGCAGGTGGCGCCGCCAGCCGGGAGCGTTGCGCATCGTTGAGATTCCAGGGCAGGAACGACTCGGCATCGGCAGGTGCGCGGCCGCCGTTCTGTGCGCAGGCCTGCAGATATTCGCTCAGCCACAGCCGCGGATTGAGCTTCCAGAGCAGCAGGGTCTGGAAGATCGTGAACATCGTGGCCGCCAGCTTCCCGCTCCACTGCGCCCCCGAGCCGTAGTAGTTCTTGCGCCCGACGACCGCGTTGCGATGAGTGCGTTCGGCGGTGTTGTTGTCCATCGGGACTTGCGGGTGATCCACGAACACGACCAGACCCGCCCAGTGCGCCGCCAAGCTCTTGAGCACCTTGTGGCGGCACCCGATCCCGAGCGGGTCGGCCAGTTCCGCCTCGCGCCACCGAGCCATTCGCTCCACCGCGGCACGCAACTGCTCCTGCGCGGCCGGATAGGCTTGCGGATCGTCGAGGACGCGCAAACGTTCGGCATTGAGCCGGTACAACTCGCCGATGCACTCCACCCATCCCAGGGCCCAGGCCCCGTGCTGACCGCCCCAGTCCTTGGCCACCTCCAGGAAGTCACGCCGCACGTGCGCCCAGCAATAGGCGAGCACGATGCGCCCGCCCTGGAGCAGCACCTTGTAGCCGGCGTAGCGGTCGACGTTGAGAATCCCCGTGGCCGGCTGCCCGAAGTACGCCAACACCACCTTTCCCGACCGCGTCGGCTCGAGCTGGAAGACCGCCGTGGACTTCGAGACGATCACCCACATCTGCCAGCGATTGCCCTGCTTGCCCTCCCAGGTGGCGAACACCGGCCAGCGCGTCTCGTCGGCGTGCCAGTGATTTTCGCTCAGGCTCTTGGCGACGATGGCCTTCACCAATGGTTCGAACAGCGCCAGCAACCGCGCGAGCCCGCCGGTCACCGTCCCCTGCGCAATCCTCACGCCGTGCGTCCAGCGGAGATCGGCCAGCAGCCGGTAAGTCGGCCGCTGGAAGAGAAACTTGTCGATCAGGATCAGCACCCACACCGACACCCCCAGGCCGCCTTTGGGGATCAGCTTGGCGGGGCACGGTGGCGTCACGATGCCGGGCAGCCGCGGGCACTGACAGGTGGGCCGATAACGCTGGCGACGAATCACCCGCCGGTACGCTCGCACCTCGACTTCGACCACCTCGCTGTCTTCGCTCCCCGCCAGCGCCTCGAAGGCGCGTTGGCACCTCGGACAGCGGCGTTGCGCGGGGTCGAGATCGTACGACTCCTCCACGGCGGGCAACTCCACGTGACGTCGCCGCCCGTGTCCCCGACTGCCGCGTTGTTGGCCACGCCTGCGCTGGGCCGCTTCCCCTTCCTGCGATTGGTTCTTGCCCTTGGACTGTTCCGACTTCCGCCCGAACAGCTCGCGCTCGCGCTGGCGCAGCTTTGCTTTGAGATCAACGATCTCTACTTTGAGCTGCCCCTCGCGCGCCACCGCGCGCCCGTGCATCACGCGCCAGTAAACCGCCTCGCCCTGAGCGAGATCCGCCTTGGCCTTAAAACCCAAGCACTGCGGGCACAGCCCTGCATCCACGACCGCGCTCGGGACGAGCGCTCCCCACGTCGATTCCTCCTTACCTGCCCCCACCTCCACCGCAGCCAACACGAGCTACGTATGGCACACTTCGGAAGGTGTGGCCAGCGCGAGCCCACCAATATGCGGGACCACCACAGCGACGACGGGACGGGTTCACCGAATGTTTACGTTAGAGGAATCCGCCTTAGCCGTGGGAGCCGTCCGACGCGCCT
>JASEHJ010000241.1 GCA_030018905.1 bacterium | reverse complement strand
GCGCTCGCCAGCGCGCGCTCGACGTCCGCGGCGCCGGCCACCGGCACCGTGTCAATCACGGCGCCGTCGTAAGGATGGGTGACCGGCTGGGTCCGCGTCCCCTCGATCCACTGCCCGGCAACGTACATCTTCACGGCGTGCTCCCCCGGTTCGGACCGGACCGGATCAGGCGCTGCGGTAGAGCTTGGTCAGGACGAACTCGCGATGCCCCAGAACCTCGGCATCCGTCAGCCGGCCGCAGACGGTGCGCTCGAAGAGTTCGAGAACGCGATCCCCCGCCTCCTCCAGGCTCATCTCGCCGGAAAGCAGTCGCGAAAGGTCCACGTCAATGTGCTCGCTCATGGGCCCGGTGGTATTCGGGTTGGGCGAGATCTTGATCACCGGCACAATCGGGTTGCCGATCACGTTCCCCTGCCCGGTGGTGAAGAAGTGGAGGACGGATCCCGCGGCCCCGGCCAGGGTGATCATCTCGGCCGCGGCGCTGGAAGTGTCCATGAAGTGCAGCCCAGGGCCCTTGGGCGCCTCCGCGGGCGCCAGCACCGATCGCACCGGATGCGTGCCGGTCTTCTGGATGTTGCCCAGCGCCTTCTCCTCGATCGTGGAGAGCCCGCCCGCGATGTTGCCCTCGGTCGGCTGCGAGCCGAGCAGGTCGGCGCCGGTTGACTGGATGAACTCGATGTAGGCCGCGTAGGTGCGCAGGAACGCTTCGCGCACCTCGGGCGTGGCGCAGCGCGCCGCGATGAGGTGTTCGCCGCCGGTCAGCTCCGAGGTCTCACCGAAGATCACCGTCGCCCCTTCGCCCACCAGGCAATCAACCGCCCGGCCCAGTGCCGGGTTTCCGGCGATGCCGAGGGTGGTGTCGGACTCCCCGCACTTAAGCGAGATCACCAGGTCCTTCGGCTCAATAGGCTCGCGCTGCTGCTCGCTGGCGTCCTGCATCATGACCTTGGCCGCCCTTGCCGCGCGCTCGATGGTGCGCAGGTCGCCTGCCCCCTCGATCGAGAACGCCTCGACCGGCTTGCCCGTCTTGGCGATGCCGTCCGACAGTCGCTGCGTCCACTTAGGCTCGATGCCCACGACGACGACGGCGGCCACGTTGGGGTTTTCTCCGGTGCCGATCATTGTTCTAAAGAAGAGGTCGAGGTCCTCGCCGAACTGCAGCCGACCGTAGGCATGGGGGAGAGGGAGCGCACCCGGGATCAGACGGGCCGCACCCTCGGCCGCCGCGTTGGACAGATCGTCGAGAGGCAGGATCACGACGTGGTTACGGATGCCGGCCGCACCGTTCTGCCGGCGGTACCCTGTGAGCCTCATGCCGACCACCTCGCGCTCTTCACGTTGTGGACGTGCACGTGCGCGCCGATCGCGATGGGTTGGGTGGCACGGCCGATGCGCTCGCCGTACTCGATGACGTCCTGGCCCGCCGGGACTTCGATCAGCGCCACCTTGTGTCCCAACGGGATGGCGTCCCGGGTCTTCACCGTAAGCGGTCCGGACCCGTCCAGCACGCGCACCTGAACGGCTTCCCCGGGCAGCAGGTCGCCGACGGCGACCGCCACGGCATCCCCCTTCTTGTGTGCGATGGCATGTGCGATGGTTTTGTGGGCCACGAGTGCCTCCTTGGGCCTCTTCGGGCCCTTTCAAGCGAGTTGTGCCTGGCTATGATTGGATTCTAAATCCAAAATATTGACCGGTCAATACCCCGCGCGTATACTGAAAGTATGAGGGTAGCCCACCTGCGTGTCGGACGCGCGGCCCTCTCGCGCACGACCCTATCGCGTGAGGCCTACCGGGTACTCCGCTCGGCCATACTGGGCCGGCGCCTGCCTGCCGGGCAGAAGCTGGTAGTCCGCGTGCTGGCCGAGGACCTGGGCCTGTCGCCCACGCCGGTCAAAGAGGCGCTGGCGGCCCTTGAGCGGGAGGGGCTCGTCGTCGCCGTTCCGCACCGAGGATACCGCGTCCCGATCGTCACACCGCACGACATCGAGGAACTGTATGCGCTGCGTGAGGTTGTGGAAGGGCTGGCCGCGGCACTCGCCGCGCGGCAGGGGGACGAGCGATGCCGCGCACAGCTCGAGCGTCTACTGGCCCGGCAGCAGGTGTGCGTTCAGTCCGGAGACGTTGAGGGCTACGGCGACCTGGATCTCTCGTTCCACCGGTGCCTGCGTGAGGCCTCGGGGAACGCGCGGCTATCCAGGGTGGCGGAGTCGTTCAACGGTCAGATCCGGCTGCTGATCAGCACCTCCGCGCAACTACCCGGCCGCCTGCCGGTGTCCCTACAGGAGCACAAGGCGATCGTGCGGGCCGTGAAGGCCCAAGACCCCGCCGCCGCCGACGCGGCGATGCGCCATCACGTCCAACAGGCGGGCGTCGCGCTCATGGCGCACCTGAAGGGCATGGCTCATGCGTCCCCAGGACCATTACCGCGGCCGCCGAAGTGAGGGGCGAGAACGTTTTTGGGGGCGAGCGGATCATGGCTCAGCGCATAACCAGCCACGGACGCACGGTCGAGATAGACGCCTCTTTGCGGGAGAGCCTCAAGCAGGAGGAGATTACGCAGTCCGCGGGCGGGTCCTTCGGCAGTTACACGCTCTACCTATGGCTTCAGACCAAAGAGAGCCGGGCGATTGTCCGCCTGACCGACCGACTGCGCAAGGCCGTCAGAGACAGCGGGGTGAGTGACGGGTTCGCCCTGATCAGCGCGATGCACATCACCGCCGCGGTGTACGTGAACGATTACGAGACCGGAATCATGCAGGACA
>JASEHJ010000240.1 GCA_030018905.1 bacterium | reverse complement strand
GCCGTGGTGATCACGATCATCCGACACCGCGGCCGCTTCCCGGTAGCACTCCAGAGGCTGTCCCACAGCTCCCGCCGGCGCCACTCCGCCAGCTCGTCTACGGCGATCCAGTCCGGCCTCAGCCCATACGCCGTCGGCGCGTCGCTGCTCAACACCCGCAGTCGGCTGCCCGTGGCCGGCACGACGATCTCCCGAGACGTGATCCGCACGCTCCCCCGCAGCAGCGGCGATCGCTGGAACTTGTCCCGCACGTCCTCGAACAGCAGCCGCGCCTGGTCCTCGTCCGCCGCGGCGCAGAACAGCCGCTGCCCAGGTCGGCCTAGAGGTCCGGCCGGAAACCCTGTTTTCTAAGCAGCGCGCCGTCGGCAGCGCGGCGGGATCCGGTGCCCTCCTGCGCGTCGGTCGCGACCGGGCTATTGGGTCCACGTGATGGGACGGCCGATTTCAGTCACGTCCGCCTGGACGGCAGGCCCACTCACCGGGGACAGGTGTGTTGCTAGGTGGCCATGGCTGCCTGCTTCCTCCAGACGAGGGACAGATTCGCCACGGCGGCGGTCCAGAGCCACTGGGCGCGCGTCTTGGCGCGGCCAACATAGCGAGCCGCGCCCGCCCCCAGGTTCTTCAAGCGGCCGAGGCCGTGCTCTGCCGCCATGCGCTGGCGGAGCAGACCACGACCCTCCTCGGAATGCGCGTATCGCTCTCGGCGTCGGCGTTCGTGGAAGTCCGGCAGGACAAGCAGGGTCCGTCGCGCCGCCCTGGTGCAGGCGAGCTTCAGGGCGCAGGCGCCGCAGTGCTCCGAGGACCAGACGTGCAGGTAGCCGTTTCCACGGTGCTTCAGCTCGGCCGACGCCATCCCGGCGGGGCACTGGGCCGTTTTGCCATCCTTGCTTACCTGGAAGGCGCCGGGGCCATGACGCCCCTGGCGTGGCGATGGCATCTTGGTCACCAGATCGACCTTCGCTTCGCTCGCCTGCGCAAGGGCAGTCCGGGTGCTGTAGGCGGTGTCGCCCACAGCGTGCTCGACCGGCCGCCCGCTCGTCTGCTCGGCTTGCGCGACGAGCGACTGGACCTGGGCCCCATCCGCCTCGGCAGGTGCCGTCACCTCCACCGCCGCGATGACGCCGCTCGTCACCTCGACGGCAATGTGCGCCTTGTGGCCGGTATAGCTCTTCCCGTTCGACTTGTGGCCGTGCCGCATCTCAGGGTCGTGCACGCTGACCGTGCGGTCCGGCGCGACGCCCTGGCGAAGTGTGGGCGGCCCATCCGGCGTGGGGCGCTCGACGTCCTGCGCGATCACCTTCCTCAGCAAGGCGACTTCTTCCGTCGCGCAACCGGCGCGCTCGGCCAAGGCGACCGCGCGTTCGGAGTCCTCGAGCAGTCTGTCGAGAAACACGCCAACGGCCTGGGCATTGTCCCAGTCGACTCCCTCCGTGCCCTTGATGCTCGGGGCTTCCACATGCCGCGCCAACCCCGCTTGGCGCGCCACTACCGCGGGGGGCGTCTCTTGCGTCTGCGCAACCGCGCGCACGACGGCCACGATCGCATCCGACAGGAGGTTGAACGTATCCTTGACCGCGCCCCGTCCGCGCACCGGGCTCGAGTCCAGCGCCACCCGAAGCCGCGGCGGCAACAGCCCGGCATCCCGAGCGGCCTTCACACTCTTCTCGAAGGCCAGGCCCTCTTGCCGGTGCACCGTCAGGCGTACGCGAAACGCCTGGAACGTACTCTTGGCGAACGGTGCCTCCACCGAAGCCAGATCGAGGTCCAGGGCCACCTTCCAGCGCAGGTCGTACCGGCAGCGCTCGATCACCTCCGCATCCGAGATCCCCTCGTAGTGTTGGAGCAGCCGGGCCATCACCAGCATCGACGGCGCCACCGATGGCCGACCGTTATCCGCGCAGTAGGCGCCGGCAAAGTCGGCATCCTGGAAGCGCTGGGGGCCCTCGGTGGCCAGCTTGCCGTAGAAGCCCATCCTGGCAACGACCGTGGGGCCAAGCTGCGTCCCGGCGCTGAACAGCCTCCGTTGCGGATCACGCTCCCCGAGCATGCGTCGTCCTCCTGCGTGCGCGAGATCGCCGCCTGCGCACGATCTCCTCCCGATTCCGCTGCGCCAGTTGCGTGGCAACCTTCCAGAATCGCTCCCAGGCCGCCACTCCCTGACGGAACCTCGGCAGTTCCGACGGTGGGACATACACGGAGCTTGAGCGTCCATCGGGCGTCCGGAAGGTCAAGTACGTATGGGGGCCGTGCCTCTCGCCCCGATGGCAGCGGCACGTGGGCTGCCCGCAGGTCCGGGTGGTCTGGGACAGACTGCCTTGAAGCATCACCTGCGCCGCCTGAAGGAGCCGATCGAGCATCCTCGCACGCCACTTCTTCATACTCGTATAATTACGAGTAAGTCAGGAAAAGTCAAGAAGAAAGTGCATGCAGCCCCAACGATACAAAGCAATCGTTCGCGTCCGATCGTGGGCAGGCGGCACTTCGGCAACTACCGAAGGCACCGGCGGGCATCGCGGGCGCCCGGGTCCGTCAGGACTGCCGGTGCGGAGGGGGTTTCCGGCCGGACCTCTAGCGTCGATCCTGGTTGACCCAGGAGACACCGTCGTCACCGAAGGCCCCACGTATCGTGGTGCCATCCAGGCCTTCCAGAGTGTCGGGGCGCGCATCATCTGCGTGCCAACAGACGGCGATGGCATCGACGTGGAGGCTCTCGAATCCGTACTGGCCTACACGAAGCCGAAGCTGATCTACGTCGTCCCGACG
>JASEHJ010000023.1 GCA_030018905.1 bacterium | reverse complement strand
GCCCATTGCTTGCAGCTCCAGCCCCGCGATGCGCCCGGCTGCCTGGGCCAGCGCCGGATCTCCCGTTGCACCGAGCGCCATCGCAGAGGGTAGCGGCGTTACACGCAGCAGGGGGCTTGCCGCGTGCTGCGGGGGGTCGCCTGAACGCGGCGGGAAGCGCGTAACCGCGCCCCCCTCGTGGTCTATCGCCACCCACGGCGGAGGTGCACCGGCATCCTGCGCGATCACCTGAAGCGCGCCTGTCAGTTGAGCGACCTGGGCCGGGGAGGTGATGTTCTTGCGAAAGAGCACCACACCCAGGACGTGCCGGTCGGCGAGCAGTCGTTCCAGCGCAGAAGACGGCGCGGTGCCTGGAAAGTCCACCAGGCACAACCGGCCGGCAGCGCGGCGGGCATCCCGGCCCGGCACGATCACAGCAGGATTGAACCAGCCTTGGCGCGGTCGGAGATGTGAATGCCGTCTACGAAGCGGATCTCGCCGGTCCGCCGCATCATCACCAGCGAGTGGGTGCGGGCACCGCCGCCGAAGAAGCGCACCCCGCGCAAGAGGTCGCTGTCGGTGATGCCTGTGGCGACGAAGACCACCTCGTCGCCCGGCGCCAGCTCGTCCGTGTCGAAGACGCGATCAGGATCTGCGATGCCCATCTGACGGACGCGCTCCCTCTCCTCGTCGGTGCGGAACCAGAACCTCCCCTGAACCATCCCTCCCAGGCACCGCAGCGCCGCAGCCGCCAGCACACCCTCCGGGGCACCGCCGATTCCCATGACCGCGTGTATGCCGGTGCCCCTCACCGCGGCGGCGATCGCGGCCGACACGTCCCCGTCGGAGATCAGCTTGATGCGCGCGCCGGCTGCCCGAACCCTGGCGATCAGGTCAGCGTGCCGGGGGCGATCGAGGATGGTGATCGTGAGGTTGCCCACCGAGCGGTTGAACGCCTTGGCCATGGCAATCAGGTTCGCTTCGACCGGGTGGCGGATGTCCACGCAACTGGAGCAAGACGGCCCGACGATCAGCTTGTCCATGTAGATGTCGGGGGCGTGGAGCAAGCCACCCGGCTCTGAAACCGCCAGCACCGATAGCGCTCCCGGCAACCCTTTTGAGACGAGGTTCGTGCCCTCCAGGGGATCCACGGCAATGTCAACCTCGCGGGATCCGCCGCCGCCCACCACCTCGCCGATGTAGAGCATCGGCGCCTGGTCACGCTCGCCCTCGCCTATCACGATCACCCCACGGAGATCCAGGCGGCTCATGGAGGTCCGCATCGCCTCGACCGCGGCGCGGTCGGCGGCATCATTGTCACCCTGGCCCATGTGGTGGGCTCCTGCCAGGGCGGCGGCCTCGGTCACGCTTACGAGATCGAGGATAGGCAGACTTTCCATCACGCCACCAGCCACGCGGGGATACCTCCCCGCAGTTCTATGAGCAAGACGGTCAGCGTCAGGCGCCGCCCGTCGCGAACGACCTCCACCTGCACGCTCTCACCGGGCTTTCTGCGAAACAGCTCACGCCGCAGGTCGCCGATGGTGCCGACCTTCTGACCGTTGATTGCCACGATGATGTCCTGCGGCCGCATCCCGGCCCGGTCGGCCGGACTCCCGGGCTGGGGTACGACAACCACGCCGTGGTCAACCGGGAGCTTGTAGGCTCGCGCGGTGTTGGCGTCTATCTCCCCTCGGATCTCGACGCCCAGGGCAGGACGGACTACCTTGCCTTGCGTGATGATCTGGTCCATGACGATGCGGGCGTGATCTATTGGGATCGCGAAGCCGATACCCTGGGCTTCTCGGATGATCGCTGTGTTGATGCCGATCAGGCGTCCGGACGAATCCAGCAGCGCGCCGCCGCTGTTGCCGGGGTTGATGGCGGCGTCGGTCTGGATGAGGTTCTCGACGACGAAGTCGGGACCGGCCTGGATGCTGCGGTTCAACGCGCTGATCACCCCGACGGTCACGGTGCTGCCCAGACCAAAGGGGTTCCCAATGGCGATCGCGAGCTGCCCCACGTTCAGCGCGACGGAGGCTCCCATCTCGGCTGCGGGGAGTGGCTGAGGGCTGTCCACCTTGATGACGGCCAGGTCCGCGAACCGATCGGCGCCCAGCACGCGCCCGCGCAGGGTCTTGCCCGAAACCAGCGTGACCGTGATCTCCTGCGCACCCTGGACCACGTGGTTGTTTGTGAGGATCAGCCCGTCCGGCCGCACGACCACACCCGAACCTTGGCCTTCCTGCGGGAACAACCCAAACGGCGTCGCCACCTGCGCGCGGACGCTGATGTTGACCACGGCAGGCCGCACCTGCTGCACAACCCTGACCACAACCGACTCCTGCCCTTCAAGCAGGCGGGAACCCGACGCGCCGGGGGGGGCCTGGCCGACAACCGGCGGAACCGCGGCACCGGGCTGCTGAGCGCTAGGTTGCTGGGCGCTAGGCTGCTGGGCACCGGGCGCGGATTCGACCTGTGGCGGCATGGCTTGCGGCGTTGTTCCTCCTGGGGCCCCAGGGAGATGGGGGCCCGTGGCCCACTGCTTGGGAATTAGCCCGTAGCGGGGTGCGATGACTCCACCCAGCACACCGCCCAGTGCGAGCACGACCAGCAGTGCCAGCGCCCGGTCCGCAGAACTCCTACGGGGAGCACCCCCGCCACCAGACATGGACAACGCCTCCTTCGGGTTCGCCTGGCTGCTGAACCAGCGAGATCGAACCAAGCTCCATTATACAATCATTCAATCCGATCCCTTAGAGCATCGCTGCACTTCGTTGACAGGAAATCCACCCCACTTGTACCATGGGCGGGGAATATAAGGGAGGTGAACCGATTGGCATACATCATCGCAGAACCCTGTGTCGGCACGAAGGACCGTGCGTGCGTCGAGGTCTGCCCGGTGGACTGCATATACGAGTACGTTGAGGCATCCGGGGGCTTTGTCGTGCCCGATCCGTCCACGGGCGCCGGCACTGACAAGAGAGTGGTCCCCAAGGGCGGTGTGGTCCATACCCCTTCGGACAAGCTCACGAAGGACCAGCTCAACTCCATACTCTTCGTCCACCCGGATGAGTGCATTGACTGCGGGGCGTGCGAATCCGCCTGCCCGGTCACGGCGATATTCGCCGAGGCGGACGTGCCGGAGAAGTGGAAGCAGTTCACCGACCTGAACTACGACGCCTTCGGGATTCAAAGGAAGTAGCGGCCTGACACCCCTGCAACGGCGGAGCCCGCGTGACGAACCGCGCGGGCTCCGCCGTTGGCTGGCGGCTGCGTTCTCACTGCGGTATAATCAACGCTTGAACCGGCGGGGGTCTGCCGCCGATCCTTCTCGATTGTCGAGGCGCTAATGCTGAACTGGCTGCGCCGTCCCAAGCACGGCCGCATCAGTCGCCGTGACATGCCCGCCGGACTCTGGGTGAAGTGCTCCCGGTGTGGCGCTGCGGTCTATCACAAGGACTTGGAGCGCAATCTCAAGGTGTGCCCCAAATGCGGGTGGCATCACCGCTTGGGTGCCGAGGAGCGGCTCTTGATAACGCTCGATGAGCACTCGTTCGAGGAGATGGACGCGGAGATGGCCTCCGGAGACCCGCTCCGCTTCGACGGTTACCGTGAGAAGTTGTCTGAAGCGCGCGCCAATACGGGCAACGCGGATGCCGCGATTGTCGGCGTCGGCAGCATAGAAGGTCGCCGCGCGGCGGTCGGCGCACTCGACTTCGCCTTCATGGGAGGCTCGATGGGCTCGGTGGTCGGCGAGAAGATCGCCCGGGTCGCGGAGCGCGCCCTGGCGGACCGACTGCCGCTGGTGATCTTCTCCGCGTCCGGCGGAGCCCGGATGCAGGAAGGCGCGCTCTCGCTGATGCAGTTGGTAAAGACCAGCGCCGCGGTAGGACGTTTGCACGAGGCACACCTCCCCTACCTTTCGGTGATGTGCGATCCCACCACGGGCGGCGTGACGGCAAGCTTTGCGTTCTTGGGCGATGTCATCATCGCCGAGCCCGGCGCCCTGATTGGGTTTGCCGGCAGGCGCGTGATTGAACAGACGATCCGGCGCAAGCTACCGGATAGTTTCCAGACGGCGGAGTTCTGCCTGGAGCACGGCCTGATTGACATGGTCGTCCCGCGACCGGAATTGCGCGGGGTCCTGGCGCGACTGCTGCGGTTCTTCGGCGCCCCGCAGGTCGCGGCGGCACCCGCCGCACCGGCCCGAGAGGCACCCCAGGCACCTGAGGCCCCCGGAGACCCGGAGGTGGGCTGCCCGTGACCAGGGCGCTCCCGGAGCGCGACCGCGCGGCCGAGGCGCGCGCGGCCGAGATGGAAACCCAGATCGCCGGGATCCAGCGCGAGATTGACGCGCTACGCCGACGGGGCGAAAAGGACAGGCAGGACGTCGCCGAGCAGATCCGTGCGCTGGAGGCGCGCGGTGGAGAACTGCGCGAGGCCATGCTTGCCATCCGCACCGCCTGGCAGGCGGTGGCCATGGCGCGCCATCCCCAGCGGCCCAAGGCCCAGGAGTTCGTGAGGGCGCTCCTGGATGAGTTCACGGAGTTGCACGGCGACCGGCTCTTTCGCGATGACCCGGCGATGCTCACCGGGCTGGGATGGTTCGAGGGACAGCCCGTCGTCGCGGTGGCTCCCTGTAAGGGTAAGGACACGCGCGAAAACATCGCGTGCAACTTCGGCATGCCCTACCCCGAAGGCTACCGCAAGGCGCTGCGGGCCATGCGGCTGGCCGAGAAGTTCGGCTACCCGGTGCTCAGCATTGTGGACACACCGGCCGCGTTTCCGGGTGACGCCGCGGAAGAACGCGGGCAGGCCGAGGCCATCGCCCGTAACATCGCGGAGATGACGCGCCTGAGGGTGCCTGTGCTCGTGGTGATAACGGGCGAAGGGGGCAGTGGCGGCGCGCTGGCAATCGCGGTCGGCGACGAGGTACTGATGATGGAGCACGCCGTCTACACCGTGATCCCTCCCGAAGGGTGCGCGGCGATCCTCTGGCACGACGCCGGCCGCGCGAGAGAAGCGGCCTCCGCGCTGCGTCTGACCGCTCAGGAGATCGCAGCCCTGGGCGTCGTGGACGAGATCCTCCCCGAGCCGCACGGTGGCGCCCACCTTGACCCCCAGGCGGCCATCGCCGCGGTGCGGGAAGCGCTTCGCCCTCGGATGCAGGCTCTGCCTCGCCTTCCCGTGGACGAACTCGTACGGCGCCGGTACGCGAAGTACCGCTCCATGGGGTATTATAAGGAGTAGTCATGAGCGAACGCATTGATTTCGATCAGGTAAGAGAGGTAATCCGCATCGCGGCGGAGTCGGATCTCATCGAGCTTGAAGTTGAGAGCCCAGCGCTCAAGGTCCGCGTCAAGAAGGCGGGACCAAACCCGGCGCCAGAAACGTCGGCGTCGGCAACCGCTACCGGCGCTGCTCCCGGCGCCGACGATCAGGACCGCCTTGAGACGGTCGCCGCTCCCATGGTGGGCACCTTCTACAGGGCCAGCTCGCCGGAGGTGCCGCCGTTCGTCAAGGAAGGCGACCTCGTAGGTGAAGGCCAGGTAATCTGCGTAATCGAGGCAATGAAGCTCTTCAACGAGATCCAGGCCGAGAAGAGCGGGCGTATCGCCCGCGTGCTGGTTGACAACGCATCGCCCGTCGAGTACGGCCAGCCCCTGTTCCTCCTCGACACGAGCGCCCGGGCCTAATCGATGTTCCGCAAGCTGCTCGTGGCCAACCGCGGGGAGATCGCCGTCCGCGTGATCCGCGCGTGCCGCGAGATGGGCATCTCCACCGTGGCCGTCTACTCTGAGGCAGACCGAACCTCAATGCACGTCAAGATGGCCGACGAGGCGTTCTGCATCGGCCCGGCCCCCAGCGCAGGGTCGTACCTGAACATACCCAACATCATGAGCACGGCCGAGTTGACAGGGGTGGATGCCATTCATCCCGGATACGGGTTCCTGGCCGAGAACCCGCGCTTTGCCGAGATTGTGGCGGGCTGCAAGATCACGTTTGTAGGCCCTCCTTCCCGGGCAATCGAGTTGATGGGCGACAAAGCCGCCGCCCGCGGGCAGATGCAGAAGGCCGGCGTGCCGATCATTCCCGGCACCCACGGGACGGTATCCGGAGTGCGCGAGGCGCTGGAGGCTGCCCGGGGAACCGGCTATCCGCTTGTCATCAAGGCGGCGGCCGGGGGAGGCGGGCGTGGGATGCGCATCGCGCAGACGGCGGAAGACCTGCCGGAGGCGCTGCAATCCGCCCAGCGAGAGGCCGAGGCGGCGTTTGGCGACGGGCGGGTGTACATCGAGAAGTACCTCCAGGAGCCGCGCCACATCGAGGTGCAGGTCCTCGCCGATGCTCACGGCACGGTGCTGCACCTGGGTACGCGCGATTGCTCGATCCAGCGGCGCCACCAGAAGCTGATTGAGGAGTCCCCGCCGCCGCGGATGCGCGAGCGGACGCTGGCCGCGCTCGGTCGCACCGCGGTGCGCGCGGCGCAGGCAATCGGATACGTCAACGCGGGCACGGTCGAGTTCCTGGTGGACGCCCACGAGAACATCTACTTCATGGAGATGAACACGCGCATACAGGTCGAGCACCCGGTAACCGAGGCGGTCACGGGCCTGGATCTGGTCAAGGAACAGATCCGACTTGCCGCCGGGGAAAAGCTCCGCTTCGGCCCAAGAGACCTGGAGTTCCGAGGCCATGCACTGGAGTGCCGGATCAACGCCGAGGACCCCCGGCACGGCTTCCGGCCGTCTGCCGGAACGATTACCGGCTTCATTCCTCCGGGGGGCCCGGGAATCCGCGTGGACACCCACTGCTACACGGGCTATGCCGTGCCGCCCAACTACGACTCGCTCATCGCCAAGGTGATCGCCTGGGGGCGCGACCGCGATGAGGCCATCATGAGGATGCGCCGCGCCCTGCTGGAGTTCGAGGTCGAGGGGATCCGCACGACGATCTCCTTCCATCTTAGGGTGCTCGACAACGCCTTCTTCCGTCGCGGAGAGGTGTACACGAACTTCGTGGCGCGGCGCCTCGAAGTGGACGCGTTCTAGGGACGCACGCGCTCGTACACCACCGCCGCCGCGCCGATCACACCAACGTCGTCACCCAACGCGGCGGGCACAACTCGCACCGCGGCCCCTGGCCGCTCGAACGCCTCTGCCTCCACGATCCGCCGCACAGGCGCGAACAGAAGCTCTCCGGCCCGCGATACACCGCCGCCGATGATCACCAGCGCCGGGTTGAGCAGGTTCACGAGGTTGGTGATGCCGGTGCCCAACGCCGCGGCCGCGCCCGCGAAGATCTCGCGGGCCAGCGGATCTCCGCCCTCGGCAGCGCGTGCGACCGTCTCCGCCGTGATCGCCTCCGGCGGCACTTGGGAGAGCACTGTCGGACGGCCGCTCTCCACCGCCAGTCGCGCCTCCCTTGCGATCGCCGTGCCGGAGGCCAGTGCCTCCAGGCATCCTGCGCGGCCACAGCCGCACAGCGGGCCCCCTCGCGCGATGACCATGTGTCCGACCTCGCCCGCGGTGCCGGAGGCGCCCCGGTAGAGGCACCCCCCCAGGATCAAACCGCCACCTATCCCTGTGCTGACGGTGAGGTAGACGAGGTCGTCCACTCCTCGCCCGGCCCCTACCCACCGCTCCCCCATCGCGGCGGCGTTGGCGTCGTTCTCCACGAAGGTGGGCACGCCCAGTCGCTCCGCCATGAGTGCCGCCAGAGGCACGTCCCGCCAGCCGGGCAGGTTGGGCGGCTCGAACACGACGCCGGAGTCCGGATCCAGGGGGCCGGGCGCCCCCACGCCCACGCCCAGGGCAGAGCGTGGGGCGACGCCGGATCGGGTCGACAGCTCGGCGACGCTGGCGACGATCGCCTCTATCACCCCATCCGGGCCCGTCGTCGGAGTGGCCACGCGCACGCGCGCGACCACCTCACCGCGCCCGTCCACCAGCGCCGTGAGGGTCTTCGTGCCGCCCAGATCCACACCGATCGCGTAATGTGACATCCCCACACCTCCGCAGATCTCTTCGGGCCGCGACCGTCGGCTCCTGGCCGCAGGCAGGACCAACAAGGAAGCTGCGCCGGGCATCCAGAAGTACACTGCGCGCCAGGACACAGGGAGGTGCACAGGTGCCTAACATGGTCACGTTCCTCACGTACGGCATCGCCATTGTCATCGCGGGCATGATCGTCCTAGGCTCTATCATCAAGATCGTCCGCGAGTACCAACGCCTGGTCATCTTCCGGTTCGGCCGCAGCAGAGGCCGTCGGGGACCGGGTATCGTGATCCTGATCCCGCTCGTGGACAAGGCGGTGTGGGTAGACCTCCGCGAGATGTTCCTGGAGATCCCCTCCCAAACCTGTATCACCCGCGACAATGCGCCGATCAACATTGACTTCCTCATCTACTTCAAAGTCGTGGACCCCGAGCACTCCGTCATCCAGGTGGCCGACTTCGCTGGCGCGGCTCGCGGCATCGCCACGACCACGCTGCGGGCGGTGATCGGCGACATCGCCCTCGACGACGTGCTGGCCCGCCGCGAGCAGATCAACCAGGTGCTGCGCGCGAAGCTGGACGAGGTCACCGAGCGCTGGGGCGTCAAGGTGACCACGGTCGAGATCCGGGAGATCCTGCCGCCCAAGGACGTGCTGGACGCGATGACCCGGCAGATGTCGGCCGAGCGCACCCGCCGCGCCGTCGTCACCGAGGCCGATGGCAAGAAGCAGGCCACGATTACCGTGGCCGAGGGCGACAAGCAGTCCGCCATTCTCCGGGCCGAGGGCGACCGCCAGGCGGCTGTCCTGCGCGCGGAGGGGTTCGCGCTGGCGCTCGACAAGATCTTCTCCATAGCCAAGACCGTGGACAGCAAGACGATGGCGCTACAGTACCTGGAGGCTCTCAAGTCATTGGGACAGGGGGCCGCCACCAAGTTCATCTTCCCGATGGAGTTCACCAAGCTCCTCGCACCACTGGCGGAGATGACCGAGAAGGGGTTCCGGGAAACGAAGGAAACATAGCCCAGACGGCGGCGATCGGTCGGCCTCGGGTGCGATGACACAGGCGCCGCCCTTCTAGAAGGGCGGCGCCTGACATTTGTAGTCTGATGCTGTGATCGCCTGTCTTAGGATGTGCGCCTGAGTCTCTGCGACGCGTAGACGAGCAATATCAACCCAAACCCCACCAGGTCCGTCACAATCCCCGGCTTGATCAGCGTGAAAGCCGCCACCAGCATCGGAATGCGCTCCCACCATGCCATCCTCTTCAGGAGGTAGCCCTGCGTCGCGGCGACGAACGCCAGTATCCCTATCAGCGCGGTGAGGACCACGTGCGCTCCGTGGGCAAACCCGCCGACGTTGATGAGCAGCAACTCAGGGTTGAAGATAAACATGAACGGCAGGATGGCCGTGCGCATGTCGTAGATGAAGCCCTGGATCCCGGTCTTTATGGGGTCCGACCGGGCGATCGCCGCTGCCGCGTACGCGGCCAGCCCGACCGGGGGCGTGTCGTCGGCCAGGATGCCGAAGAAGAACACGAACAGGTGGATGGCCACGATCGGGATGTCCATCCCCGCTGCCTTCGTCAGGTTGACTATGACCGGCGCGACCAGCGCGGCCATGACGATGTAGTTGGCTGTCGTGGGCAGGCCCATCCCCAGTATGAGCGAGGCAACAGCGGCAAGGACGAGGACGACGATGATGTTGCCGCCGGAGAGCGTCTGCACGATGTTGGTGAGCCCGAAGCCCAGGCCGGTCATCGTCACGATGCCCACGATGATCCCGGCGGCGGCGGTCGCGATCGCGATGGTGACCATGTTGCGCGCCCCGGCCTCGAATCCGCCTACCACGGCCGTCCAGGCCTGGCGCAGGCCGCGGACGGCCCCATCCCTGACGCGGACCGCACGCCAGAGTTCCTGAACGAAGATGAGGGCGATCAGCAGGAACATGGCGTTGAGCGCGCTGCGCTCGGGGGTGAGCCGGATGATGATCAATGAGTAGAGCAGGTAGATGACCGGGATCAGGTAGTGCAGACCCGAGAACAGCGTCGGCCAGAAGAGGGGCAGTTCGGCCCTGGGCAGGCTCTTGATGTCGAGCTTTAGGGCCTCCAGGTGCACCACGTAGAACAGCGCGATGTAGCTCAGCACCGCCGGAACCGCCGCGTAGACGATCAGCTTCGCGTACGGAATACTCAGGAAGTCAGCCATGATGAACGCTGCGGCACCCATTACCGGCGGCATGAGCTGCCCGTTGGTGGAGGCGGCCACCTCGGTGGCCGCCGCCTTCTCGGGCGTGTACCCCACGCGCTTCATCAACGGGATCGTGAAGGTGCCGGTGGTCACGACGTTGGCGATCGAGGACCCTGAGATGACCCCGGTCAGCATGCTCCCAACGACAGCGGCCTTGGCAGGCCCGCCGCGGAATGTCCCGAGCAGGCTGTAGGCCAGGTCCACGAAGAACCGGCCTGCCCCTGCTTTGTCCAGCAGCGAGCCGAAGAGGACGAACAGAAACACAAAGGTGGCCGACACCCTGATCGGCGTGCCCCAGATCCCCTCGGCGGTCAGGTAGAGCTGCTGGATGATCTGACTCCAGCGATACCCGCTGTGCAGGAAAAGCACGTCTGGAGGACGGATGGGCACGATGCCTGACGGCCCCATGGCGGCATAGAAGATCAGCACACCGGCGATAATCGGGAGTGCAGGGCTCACCACGCGGAATGAGGCGATGAACAGCACCACCAGGGTAATGGTGCCCATGACCACGTCGCGCTGGATCGGTACCCCGCCCCGCGCCGCCACGATACCGTAGTAGTCCACCACGATGTACATGGCGCCGACGACCCCGAGGATCGCCAGCGCCCAGTCGGCCGGCGGCACGCGATCCCGGGGGCCCCGCCTGGACGGATAGGCGAGGAATGCCAGCGCGAAGGCGAACGCCAGGTGAATGGGGCCCAGGCGCAGCGGATCGATCCTGCCGCTCCACGTCGCCCAGACCTGAAACACGCTCCACCCGACCGCCAGAAGGAACAGCAGCCATCGCTGCCACGCAATCCTGGGGGCCCTTGCCCCGAACTCGACTGCCTGCCTTATTTCCTCAGCCTTGTCCACGCTCATCGGCGCCTCGATTCTCTGCGCGGCGAAAAAAGGCCCGGCCCCAGGGAGGGGCCGGGCCCAACGGCATGTGGTTATTTGGGTGGCAGCAGCCGCTCAGGGATCCTGGTGTTCTTCTCCTGGTAGAACCGCACAGCGCCGGGATGCAGCGGGATGGCCATGCCCTCCAGCGCCTTCAAGGGATGGAAGTAGCGCTCCAGGTTGGAGTGAATCCCCCGGAACTCCTCGACCTTCTCATCCATCAGGAGCTTGGTGACCCGGTACACGACGTCCGCGGACATGTCGCTGGACGTCACCAGGGATGCCTGCACTGTCACGGTCACAACGGGCGCGTCCACGCCCCTGTAAATCCCCGCCGCGATGCCAAACGCGCTTAGGAACGGGTACTTCTCCCTGATGTCGCGAAGCTTCATCGGGTCGATCGAAAGGAACTCGATGGGAGCGGTTAGGGCCGCCTGCATGATCGCCGCGTTCCCCACTCCCACGGTGTAGAACATGGCGTCGATGCGCCCATCCGTGAGCAGCTGCACGCCGGTCGTGGCCGACCCGCGCACCGCCTGCCCCAGGTCGGCGAAGGTCAGCCCGTAGCCATCGAGCACCTGCTTGGAGTTCTGCTCCGCGCCGCTGCCGATGTCTCCGACGTAGACCTGCTTGCCCTTCATGTCGGCCACGGTCTTGATCCCGCGGTCCCGGCGCGCCAGGATGTGGATCGGCTCCGGGTACAGAATGGCGATGCCCCGCAGCTTGCGGGTGGGCTTGCCGATGAACGCCTCGACGCCCGTCCCGCCGTAGGCATAGAACGATATGTCGTTCTGGGCCAGCGCCATCTGCAGCTCGCCGCTCTGGATCGCGGTGACGTTGAAGACGCTGCCACCGGTGGAGCGAGCGTTGGACCTCCATCCGATGTTGGCGTCGTTGATCATCTTCGCGATGCCGGTTGCGATCGGGAAGTAGACCCCCCCAGTCCCACCGGATCCTATCGTGAGGAACCCTGTCTGGGCCGAAACGCCCGCCGTGAGGGCGAGCACCAGCAGGGATGTCAGTACCAGCATGCGGTGCTTCATCCTGCGTTCACCTCCTGAAGTTCGTTCATGCAGTCGCGGGGTGGGTGGATGTACGTAGGGCGTGTACGGTGCACCTTTAGAATATACCGCGCCCGTCGGAAAGCCGTCAACAAGCGGAACCTAGATGATCGCCTTGTGGGTCTCCGTCTCGAACAGGTGCATCTTCCGCATGTCCAGGACGACCTCGGCCGGCTGTCCCATCCGTGCCGAACTGTGGGCGTCCACACGGGCGACGATCGTGGTTGGCCCGGTGCTCAGATAGAGAATAACGTCCGAACCCAGTGGCTCGTGCACCTCCACCATGGCCGGGAGCACCCAGGCAGGGTTAGGATCGCGCGCGAAGGCCACGTCCTGGATGTCCTCGGGGCGAATGCCGAAGACCACCGGCTTGCCCGTCCAATCCTTCGCAATCGCCGCCAGGTCGGGGGGCATCTCGATGGCAAACGACCCACAGTCCACCACGAGCGCGCCGTTACGTGGTGCCAGCGTGGCCTCGACGAAGTTCATGGCCGGGCTGCCGATGAACCCGGCGACAAACAGGTTCGACGGCTTCTCGTAGAGGTTGAGCGGGCTGTCCACCTGCTGAACCAATCCGTCACGCATCACGACGATGCGGTCGCCCATGGTCATGGCCTCGACTTGGTCGTGGGTGACGTAGATGGTCGTCGTCTGAAGCCGGGCCTGCAGCTTCTTGATCTCCGCGCGCGTCTGCACCCTGAGCTTCGCGTCGAGATTGGAGAGCGGCTCGTCCATCAGGAAGACCTGTGGCTCTCGGACGATCGCGCGCCCCAGGGCCACGCGCTGGCGCTGTCCGCCCGAGAGCTGCTTGGGCTTGCGGTCGAGCAGCATCTCGATGCCCAGCATCCCCGCGGCCTCTTTGACCCGGCGGTCAATCTCGGTCCGCGGGTACCGGCGCAGCCGCAGGCCGAACGCCATGTTGTCGTACACCGACATGTGGGGGTAGAGCGCGTAGTTCTGGAAGACCATTGCGATGTCGCGGTCCTTCGGAGCCACGTCGTTGACCAGACGGTCACCGATGAAGATGTTGCCCGCGGTCGCCTCTTCCAGCCCGGCGATCAACCGGAGCGCCGTTGTTTTCCCACACCCCGAGGGACCCACGAGCACCGTGAACTGCCGGTCGGGGATCTCCAGCGTTACATCGTTTACCGCGGTAACAACGCCGAACTTCTTGCTCACCTGTTCGAGGTAGACGCGAGCCATTCGAACGCCTCCGTGTCCTTCCGGATCCTGCGAAGGTGCTTCCTATATACATTCCGCAGGGACAGGTACCTTCCTGCCGGGTCAGCCGCCTCCCAGCCGCCGCTTGATCTCGGCGATGATCTCCACAGGGGTCGGGTCCACCCTGGTCAGCACCGCGAGATACACGCTGACCAGATCGCCAAGAAGTACAAGGGAAAGCAGGCGCGCCAGCAGGCCGTTTCCCTGCGACCAAACCTCGGTGACGCCGTCAGCCCTTCGCGCCAACAACTCCCGCGTGATCTCGACCCTGAGTGCGTTGCGGGCCCCCTCGTCCCGATCGCGCAGGAGCACGGCGTGCAGGCGAGGGTGTCCTCCGCGGACCCCCTCCCACCCTACCGTCTCGTTGTGGTTGAGCTCGGGAAAAGCATTCCAGCACGCAAAGACCTTGCTGTTCTCGTTGAGCTGGGTCTTCCAGCGCTGGGCCACCGGCTCAAACAGGGAAGAGGAAGCGTACACGACAGGAAGTGCGCCCTCCAGCGCCGCGGCCAGTGATTTTGCGGGATTCACACCGGAAGGCGCCTCCGGCCCCCACCGCACGACCAGCCCGTCCAGCAGGGCGGCGGCCTCGCGGACCTCGGAATCGGTGACGCCGCCGATACCCAACCGGCCGGTGATGCGGAGGAGCGGCATCAGCATGTACGGAAGGGCCGCGCGCGGCGGGAGCCCTGGCGGCACGCGCACGACCGGGTGGCCGGAGGCAGCGGCGTGATCGGCCAGCGCCCCTCCAGAGGTCACGGCGACTATCGCCGCGCCGGAGGCGTGGGCCTCCTGGTAGGCGGCCAGCGTCTCCTCGGTGTCCCCGGAGTAGGAGCACGCGAAGACCAGCGTGTCGCGTCCGACGAACGCCGGCAGGCGGTAGTCCTTGACGACAACCACGGGGAGAGCGGCGGTCGGAGCCAGCAGCGCGCGAAGGAGGTCGCCGCCGATGCCGGACCCACCCATCCCACCGACGATCACCGCGCTGGGACTCACCGGGGGCAGTGCCAGATCGGATGCCGCTTCCCATCCATCGGTGGTCATCGTACCCAGACGTTGGACCAGGCCCAGCATCCCGCCGGGGTCGAGGCGGACGATCTCCTTGCGGTCGTCAAGGACCATCGGGTACCTGTTCGGACGCGCGCCAAGGATTCCTTTGTCCGGACTCACGGCACTGTGAAAGGGGCGCAGGAGGCGGCAGCGAACCCATCCACAATGACCATGGATGCGGCTCCTCGGACGCGTATCCTCTCGGGCGCGGATCTCAGGCGGCTGCTCGTGCTGCGCGACCGGCTGCGCGGTGAGATCGTGGTAGGGAGCCGGCGGAAGCGGCAGGAGGTGCTCCGCGCGATGGAGCAGGCACGCCAGCTCCGGCTCTACGGCCGGGCAGTCCCCTATCAGGTGCCGGCGATGACCTCGTCCGAACTGCTACGCGAGATCAAATGGCGGCTGGATGCCGCGTCGCTGGAGGAAGCCACCGCGGCCGCGCGCGTCCTGCACTCAGCTAGAAGGAGAGCCCGTTGTGCTCGCTGAGTCCGGCCGGATCGGCCGCGTGATCAACGCCCTTCTGAACCCTGCCAGGATCGAGGCGATGCTGGAGACGGTCATTGCGGTCGCGGTCATTGCCGTGGGCCTCCGCGTAGCCCTCTACCTGGCCACCATAATGCTGCAGCGGTGGCTGCGGCCCGACGACCCGCGCCGCGACCCCGAGCGCGAGGTCCAGATCCGCACGCTGGCCCCGCTGCTTGGGAGCGCGCTCCGATATCTCTTCTACTTCACCGCCGCGGTCATGATCCTCGACAGGCTGGGGGTCAACGTCGCGGCGATCCTGGCCAGCGCAGGAATTGCCGGGATAGCCATAGGGTTCGGGGCGCAGCACCTCATACGCGACATAATCGCCGGGTTCTTCCTCATCTTCGAGGGGCTAATCCAGGTGGGCGACGTTGTTCGCGTCGGCGAGGTCACGGGCACGGTGGAGCGAATCCACCTGCGTACCACACAGGTCCGCCAGTTCTCCGGCGAACTGGTCACGATTCCCAACGGAGAGATTCAGCGGTTCGGCAACATGAACCGAGGGTTCATGAGGGCGATAGTACAGGTTGGCCTTGCGTACGAGGCAAACCTGGAGCGCGCTATGGCCGTGATGCACCAGGTCAGCGAGGCCTGGGCGGCCGATCACCAGGACCTGGCTCTGGCCCCACCCGAGGTGCACGGGATCGTCGAGTTCGGCGCGTCGGAGGTGCAGGTGCGCATGGTAGTCATGGTAAAGCCGATGACCCAGTGGGAAGCGGAGCGCCAGCTCCGCGTGCTGTTGAAGGCCGCGTTCGAGGTAGCGGGTGTCGAGATAGCCCTCCCGCGCCAGGCGGTGTACCTGCGATGAGGGTGCTGATCACCGGAGGTGCCGGGTTCATAGGCTCCCACATCGCCGACGCCCACCTGGCCCGCGGGGACGAGGTGACCGTGGTGGATTCGCTGGTCGCCGGCAGGCGGGAGTTCGTAGGCGCGGCGGCGCGGTTCTACCAGATGGATATTCGCGATCCACTCCTGCGCGATGCCTTCGAGCGGACACGCCCCCAGTTGGTGAGCCACCACGCGGCCCAGGTGTCGGTCAGCGTCTCGGTGCGGGAGCCGCTGCTGGACGCGGAGATCAACGTCCTCGGCACGCTGAGGGTGGCGGCGCTGGCCGCGGAGTACGGGGCCGAACGGTTCATCTTCGCATCCACAGGCGGAGCACTGTACGGCGAACCGGAGCAGCTGCCGGCGGACGAGGCAACCCCGATCCTTCCGATGAGCCCTTACGGCTGCGCCAAGGCGGCCGCGGAGGGCTACCTGGGGCTCTACCGGCGTCTGCACGGCCTTCCGATCTGCTGCCTGCGATACGCCAACGTCTACGGCCCGCGCCAGGACCCGCACGGCGAGGCCGGCGTTGTGGCGATCTTCGCGCGGGCGTTGCTGGCCGGGGAATCTCCCACCATCTTCGGCGACGGCGAGCAGACGCGCGACTTCGTTCACGTAGATGACGTCGCGCGCGCGAATCTCATGGCGGCCGACCGCCGGGTTGAGGGTGCCTTCAACATCGGCACCGGAAGTGGCACCTCGGTCAACACGATCTTTCGCGTCCTTGCCAGGAAGATCGGCGCAACCGTCCCGCCGCTCTACGCTTCCCCGCGGTCCGGCGACGTCAGCCACATCCGGCTCGACGCCGGGGCCGCGCGCCGGCACCTGGGCTGGACACCTATGGTCTCTCTCGAAGACGGCCTGGATGCCACCGCTGCCTGGTTTGCACGTAAGGCCGGGTAGCGGCGCCTTTGCAGGATTTGGTCTGCCCGGACGATAAGTGAGTCGGAGGCGCCATGGCCTCTTCGCGCGGGAAGTTCTTGCTGGTTCTCCACTCACACCTGCCCCTGGTCCTCGGGCACGGCAGGTGGCCGCACGGGAGCGACTGGCTGTGTGAGGTAGCCATCGGGTGCTACCTGCCGCTGATCGAGGTGTTTGAACGCCTCAGCACCCGCGGCCGCCGTCTTCGCGTAACGCTGAACGTCACCCCGATCCTCGCCGAGCAACTCGCGCACCCGTCTTTCCCGCCGGAGATGGAGACGTTCCTCCTGCAGCGACTGGAATCGGCCGAGGAGAACCGCGTCCATTTCGAGCGCAACGGGCTGCTGGACCTCGCAGGCCTTGCGCGGTTGTGGGAACAGACCTACCGGAGCACTCTCAGCCAGTTACGCGCCTTGAACGGCGACCTGCTGGGCGCCATCAGGCGGCTGGCCGAGGCCGGGGCGATCGAGCTGATCACATCGGCCGCGACCCACGGATACCTTCCGCTCCTAGGGCGCGAGGAGTCGGTGGAGTTGCAGTTGCGCACCGGCAAGGCGGCGCACCTGCGGCACTTCGGCGCCTCCCCGCGCGGCGCCTGGCTGCCGGAATGCGGGTACCGCTCGCGTTACGAGTGGACGCCGCCGGCCGGCCCGCTGGCGGGCAAGGTGCGACGGCGACGGCGCGGGATCGAGGAGTTCCTCGCTGCGCACGGCTTGGAGTTCTTCGTAACCGACTCCCACCTACTGCGCGGTGGCGTGCCCCTGTCGTTCTACGGCGATCACTACCCTGCGCTGCGGGCCCTGGCCGCGGGCGCGGAATACCCCGCGTACTCCCGCGACCGAAGCCCGTACCGGCCCTACTCCGTCGCTTCTCGCGGCGGGAGCGGCAGCGCCACGGCCTTCACGCGCGACCCGCGGACCACATTGCAGGTATGGAGCAGGGAGGCCGGTTACCCGGGTGATCCCTGGTACCTGGAGTTCCACAAGAAGCACTTCCCTGGTGGGATCCGCTACTGGCGGGTCACCGACGCCCGCAGCGACCTGGGATCCAAGCTGCCCTACGACCCGCAGGCCGCGCAGGCGGCCGCCCGGGGGCACGCCAAGCACTTCGCCCGGATCGTCGGCGAACTCGCGGAAGCCGAGGCCCACCGATCATCGTGGCCGGTCGCGGTCTGCAACCCCTACGACACGGAGCTGTTCGGGCACTGGTGGTTCGAGGGGCCGGCGTTCCTTGAAGAGGTCCTGGAGCGGCTCCCTGCCGCCGGCGTCGAGCCCGATTCGTTGGGTGGCTACCTAGACCGATGCCCGCAGCCGGAGACGATCACCCTGCCCGAAGGATCGTGGGGCGAGGGAGGCGATCACCGGGTCTGGCTCAACCGTGACACCCGGTGGACCTGGGAGATGGTGTATGCGGCGGAAGAGGAGTTCTGGTCCATCGCCGGCGGCCTAGCATGGGAAGTGAATCCGTTCCTCCGGCGGGCAATCGCCCAACTCGCCCGCGAGCTCCTGCTCCTCCAGTCGTCGGACTGGCAGTTCCTGATCACGACCTGGGCGGCCCGCAACTACGCCGAGGCGCGGTTCGCCGAGCACTACGCCCACTTCACGCGACTGGGACACCTGCTGCGCCGGGTCGCCGAGGGGCAGCCGGTGCAGCAGGATGACGAGTTGTTCCTGGCCGCGCGGGAGGCACAGGACTTCCCGTTCCCCGACGTGCTGGATCACGTGCGCGCCGCGCGGGAGGTGCGGTCGCTGTGACCCTCCGGGCGCGGCCGTACCGGCCGCGCGTCCTGGCGTTCGTCCTGGCCGGAGGCCGCGGAGAGCGATTGGAGCCGCTCACCCGCGAGCGGGGCAAGCCGGCGGTGCCATTCGGCGGCAAGTACCGGATCGTGGACTTCGTGCTGTCCAACTTCGTCAACTCGGGGATCTACGCGATCTATGTGATGGTCCAGTACAAGGCGCAGTCGCTGCTCGAGCACCTGCGCGTGGGCTGGCGGTTCGGAGGCCTGCCAGACCAGTTCGTAATCGCGGTCCCCCCCCAGATGCGATGGGGCGAGTCCTGGTACAGCGGAACCGCCAACGCGGTCTACCAGAACCTGAACCTGCTGCGGGACTTCAATCCGGACATCATCATGGTCTTCGGCGCCGACCACATCTACCGGATGGACCTCAACCAGGCGCTGGCCTTCCACCTGGACAGCGGGGCCCAACTTACGGTTGCTGCTCGACCGGTACCGATCGGCGAGGCCTCCGAGTTCGGCATCGTCGAGACCGACGGAGCTGGGCGGATCGTCGGTTTCGAAGAGAAACCGGCGCAGCCGCGGTCGATGCCCACGGATCCCACAAGAGCCCTTTCCTCGATGGGCAACTACGTCTTCAATCGCGACATCCTGGTCGAGACGCTCATCGAGGATGCCCGCCGCAGCACAGACCACGACTTCGGGCGGACGATCATCCCGGAACTCCACCCGTACGCCGACGTATTCGCCTACAACTTCCTCGACAACGAGATCCCGGGCACCAAGCCCCACGAGGAGCGTGGATACTGGCGCGACGTGGGAACGATCGGAGCGTACTGGCAGGCGCAGATGGACTTGCTGGGCACCACGCCGGTGTTCGACCTCGATAACCCGCAGTGGCCCATCCATACGAGCGCATACAGTGGCCCGCCGGCCCGCCTGGTCGGCGGGGAGATCACCGACTCGCTGCTCGGCGAGGGAACCCGGGTGGAACACGCCACCGTTCGTCGCTCGATCCTGGGCCGCGGCGTCCGGATCGGCGAAGGGGCACTAATAGAAGAGTCCGTCGTGATGGACCACACGACGGTCGGCAGGGGCGCGCGGCTGCGGCGCGCCATCATAGACCGGCACAACGTGATCCCTGACCATGCGGAGATAGGCATCGACCCGGCCCGGGACGCCCAGCACTACAAGGTTGACCCCTCGGGCATCGTCGTGCTGCCGCGAGGCGCAACCCGCTACACCTCGTGAGCGCGTTGATCTGCATCCACGGGCACTTCTACCAACCCTCGCGCGAGAACCCCTGGCTGGAGCACGTGGAGGTGGACGACTCCGCGGCGCCCTACCACGACTGGAACTGTCGCATCGCCGCCGAGTGCTACGCGCCCAATGTCGCCGCGCGGATCCTCGACGCGCAGGGCCGAATCGAGCGCATCGTCAACAACTACTCGGCGATCTCCTTCAACTTGGGACCGGCCCTGGCCGCCTGGCTCGAACGCAATACCCCAGAGGTCTACGGTCAGATCCTGCGCGCGGACCGGGAGGGCCTGGCGGCCCTCGGGTACGGTAACGCGATAGCGCACCCCTACACGCACGTGATCCTGCCGCTGGCCTCGCGGCAAGACAAGATGACGCAGGTCCGCTGGGGAATCGCGGACTTCACGCGCCGGTTCGGCCGGCCGCCGGAAGGGATGTGGTTGCCCGAGACCGCGGTGGATCGCGAGACCCTTGCCGTGCTGGCCGAGTGCGGGATTGCCTTCACGATCCTGGCCCCGCATCAAGCGGCGCGCGTGCGCGCGGCCCCATCGGGTGAATGGGTGGACGTGCGGCCCGAAGTGCTCGACGCCACGCGGGCATACCTGTGCCGTCCGGCCGCTGGGCTGCGCATCGCCCTGTTCTTCTACGACGGCGCGTTGTCCCGTGAGATCGCGTTCGGCAGCCTGCTGGACAGCGGAGAGGGACTGGCCGGCCGGCTGGCAGGGGTGGCTGCCGACGCCGGGTGGGCGGGCGGCCGGGTGGTGCACGTGGCCACGGACGGCGAGACCTACGGCCACCACCACCGCTTCGGGGAGATGGCCCTGGCGTACGCGGCCCAGGTGTTCGAGCGCAACGGCAGCGGGCGCCTGACGAACTACGCCGCGTTCCTGGCAGATCACCCGCCCACGCACGAGGTGGAAATACTCGAGCGCACCTCGTGGTCGTGTGCCCACGGCATCGAGCGGTGGCGGTCCGACTGCGGCTGCCGGACCCGGCCCGACTGGCACCAGCGCTGGAGGGCGCCGCTACGCGCGGCCCTGGATTGGTTGAAAGCCGCATCCGACGCGCTGTTCGAGGAGGTCGGCGCCCGGGTCTTCCACGACCCGTGGGCCGCGCGCGACGCCTATGTTGACGTGGTGTTGGATCGCAGCGAAGCAGCTCTGGCGCGGTTCCTGGCGGTGCAGGCCCTGCGGCGCGACGACCCACAGGACCGTCGCACCGCGCTGCGACTGCTGGAGATGCAGCGGCACGCCATGCTGATGTTTGCCTCCGACGGCTGGTTCTTCGACGAGATCTCGCGGGTCGAGACGGTGCAACTGTTGCGACACGCGGCCCGGGTGATCCAACTTGCCGGTCAGGTAGACCTTGACGGACGGGTGGACCCTGACGGACGGGCGGGCCGTGCGCTCGAGGCATCGTTCCTCGACCGACTGCGGGCGGCGGAGAGCAACCTGCCTGCCTTCCGGAACGGTGAGGCTGTCTACGACCGCCTGGTGCGCCCGGCGAGTGTGGACGCGCGCCGCGCCGCCGCCCACTATGCCATCATGTCGCTCTTTGTGGAGTTCCCGGACGACGCGCGTCTCTACACCTACCAAGCGGTGCGCCGGGGACTGCGCCGGCTGGCCCGCGGCCCCCTCACTCTGCTAATCGGGCGCGTAGAGATCACCGAGACGCTGATCGAGCAGGCGCACTCCTTCTCGTTCGCGGTCCTCCACATCGGCGGCACCGACGTGCACTGCTCCGTGGCCGCGGGCTGGAACGACGAGGCCCATGCCACGGTGGCCGACGCCCTGACCACGGTGTTCGAGGGGGGAACGGTTACCGAGGTCATCCGGCGGATGGACGAGATCTTCGGCCGCCAGTTCTACACCCTCCGCGACCTGTTCACCGAGGAGCGGCGCCAGGTGCTGGCCCGCCTCTCGGAGGAGACCATCGCGCACCTGGAGGCGTCCTACCGGCGGCTCTACCACGAGAGCCGCGGCCTGATGGAGACGCTCCGCGACGCCGAGGTGCCGGTGCCGCGCGAGTTTGCCGCGGCGGCGGAGTTCATCCTGACCGCCGATCTCCGCAGGGCGCTGGCTGCGCCCGGCGCGCTCAGCGCCACGGCATGGGATGCCCTCGCCGAGCTGCGGTCTTGGGGATTGGCGCTGCCGGCTGAGGAGTTCGAGCCGCTGCTGCGCGCGCGCATCGAGCGCCGCCTGCGCGACGCCAACGGGCTCTTCATCGTGGAGAACCTGGCGGATGTGGACCGCACGCTCGACTTCGCCCGCGATGCAGGAATCACGGTCAACCTGTGGCAGGCCCAGAACCTGTTCGAGGAAAGGTTCGTCCCGCGGCTGGGTGAGGCAGGCGCCGCCGCCGAAGAGACCATGAAAGCCGCCCTGGAAGCGACGGCCGGACGCCTCTACTTCAACCTGGAGTCGCTGCAGGCGCGGGCTGAGGGCGGTCTAGCCACAGCGCACGCCCCAACTCAATATTGACATTCGTCGAATTACCCTGTAGCCTAGTCTTATGAAGGCCATTGAGGCTCGCCCTGCCGAGGTCGCCTGCTGTCTCGAATGCGGACACCAATCTCACGCCGATTCTCTGGATCGCACCGCGGTAGATGCCGGCGCGGTTCTGCTTGCTGCGCTGGGCGATCCGGTTCGCCTGGGCATCGTCGAGCTCCTTGCCCGTCACGACAGGATGTGCGTTTGCGACATCGCCGGCGCGTTCCCGGTCGGCCAGCCCACGATCTCGCACCACCTGCGGCTGCTGCGCGAGGCCGGGCTGGTGGACGTAGCGCGCCGGGGAAACTGGGCGTTCTACGGGCTGCGACGGGAAGCGCTGAAGCAGGTGGCCCGGCAGATCCTGGACCTGCTGTGATATTGAGAAGCATCGAATAATAGGATACCCCGATGACAGCCGCGACGATCTCTGAATTCCGCGCATCCGATCTGGGTGAGGTGCTGGCGCTGCTTGCATCCGCCGGTCTCCCTGGTGTCGGGGTGCCCGAGCATCTCGACGGATTCCTCATCGCCTGCGAGGACGGCCGGCTTGTGGCGACGGCTGGATTGGAGGATCATGGCACCGTCGGGATCCTGCGCTCAGTCGCGGTCGTGCCCGGCTGCCGCGGCCGCGGGGTCGCGGCGACGCTCGTGCGCGCGATCATCGGCCGATCCCACGCGAAGGGGCACGAGGCCCTCTACCTGCTTACGAATGCCGCCGAGTCCTACTTCGAGCGATTCGGCTTCCAACGGGTCGAGAGGGCGCAGGTCCGCTCTGCGGCGCTCGCCTCGAAGCAGTTTACTGAGAAGGCGTGCGAGAAATCCACGGTAATGGTACTGGAGCACAAACGATCAGGGAGGGTTTCTATGAACGAGCACGCGATCCGCGAAGCAGTGCGAGAACGCTACGCCCGCGCCGCAACGGCCGGAACGCCATGTTGCGCTCCTGCGCCGATCACCTTCGCAGACGGCCGCGCAGTGCCCGAGGAGATCGTCGACACGTCGCTGGGCTGCGGCGCGCCAATCGAGGCGGCCGCGCTGAAACCCGGTGAGACGGTCGTGGACCTGGGCAGCGGCGCCGGGCTGGACGCTTTCCTGGCGGCGGACCGGGTAGGACCGAGCGGCCGGGCGATCGGGGTGGACATGACCCCTGAGATGATCGCGAAGGCCCGCGCCAACGCAAGCCGTCTAGGCGCTGCGAACGTTGAGTTCCGGCTGGGAGAGATCGAACACCTGCCGCTGCCCGACGCCTGCGCCGACGTCCTGGTGAGCAACTGCGTCATCAATCTGCTGCCGGACAAACGGCCGGCGTTCTCCGAGGCGTTCCGCGTGCTGCGGCCGGGCGGCCGGCTCGTGGTCTCCGACATCGTGAGTGCCGCCCCGGTACCCGACGAGTTCAAGACGCCGGAGCTCTGGAGCGCGTGCCTGGCCGGGGCTCTGCCCGAGGCAGACTACCTTGGGCTCATCGCGGGGGCCGGCTTCACCTCGGTCGAGGTGCTATCCAAGCGAGGGTGGAATGCCGCCGGACTGTTCAGCGCGACGGTGCGCGCGGTGAAGCCCAAAGGGGTGTGAAACCCGCAGGCGGGCGGGTGGTTGCACGCCCGATAGCCCTGGCGGTCGTCCTGGCAGGGCTGGCCGTCCTCGCCGCGGCGCTGCCCGCGCCCGGTATCCAGACCAACCTCGACTCGCTGCGCGCCGCCTACCTTACCGGGCGCGAGCTTACCAGGGCAGGCACCCACGCGGCCGCGGCCGACGCGTTCAGGACCGCGGCTGCGCATCCCACGTTGCGGACCTACGCGCAGTATGAGGCGGCGGCCGCGCTGCTTCGGGCCGGCGCCACGGGCGCCGCATCTGAGGCGGCCTCGATCCTCCGATCCACCGCACCCTCTGCCCCCCCACGCCTGCGCGGCCGGATGCTGGCCTTGCTAGGCGAGGCCGAGATGGCCCTCGGCCGCCCTGCACAGGCGGTCGTCGCGCTGCAGGCCGCGTCCGTTCTGCGGCCGGGCGATCCTGAGGTTTGGCTGCGAACAGGTGGCGCAGCCGCCTCCGCGGGCCGCAGTGATCTGGCGCGCCGCGCGTACGCACGTGCAGCCTGGGCGTTCCCCGGACACGGCGTTGAGCCACGGGCCCGAGCAGCGCTGTCAGCGTTGCTCGGCAGGCCGGTGCGCGCCAGTGATATTGATGCGGAATCAAGGCTGATGCGCGGCAGGCGCCTCGCGCAGGACGGTGAGTGGGACCAGGCCGCGGTCCAGTTTCGCTCCGTGGTGGCCGCGGCGGCTCCTCGCGCGTCGCGCAGCGTGGCCGGCGAAGCTTGGTTCCGCCTGGGCGAGATCTACATGCATTCCGACCAGCGCGCCGCGCACGACGCGTTCCGGCGCGCCGCGGGCCTCGGCTGGAATACCGCTGGCGCCTGGTACTGGGCGGCCGCCGCGGCGCGGCGGGTCGGCCTGACCGCGCAGGCGCGGGAGGCCGCGTCAGCGCTGCTGCGGTCGGCACCGGCAGGGTTCTGGACCGCCCGCTTCTGGCTCGATGCGGGCAGGCGCGCCGAGTCCGACGGCCGAGGACCCGAAGCCACCGCGCACTACCGCCGCGCGATCG
>JASEHJ010000239.1 GCA_030018905.1 bacterium | reverse complement strand
TGACCGGGAACTGGTAGAGTTCCCGCTCGGTCTTGAACGACGTGAACAGGGTCCAGAGGTACGGCGCGAGCGACCAGATGATCGCAAGCGCGACCAGGGCCGCCAGCGCAATCCGATTGAAGGCTCTGCGCCCGGCCACGGCTCAGTCCCTCGGAGCCAGCACGCGGTAGTACGTGCCGGCGAAGCCGAGCGCGATCACTACGAGGATGACCGACAACGCCGCCCCGTAGCCGAAGTCGAGGAACTGGAAGGTGTTCTTGTATATGAACAGGGCGAAGGTTTCGGTGGCGTTGCCCGGCCCGCCGCCGGTCATCGCAAAAGGCAGGTCGAGGGCCTGCAGGGCGCCCAGCGTCCGCAGCACCAGCGACACCATGATGGCATTGCGCAGCAGCGGAAGGGTTACCGCGAAGAAGGTCTGCAGCGGGGTGGCGCCGTCGAGACTGGAGGCCTCGTACATCTCCTCGGGGATGCCCTGCAGGCCGGCCAGGAGTATCAGCGCCATGTAGGATGCGGCGCCCCAAGTGGCCGCGACCGTCACCGCGAAGAAGGCCAGGACCGGCGAGCCCAGCCAGATGATCTGTCCCTGCACCAGGCCGGTCCTGTTGAGCAGGTCATTGATAACGCCCGCCTGATCGTTGAAGAGCCAGCGCCACATCTGGCCGGCGAGCACTGGGGCCATCGTCCACGCTCCAGGCGGTTGACCACTAGCGCGATCCCGAGACCCAGCACGAACTGCGCGGAGACCGTGACGGTTGTGTAGACGAGGGTGACGCGGATCGCGTGCCAGGTATACTCATCGCCGAACGCCCGCGCGAAGTTGCGCAGGCCGACGAAAGGCATACCCAGGTGCGGTTGGTCCAGCCGCAGGTGGTGCAGACTCGTCCAGACCGCGTTGAAGACCGGATAGATCGCGAAGATCGCCAGGAAAAGGAAGCAGGGCAGGAGCAGGATCGCGGCCAGTTCACCTTGGGTGATCTGACCGGTCAGCCATCGGCGGACCGTGCGCGATCCTGCTCCCGGTCGTACCATGGTCGGCGCCGTCATGCGCCGCCCCGTCCCGCTACTGGCCGAGCAGCGAGCGAATCTCTCGTGCCATGCGGGTGATCGCTTCCTCCGCGCTGATCTGGTTCGTCAGCGCCGCGTGCAGGTTTGTCTGCACGATGCTCGACAGCCGCGGGTAATCCGCGATCTGCGGCCGCGGCCGGGCGTTCAATACGACCTTGAGCATGTCGGGGTAGTGCGGCGACCGTTGCTTGACGATCGCGTCCTCGAACGTGTCCTTGCGCGTGGGCACGGTGCTCAACTGCACCGCCATGCTCTTCTGTGCCACCGATCCGGTCAGGAACTCGACCAGGCGATAGGCCGCTTCCTTGTTGCGGGAGAAGTTGCTGACCGCGAGCTGCCAGCCGCCGAGGGTGGACGCGCTGCCGACAGATCCCCGCGGCAGCGGCGCGATGCCCACCTTGCCCTCCACCTTGGAGCCCTCGCCCTGGAACAGGCCATAGGCGTAGGTCCAGTTTCGCAGGAACACAAACCGGCCGTCCTGGAAGACGGCGCGCGTGTCGTCGGTCGGCATGGTCGTGACACCCGGCGGGGATACGCGGTGCCGCCGGACCAGATCGAGCATGAAGTTCAGGGCCTCGAGACCCTTGCCGTTGTCCACGATGACCTTGCCGCCGGCGTCGAGGATGTCGCCGCCGTTGCTCCAGAGGACCTCGAAGAAGAAGTTGGCCAGCGCCTCGATGCGCGCGCCCTGGAACAGGAACCCGCCGAGCGCGGGGTTGTTCTCGGCCGCCACGATTCGCTGCGCGGTGGCGATCATCTCATCCCACGTCTGCGGGACCCGCGCCCTGTGCTTCTCCAGCAGGTCCTTGCGGTAGTAGAACAGCCCCGCGTCGGCGTACCACGGGATCCCGTAGATCTTCCCGCCGATCGTGTTCGCACTGATGCCTCCCGGCAGGTACTCCTCGCGCCGCTCCCTGGAGAACCACTGGTCAAGCGGGGCGAGCCAACCCGCGGCGACCATCTGGGCCGGCCATATCACGTCAATGGAGATGATGTCAACGGAGCTGTCCTTCGCCGCGAACAGGGTCACGTACCGGCTGAGCTGCTCCCCGGACGTTCCGGGCTGTATCTGGAGGTTAACCTTGACCCCGGGATTCTGGCGCTCGTACTGCCCGACGAGCGCGCGATAGACGTCGGAGACGATCGCCCCGCCCGTGGCTAGCGTGCTCCAGGTGATCGTGACCGGCGTCTGTGCAGAAACGGGCAGCACTGCGAGCCCGATAGCCAGCGCCGCTACAACCGCCAGCATGCGCGTTCTCATGCGAATCTCCCTCCTCTGTCTATGGCCTCTGTCAGGCCGGTCATGCGATTTGGATGCTACTTGTGGTGCATCACCACCATCTTGAGCTCGGTCATCTCCCCCACGGCGTACTTTGGGCCTTCCTTGCCGAAGCCGCTCTCCTTCAGGCCGCCGTATGGCATGAGGTCGGCCCGCCACTGCGGCCCCCAGTTGATGTGGATGCTGCCGGACTCGGCCTCCCGCGCGAACCGCATTGCCCAGTCCAGATTCCGGGTGAAGATCGCCGCCGAGAGGCCGTAGTTGGAGTCGTTGGCCAGCGCAATCGCTTCGTCGAAGCTTTCGACCGGGGTGATGGCGACCGCCGGTCCGAACAGCTCATCGCACGAGATGCGCATGCTGGGACTGACGTCGGCCACGACCGTCGGCGCGTACACCGCGCCGTGGCGCTCGCCGCCCACCACCAGCCTGGCGCCGCCGGCCAGC
>JASEHJ010000238.1 GCA_030018905.1 bacterium | reverse complement strand
GTGGCCAACACCATGGCGATGACCGTGCTGGAGCGGACGCGGGAGATCGGGATCCTCCTGGCCGTAGGCTGGAGCCGCGCCCGGATCGTAGGGCTGGTGCTGGGCGAATCGGTCGTGCTGAGCGCCCTCGGGGGGCTGCTGGGCGTCGGCCTGGGGATGGCGGCCCTGCGCGTGCTGAGCGAGGGGTACAGGACGCTGCCGTTTCCCTCAACCGCCGCGCCCATGCTACTGGCGGGCGCCGTCGCCTTGGCCCTGGGTGTGGGCGTGGTCGGGGGGGTCCTGCCGGCGTGGCGGGCGTCACGGCTGGATCCGGTCGAGGCGCTGCGGGCGGTATGAGCGGTGACGGGCGCATCAGGCGCTGGGCTCTGCGGCCCCTTCGGCCTGCGGCCGATTGAGTAATGTCCAGGGTGGCAGTTGAGGGCAGCCTGAGGGGGCTGGCCGTTTACGGCGGCCTGTCCGATAATGAGACAGGATTGGAAGGGGATGGCCATGGACAACAAGGATGTCGCTAGAGTGAAGGATCTCTCGAGCGGGGAACTGAGAGCGCTGATCCAGGAGGCCGTGGAGCAGGCACTGCTTGAGCTTCTCGGTGATCCCGACCAGGGGCTCAGCGTGCGGGACGACCTCCACGCTCGTCTGAGGGGCAGCCTTGAGCGTGTTCGGCGAGGGGAACGCGGCGTTGCTGCGCAAGAGGTGGCAAAGAGGGCCGGGTTTGCCTGGTGACGGACTATCGGGTAGAGTTCCTCCACGCCGCCGCTGACGAACTCGCCGACCTCGACAGAGCACCTGCGCAGCGCATCCTGCGGAAGCTGAAGTGGCTGGCAGAGCACTTCGAGAGTCTTACTCCTGAGCCTCTCGGCGGGGGACTTGAGGGGCTTTTCAAACTTCGCGCGGGGAGCTACAGGGCGATCTACTCCTTTGACCGACAGGAGAGAATCATCATCGTCCATCTCGTTGGGCACCGGAGCGATATCTACAGATCCTCCCAACCTGAATAGTGGAACGCGGTTCCCCTGTATGGTGCCTACGATGCCGGACGGTCCACTTCTCCTGGGTGACGTGCACGGCTACTCGATGATCCGGCTTCAGGGCGTCACCAAGATCTACCCGAACCGGCAGGTGGCGGCGTTGCGCGGGGTTGACCTCGCGATCGACAAAGGCGAGTTCGTTGCCGTCGTTGGCCCCTCGGGCAGCGGCAAGTCCACGCTGATGCACATCATGGGCGCGCTCGACCGCCCCACGGAGGGCGAGGTCTGCGTGAACGGGCAGCGCCTGGGTGACCTGGCGCGCCTTGATGGCTTCAGGCTGCGCACGGTGGGGTTCGTGTTCCAGTCCCACCACCTGATCCCGATGCTGACGGCCGCCGAGAACGTCGAGGTGCCGATGGTCGCGCTGGGACTGTCGCGGCGCGCGAGGCGGACCCGTGCCCTGGAGCTGCTGGCCAGGGTGGGCCTGACTGACCGGGCAGAGCACCTCCCCTCGCAGCTCTCCGGCGGCGAGAGCCAGCGCGTGGCCGTCGCCAGGGCACTTGCGTGCAACCCGCCGCTCATCCTGGCCGACGAGCCGACCGGCGAGCTGGATTCTGAGAGCGCGCAGGTTATTGTGGAACTGCTGGGCGAACTTGAGCGTGAAGGGCGTACGGTCGTAATGGTAACTCACAACCATGACGTGGCGGCAGCGGCGCGGCGCGTCGTGGTGCTGCGCGACGGGAGGATCATCGGCGACAGGAGGTGCTTAGACACGTGATGCTACGCATATGGCTCAGGTCTGCTCTCGTTGCGCTGATCGTGGCGGTTGTCTCACTCACGGCGGCCCAGCCCGCCCAGGGCGCGTGGTTGCCGCGGATCTCACGCGTCGTTCTCAACGGATCGTCGAACGCGATCCTGGGCCAGTACTTCTCCGGCGGGCTGGGTTTCGAGCTGGGCGCCGGAACCGTCATCACGCTGGGGATGACCTACACCGAACTACGGGGCGCCGAGCCTCTCATCACTCTCTCAATGACGAGGCCGATCAGCCCAGTGTGGAACCTCACGGCTCTGGCGAGCATCGGGGACCTGGGCGGCGATTACCGAGTTGACCGGCTGCCCGAAATAACGCTCAGCCGCAGCGGGCCGCTGGCCGGGGCAGCGCTCACCTATGGCCTGGAGGCGGGAGTTGGGTACTTCGTCGTCCGGCCGGGCGACCTCAGCGGGGTCCGCGGCGTGGTCGCAGGGCGGATTGCCACGCCGTCCATCAGGCTGGGCTCGACCCTCACGGCAGACGCCAGCGCTGGATACCGGCACTATGCCTACTCGGCTGGGGCGTCCCATGGGGCCTGGTGGGCGTCGGCCGGCCTCTCGCTGGCGCCGGCCCCCAGGCTCTCGACGGCCCTCACCTATCTCCGCCAGATCCCCTCAGGGTCCAGCCCCCTTCTCTTCGATGCCATGGGCGAGGAGAACTACGCGCGGGGCTCGGCCAGCTTCAGGGTGAGCCCGATCGCGACCTTGACCCACAGCCAGAAGTACAGCTTCATCAGCCGGTCCATCGAGGAACGGGTGTATGGGCTCAGCTTCGCGGCGCCAGGGGGGGTGACCCTCAACGTAAGCTACGACGACGTGCCGAGGAAGTTGACGGCGTCGATCAGCATCTCCCGCTGAGCGCCGGCCCTCGAGGTCCACTGGGTGTGTGTGGCTTGTGTGTGGCTATCGTCCGCTCGCGGCCAGCACCTCGATCGCGTCGCTGTGGAGCACCAGCCGCTGGATGCGCAGGTTGAAAGGCCACTTCGAAAGGTCTAGCACAGGGTTCATCTTGGCCAGCTCGCTC
>JASEHJ010000237.1 GCA_030018905.1 bacterium | reverse complement strand
CGGCCCTCAGTATCCCCAGTAACGCCAGCAGCTCCGCGACCTTCGGCGCCGCCGCGGCGAGCGCGGCCTGAAGCTGCTGCGACTGCTCCTGCGACTGGGACTGCCCCTGCTGCACGCTCACGCCTACGTTCACGCTCGCCGGCTCCGGCGCGTCGCCGCTCTTCAGCCCGAACGACTCCCTCTCTATCTGGACGCCGGTCCTCGCGAGCACCGCGGCCTCGCCGCCGCTCATCACGCCCGCGCGCGCCTCCTTGAACGAGCTGTCCAGGTACTTCTCGGCGTTCGACTGGAGCTTGACGCCGAGCGTGGAGTGCCTCGTGGCCATCGCCGCGTCCATCGCCCTCCCCACCTCGCGCTCGCGGCTCTTCCGGTGCTCCGCCTCGATGTCCACGAAGTCGCGCAGGCGCTCCTTCCAGCCGTGCTTCTTGGCCATCACGACGATCGCGGTGGTGGACACCCCCGCCCACTTGGCCACGGCCGTGAGGGACCTCTTGTGGCCAAGCATGAGGTAGTAGGACCACAGCGCCGGCTCCCTCTCCCTGCTGGCGCCGACGACGGGACCGGTGGCGACCCTGCCGGTCCTCAGGTTCACGCGCGACGGCGTCGCGCCGGCCGGCAGCTGCATCCTGAGCCTTTCCGCCGGCTTCTTCTCGTCGAAGTTTTCACGAGCCTTCCGGGCGGTTTTCCTCGGCGCCATACCGGCGATCATAGCCGGCGGCGCCCCGCGTGGTCTCCAGTACTTCTGTTATTGACGCAATTAATCGATTTATTCGTAATTCAAGTGCCCTTTTACAGTGAGTGAGTGAGTGAGTGAGTGGAGTGCTTGTTTCTGCCTGCCTGCGTGTATGTGGCCGTCGCTACACCGGGGCGAACCCGCCCAGCCTGAGCATGGCCGACCTGGCGGAGCGTATCGCCGACGTCGCCACGGCGAGGGACCTCATGGCCTCGGTCGCGGCGCCCTTGTCGGAGAGGTAGTAGGCGTTGACGGCGTCGAGGATCGCCGCGGCGTCGCGCGGGCCGAGGTTCTCCGCCACCGCCCTGCCCGACCTGTCCCTCAGCGTCCACCTGGCCCTGTCCGCGGAGTCCGCGGTCCAGGGGGTGCCGGACAGCTTCTCGCCGCTCATCTCGCTGACCTCCCGTCGATTTTTAGGGGTCGGATGCCGTCGCTCCCGCCGCGCCGGGAGAGCGCCTCCCCCGGGGCGTCGGCGATTCCTGCGCGTGCTTCTGCTTCGAGCGCCCCGCCGCCCTGCCTGGTCCGGGCGGCGTCATCTCCGATGACTGCTTCGCCTACGGTTCTCCTTGCCACGTCTTCCCCTCCGAATTAGGAATCTGGCCGTCCGGTTTCTCGGCGGCAATCTCGTCAAGGGCCTCCCTGATCGTTTTGAGATCGTTATTGTTCAAGGAACGCCGGTGTAATTGCAGTTTCGTCAGTGCCTCGACCGCCACCACCAGTCTGGCCTCCGCCATGTTCGCCCGCTCGGACTCCGACTGCGCGACGTTCTCGGACATTTGCTGGAACATCCGCGCGTTTGACGCGGCGCGTTCCATTCGCTTCAGATCGGCGGGGGGGACGAGGGCGACGAGGCGAGGATCGTCTTTGGATCCCGCAAGAGCATCCGCCTGCTTCTGCGCAAGCTTTTGCTCCGTGTAAACGAATCCATCCACGACGGACATGTGGACGCTCTTCGTCACAACGATTGCCCACCCGACGGGCGAAGGGCCGGAGGAGGGGTCCGACGACCTTGTGGCGACGCGAGCCGCTTGCCGTTGCCCGGATTCATCGCCGTCGCCGGGGCGCTCTGATGTGTTTCGCGTGTCGTCGGCGCACTTAGGGAACCTGATACCTCCCTCCACTCGGTCCCTCTCCTCCGGCTTCTTCGTTTCGGGAAAAGCGCCGGAGGAGGATGCGGGTAACCCGGCGTCATGCCCCGCACCACGGAATGCACTCGCAGTCGCATTGACCGCGCATTCCGGGCACCCGTCCTCTACATCAGGCTGCCCCGGCTTCGTCTTCAATGCCTTCATCCGATCCATCATCACGTCTCTTGGATGCCCCGAAGCCTCACAAGCAATAATGGACGCGCACTCGTTGATGGCCTCTGCCCTCGCCTGCGCGATCATGTCTTCGGCTAGCATCCGCTCAGCGACGAGCGCGCCCTTCAGTTGAGCGAAACGATTGATATGGGATTTTATGCCGGCACGAGCGATGAATCCTCCAGTTTTCCTCTTCGCCTGCTCGTACTTCTCCACCGCATTCATTTGGCCTCCTCGATGCGCTTATAGGTGCCAACCGAGCGCATTCTGCCCACAATGATCTCCCCCTCTAGGTCGGTGCCCTCGAAATCCACGTCTTGGCTCATCAGGTGTTTCCGCGCCTCGTGGTAGATGGCGGCCTCGATCTGCTCTTGAGTCTCCCCACGCACTTCCACTGTCCCCGTCCACTTCGAACGCCCAACGTTCTCCAACAGGTATTTCATTTGGCCTCCGGTTTGGTAAGCGGTCCCCAGTTGAGCTTGTTCAGTTCGTTGAGGATTTGCCTCGCGCACTTATCGGCCCACCCAACGTCATGTTCGACCATGAATGTGGCCGCAACGATTCCTGCGACTGTGCGCATTGCGTGATGCCAGTTCAGATTCAACGGGCACTTGGGTTCGTTCACCGTTCCCCTCGGTGTCATACAGCCTCCGTTTTCTTGAGCGAGCGGATGTGCTCCCGGATCTGATCTAGCATGAGATCGGTGTCTTTTCCGCGCGGTTCCAGATCAGCACCAGCGAACCAGTTCAACACCTTCCGACAGAACACCAAGCAGG
>JASEHJ010000236.1 GCA_030018905.1 bacterium | reverse complement strand
AGCAGCGCACTCGTAATGCGCAGGTCACGAGTTCGAATCTCGTCGCCGGCTCCAGAATTGCGGCTCAGCCACTGCCCTTCTGCTGCTACCCTTTGCACGACGCAGGTGGTCACAGGAGGCCTATCACGGATCGAGAGTATTCCGCGCTGGAGCATTAGCCGACACCTCGCCGCCTCTTTCCGGTTCTTGCCGACATGGTGAAGTGAAGAGAGGCCGCTGTCAGGCAAGACGACTTCCACGGATACCGGCAGCGGCAAACCCTCGCACTTCGCGAAGCCGGCTTCAGCCAGTTCGATGGCAACGAGATCGCCCCCGTGGACCACATCTTCAGGGATCTGGAAGGACCGCACCGGCAGTCAGATGTCGGAGGTGTCACACGCATTCATTGGCGGGGAGGTCGCAGCCAAAGGCGAAACCACCCCGTACAGCGTCGGCCTAGTGTGCCGGCGTGAACCTACGAGAGCGGAGCAAGAAGTCTCCAAGAGCCTGGAACAGACCGTGCGGAGCGCCTGGCGGCCCATCCCACTGAAACGTCGCAGTCGCAGCATCGTCGAAACAAGGGTATGAGCGTTGACGTTCCGTCTCCAAACAGGGCATGATATACCCACTGTGGTGACGAATCGTCAAGTCCAGGTGCTCGCAACCGAGGATTTCCTCGCGCAACACCCGGTATTTGCGCTGGAGCAACTGGCTGGCGCCATGGGCCGGGGTGACGACACCGCAGCTGCCCTGGAGCGGGTTAAACACCATCTGCGCCAAGGGCGCATGAAGCGGGTGGCCAAGGAGCTCTACGCGGCGGTGCCCCGCGGGATGTCTCCCGAGGACTTTGTCCCGGATCGCTATCTCGTCGCCGCCGCCGCGCGAGCGGACGGGATCCTGTCCCACCATGCCGCGATCGAGCTTCTCGGCGTGGCGCACAGCGAAGCGCACGTGTGCACGGTGCTTTGCTCCGCCAGGCGGGCTCCAATCCGGCTTGGAAGCGGGGAGATCTGGTTCCTTCCCCATCCCACGGCTCTTCGTCGGGCGCGGGCCGAGCGTCTCGGTGTGCGGCGCCTTGAGCGAATGGGGCGACCCCTCCAAGTCACGGGGCCAGAGCGCACCCTCGTCGACGGCTTCCGCCAGCCTCGCCTCGTAGGAGGGCTGGAGGAACTCGTCGAATCCGCCGCGGGCTTCGGGGTGCTCGACCTGGATCTCCTGGAGGAAGTCCTGGCGGTCTACCGGCAGAAGGCCCTCTGGGCATGCGCGGGCTGGTTCCTCGAGCGGCATCGTGAGCGGTTCTTCGTGCCCGAGGAGTTTCTGGCCCGCCTCGAAGGGAAGCGGCCCCGTTCCCCGCATTACGTGCCGCGGGGACGGCGCGGCGGCGTGCTCTCCCGGCGGTGGAACCTGGTCCTGCCCGAGAGTCTGTCCCGGGGCTGGGAAGGCGCATGAACGTCGATCGAACAACGCTTGACCGGCTGGCGGCCGAGACGGAGTTTACCCCCGGCGCGCTGGAGAAGGTCATCCGCCTGGGGGATATGCTCGCCGATGTCCAGAGGCACCCGCTGCTGTCACGCGTTCTCGTGCTCAAGGGAGGCACGGCCCTCAACCTCTGCTTCGGCGCCCCGCTCAGGCTATCGGTCGACCTCGATTTCAATTACGTCGGGGCCGAGGAGCGAGAGGCCATGCTCGCCGAGCGGCCCGGCGTGGAGCGCGCTGTGGAGACGCTGGCGGCGGCCCAGCGATACTCGGTGCAGAGATCCGCGGATTCACACGCTGGGAGAAAACTCTATCTCGGCTACCTCAACGCAGCGGGTGGCGCCGACAGGCTGGAGGTGGACCTGAACTTCCTCCACCGATTGCCTATTCTCGAATGCCAGCGAAGACCGATCTGGCAGCCATCAGGAAGACCATTCCTCGAAGCCGTGGTCCACGCCCCCGTGGAGCTGGTGGCCGGAAAGCTGTGCGCGCTCTTCTCCCGCAGGCTCCCCCGTGACCTTTTCGACGCAGCCCGGATTCCGGACGTCCTCGGAGAGGACTGGCTGCAGACCCCGGCCCGCCCGCTCTTCGTCGCCATGGCCGGGATGTTGGACCGCCCGTACTACGAGCACGCCGTTCAGCGCCTCCGTGACGATTCCATGGGCGACGTCGAGGCAGAGCTCCGCCCGTTGCTCCGGCTGGGCCAGCCGCTCGGGGCGGAGGATCTCCGGGCGAGATCCTGGGCAGTGATCGAACCCCTCATCCGCCCGACCGATGCGGAGCGGGGGTACACTGAACGGCTCCAGGCTGGGGAGCTCCTGCCCGAACTCCTGTTTCCCGACGACGAGCAGGTGGCGGACCGCCTCCGCAGGCACCCCGCTCTTCTCTGGAAGGCCCAGCATGCAGCGGCCCATGCTCAAGGGCGGAGCCGAGCACGGAGGAAGCCGGAATGACCCTTGGGAATATGCCCCACAGTTGTAAGGGGAACGGCTTGTCCATCAACCATCCAGCAACTTGACGAACGTCACCCACGCCGGCATCCGCACGAACCCGAACCTAGCGTTGATCGCCAGCATGACCTCGTTCCGGCTGCTGTTGAAGGTGCGGATCACCCGGTAGCCCCGCTCCTGAGCGTACGCGATCGTCGCCACCTTCAACGCCATCGCGATCCCCTGCCCGCGGTGGGCCGGGAGCACCGCGGTGAGTTGCTGGCGGAGCAGGCCCGGATCGCCGTCGCTGCGCTTCAGTACGCTCTCGCCCACGTAGAGGTTTCCCCTCTTGGCCAGGAAGAAGGCGTCGAGCAACGCCCACGGGTGGCGGACCTCCTGGGCCAGGAACTCCTCTTGTGTGGGCGGCGTGGGCAGTTCGGGGTCTTCGCGG
>JASEHJ010000235.1 GCA_030018905.1 bacterium | reverse complement strand
GATGACCGTGTCGGCGTACGACTCTCCGGCTCACTGCGTGTCGCTGGAGGCCACCGACAGGCTCCGGGCACTCTGACGCATGCTCAGGCCCAAGCCCCAGTGAAGTCGCAGCACTTCCTTGATCTTGCGCATCGATACCCTCCGCCTGGCCATCGGCCTCCCAGCCCCCTCCGTGTGGTTTGCTCAGGAATTGGGGGATCGTCGGGAAGACCCTCTGGCCGAATGGGGTCCAGCGCCGCGTCGCTCAGGTCCCCCGGGGTGTCCGGGAATTCCCAGACCAAGTGATCGGGATCTATCAGAACGGGTGATCGGTTTCAGGCTGGAACGAGTGATCGGGAATTGTCGGGAATTGTCAGAACAGGTGATCGTTTTGCCTCAGAATCCGCAAGTGCGCCGGTAGGCTGAAATCTCCCTGGCGATCTTGAGGATAGTCCGCGTGTAGGGATGCTTCGGATCTTCGAAGACCTGCGCCGTGGGGCCCGACTCGACGATCTCCCCGCGGCGCATCACGTAGACGTGCTCCGTCCGCTGCGCCACCAGCCCCAGGCTGTGCGTGATGAGTAGCATCGACATGCCCAGTTCCTGCTGCACCCGATACAAGAGGTCCAGAATCTGCGCCTGGACCGTCACGTCGAGGCCTGAGGTCGGTTCATCCGCGATCAGCACTGAGGGCCCCGGGGCGATCGCCGACGCAATCAGCACGCGCTGCTGCTGGCCGCCCGAGAGTTGATGGGGGTAGCGCCCGAAGAACGATGGGTCGAGGCCGACCTGCCGGAGCGCTTCCACTGCCCGCTCTCTCGCGCCCTTCTTGCCGTGATGGACGACGATCCCCTCTTTGACCTGCTCGCCGACGGATAGGATGGGATTGAGCGCCGCCGACGGTTCCTGGAAGATCATGCCGATGCGGGCACCGCGATACCGGTTGAGCTCGGGTTCCGGGAGCGGGACCAGGTCCACGTCCCCAAGCAGGATGCGCCCGCCGGTGATAGCCGCGGCATCGGTGGGGAGGATCCGAAGGACGGCGTAGGCGGTCATGGACTTGCCGGCCCCGGATTCGCCCACCAATCCCACGGACCGGCCTGCCGGGATCTCCAGGGAGACGTTGTTGACCACGACGAGCGGCCGATCCGCTTTGCGGATGACGACCGTGAGGTGTTCAATGCACAGGTCGGCCGCGGGGTGAGAGGGCATCATCATGGAACCACTCCTCATTGTACAACAGCGGGGAAGGGGCGAACGCCGGCACCCTTGAAATGCTCACGTCCCCGGTTGATCATGGTAGTATCGTCGTACCCGGCGCCGCCGCACTGACACGACCGTCCATGGGAATTTCGCGGCGCCGAACCGCGCCCGGGAGGACTTGAAGATGGAAAAGGTTCGTGACATGGCCCCAGGACAGGAGCGGATGACGTCGGATCAGGAGTTCCCCCTGGGTCTGACCTTTGACGACGTGCTGCTGGTGCCGAGGCGGTCAGGGGCGACGAGCCGCCGGCAGATCGATACCGCCTCGCGCCTGACGCGACAGATCGAGATGGCGATCCCGATCGTGAGCGCCAACATGGACGCCGTGACCGAGAGCGAGATCGCGATCGCCGTCGCCCGGGTGGGTGGCATTGGGATCATCCACCGCTTCCTGTCGATCGAGCGCCAGGTTGCCGAGGTGCGGCGCGTCAAGCGGGCCGAGAGCGTGGTGCTTGCGCGCCCGTACACGTTTGGCCCCGAGCGTACCGTGCGCGAGGCGCTGGAGTTCATGGAGGAGCACGGGTCGGCCGGCCTGCTGATCGTCGACGCCGGAGGAGAATTGTTGGGCCTGGTGACGGCGCGTGATGTCGTGTTTGAGGACGATCTGGACCGGCCGCTCACGGCGGTCATGACCCCGCGGGAGCGTCTGGTCACCGCCTCACCGGGGATCACCCAAGAAGAGGCGCGGCAAGTCCTGCACCGCCACCGTGTCGAGAAACTGCCGCTGGTGAACGGCGAGGGACGGCTGGCCGGCCTCATCACGAGCCGCGACATCCTCAACCGCATGAAGTATCCGAATGCGACCAAGGACGGCGAAGGGCGGCTGCGGGTCGGCGCCGCGGTCGGCATCCGGGGCGACTACCTGGAACGGGCGGCGGCGCTCGTCGAGGAGGATGTGGACGTTCTCGTGCTCGACGTCGCCCACGGGCACACCGAGGCCGCGCTGCAGGCGCTGGAGCGGCTGCGCGAGGCGCATCCCCACACGTCACTTGTCGCTGGCAACGTGGCTACGGCTGAAGGGACACGCGACCTGATCGAGCGGGGCGCGGACGCGGTCAAGGTGGGCGTCGGCCCCGGTTCAACATGTACGACGCGGATCGTGACCGGCGCGGGCGTGCCGCAGCTCACCGCTATCATCGAATGCGCCAGGGTGGCCGCGGACCGTGATGTTCCCATCATCGCCGACGGCGGCATCCGCAACTCCGGGGATCTCACGAAGGCCCTGGCGGCAGGCGCGAGTTCGACGATGCTCGGCAACCTGCTGGCCGGGACCGAGGAGAGCCCGGGGGCGCTCATTATCCGCAACGGCCGGCAGTACAAAGCCTTCCGCGGGATGGCGAGCCTGTGGGCGTCCGCTCGCCGGCAGGCGCTGGACGCGCCGGTGGAGGATGAAGATCTCAGCCAGATCGTCGCGGAAGGGGTCGAGGCGACGGTGCCTTATCGGGGCAAAGCTGTGGACGTCCTGGTCCAGTTGATCGGCGGGCTGCGGTCGGGGATGAGTTACTGCGGCGCGCGCACGATCCGGGATATGTGGACGCAGGCCCAGTTTATGCGGGTCACGCCGGCGGGCATGAAGGAGAGCATGCCCCGCGACGTCGAGCCGGCCTGAGGT
>JASEHJ010000234.1 GCA_030018905.1 bacterium | reverse complement strand
CTGTACGACAAGGAGGAAGTGGCAGATTTGAGCCCCGACGAGAAGCGTCTCCTCAGGGCCGCGATCGAGCAAGAGACCCGGCAGCGCGCACAGCGTCGGGGGACGCGGGGGGAGTAGGCAATGGCCAAGGGCAGGAAGCGAATCAAGGCAACGAAGGAACGGAACTTGTTCCGTGAGCTCATGGCGGGTGTCCAGACGATGCGGCACCATCGGGATGGGCGCCTGACCCTTCGGACCCATGAGGTGGAGCCCATAGCAATTCCGCCCGTCGATCCAGAGTTCGTTCGCGAGACGCGGGAAGCCCTCCACATGTCGCGCCAGGTCTTCGCCTTCAGGATTGGGGTCAACCCGAGGACCCTCGAGCGGTGGGAGCAGGGCCGGAGCAAACCCAACGAACAGGCCGCTGCCCTCATCTGCCTCGTCCGGAAGTACCCGGACACCCTACAACGGCTCGAGTCACTGAGCGTCCCAGCCTGAGGGAGCTACGCGCTCAGTCTCGTGGGCGAGTCCCGGGGGAGCGCCAACACCCATCGACACTGAGGAGTTGTGGAAAGGCCTTTGGTTGGCGTCATCTGGAGCCGAACTGATGCAATAGACTCGGAGGGTCCAAGAAGCAGGCAGGACGCGGAGTTTCACGCCCTGCCTGCGTTCTGTTGTCGCCGCGCCTCATACTGCGCAGAAGCGGGGTTCAGGAGGCCCCGGGTTCAAATCCCGGCGGCCCGACCAGGTCTAACGCCAGACCGGGTTGACGGGGGCGATGGGAAAGGCCCCTTTCGGTTCTCCCTCCGGGACAGCGCTGATTCCGCCCGCTTCTGCCTGTCTGACGCATCGCTGGCAGGGCAGTCACTCACCACGGTACGTGCACTCCACATCCGGCCGCGCGCTTCACGCCCCCGGCAAGCTCCGCTCCAGCAGCCGGGCGAGGTAGCGCGACTTCATCTGCCGGCTCGCCATCGCCTGCTTCACGGGTGGCAGCCGCAGGATGACGCCGAGCACCGCGGCCATGGCTCGGTGGCTCGCGAAGGCCCCGTTGTCGAAGATCAGGTGCTGGAGCGTGCCGCGCTCGATGGCCATCAGCACCGTCCGGTGCGCCGAGTTCACGGGCGAGATCACCCTGACCCCCCGGGAGGAGAGCGACAGCGCCTTCGCCGGGCACGCGCGCACGCAGACCCCGCAGCCTAGGCAGACTGTCGCGTCCACACGCGCCCTCTTCAACTTCGGCCGCCGGGCGTTGTTGGCCGACACCAGGCCGATGGCCTCCACAGGGCAGGCCGCGGTGCAGGTGCCGCACCCGGTGCACACGACCGGCGCTACGACCGGCAGCCAGTTCGTGGTCTGGATGGGGTTAAGCACCGCGAACCGGCGCGCCGCGATCATCGCCTCGCAGCAGCACCCGCAGCAGTTGCAGATGAAGCTCACCCCACGCTGCACGTTCTCGCCAAACTGGACCAGGCCCTGGGCCTGGGCTCCCTGGAGCAGGTCGAGCCCCTCGGCCGGGTCGACCGGTCGGGCGAACCCATTGCGGACCAGCGACTCGGCGGCGCCGCCGAAGGTCATGCAGTTGTTCTTCGGCGCGTCGCAGTCCCTGCCGAGGTGCTCCATCTTGTGCCGGCAGTAGCACACCCCCACGCCCCGGTGGGTCGAGGTGCGCACCACCTCGCTCGCGCGCTCCCAGTCCAACACGGTGAGGGTGCCGTCGGCCGGAAGCACCGCCTCCTGCACGAACGTCCGGCCCAGCCTGGTCTCGCCGGTGAACAGGGCCTTGATGAACTCCTCCTCCACATTGAGGTACTGGTGGTACAGCTCGGCGAGGGTCTTCTGGTCCACGTCGGACCTGACGCGCATCATCGAGAACTCGAAGAAACCCGCCATGGGCGGGGGCAGGAAGAACGTGTGCTGCCCGCCCGGAGCCTCGGTGTCCACGAGGATCGCCCTGCCCGCGAGGGTGTCGAGAACCTTCCGCGCCTCCGCCTCCCCGATGCGCCACGCCTTCGCCGCCTGGGCCGCGGTGAACGGCCTGATCGGCAGGCGCGCCACGAGGCCGGCCTCGCGTTCGCTGAAGAGCATCGCGAGGATCTTGAACAGCACGTCGGACGCCGGGGCGCCCTGGGGGAACCGGTTGAGCCGGTCCACAAGCGAGGCGTAACCGGTCTTCAGGGTGGTGTGCGCCATCAGGTCCTCCTGCCGGTACCGGTCGCTGCAGCAAGGGGACAGCGATGATTCCGGCCGTTTCTGCATGTCCAACGCAGCGCTGGCAGGACGGCCACTCCACGGTACGGAGCGGATGAAGAGCCTGTCAAGAGGTCCACCGCCTGGAATCCGAAGTCCTTGGACCCTGCGCATGCCAGCTGGATCGCGACCGACAACCTGTTGCCGTCCTGTTGCCCAAACGCATACGATTACCCTTGGTTCGTGCTGTGCAGGTGCGCGCCCTCGGGGCAACCACCTTGCAGGATGGGGTGAGGATATGGCAGTCAGGGAGTTTGAGGAGTCACGCGAGGAGATTGAGAGGATCCTGCGGGAGCAGACGGTGGGCTTTCTGGGGTTGTCGCTGGACGGACAGCCATACGTCGTCCCGTTGAACTACGCGTACGCCGGTGGCAAGGTTCTATTCCACTGTGCGCTGACCGGAAGGAAGCTGGACTACCTGAAGGCGAACCCGCAGGTTTGTTTTACCGTTGGGAGTCAGGGCGGGGAGGTCAGGCGGCATCCAGAGGGCGATCCCTGTCACCAGGACAATGACAGCGTCATCTGCTACGGCAGGGCGCGTGTGATCGAGGACCTCGAGGAGCGCTGGAGGGCGCTGAACGACTTCAACCAGTACCTGCGGTCTGGTGCTGAGGAGATATCTTTGGAAGACGCATCCAAG
>JASEHJ010000233.1 GCA_030018905.1 bacterium | reverse complement strand
CCATCGTGCGGATGCTGCGCACGATGGCCGGCGAGGGCCGTCCCTGTCCCGAGGTTCTCGCACAGACCGCGGCGGCCCGCGCCGCGCTGGACCAGGCCGCCCGCGTCCTGCTGGAAGATCACCTGGCGCACTGCATCATCGAGGCGCAGGGCCGCGGGAACGTCGCCGCGGCGATCGGCGAGCTCAAGGACGCCCTCGACCGGTTTATCGACTGACCGGCGACTGCCTGACCAGCGCCTCCATCTCTTCGGGTGACTTCACCCCGTCCCCCCGACGCTCGTAGCGTTCCCGGAGCGCCTCCAGTGACGCGATCTTCGGGGGAGGGGAAAACGTAAGCAGGAAGCTGGCCGTGCGGGACCTGGAGTTGCGGACCCCCAGCGAGATGCCCGGGTCCACGTGAATGGCCTCCCCCGGAGCGACCACGAAGGTCTCGCCCTCCAGCATGAAAAACGACAGTTCGTAGGGGTCCTCCTCGTGGCCGTGGGGAGGCATGAACCCTCCCGGCGGCACATAGGCCAGATAGGTGAAGAGACCCTTCCCAAAGACGAGCGGGCGATACCAGTAGTCGTCCCGGGCGTGCTGGAACCCCTCGAGGTCTCTGATGCGGACGCGACGGTAGCGGCTGCCTTCCATTGATCCTCTTGATCCTCTCCTCTCGTCGATCTTCCCGGGATTCTAGCATAGGCGAAGCAGGGAGGCGCCGCCCGGTCGGGCCTTCGGCCCAGAGCCCATGCTGCGCTCCGGTGGTCTGATTGGATATCTCGGATTACACCTGACTTTGGGCTACTTGACCTCCCCGCGCAAGGTGGTATAATTCGTGCAAATCATGGCCGCGTACCCAGAGCGGCCGGGCTGTGAACGGGACAGTAGGTTCCAAGTGCTCGACTCAGAGAGCCCGACCCCACAGTTGGAGTTGCGAGCCGGGCGTCGAGCAGGAGCCGAAGACCACCCGGGAGCCAGTTGCGTCGAACGCCGGTCCTAGCGACCCCGGGTAAGTAGGCGCACCGGTCACCCTCCGTTAGCGGGGCATGAGTGGGCCGATCTCGATCGGCCAATGAGGGTGGCACCGCGAGAAACCTCTCGTCCCTTGGGCGAGAGGTTTCGTGTATCTGTAGGCGTCGGAGGAGAGACGATGGACGTCGTGTGGCCAGGGGTCCTTGCCAGGTATCGTGCACACCTGCCCGTTTCGGAAGCCACCCCGTGTCTGACCCTGGGCGAGGGGGGGACCCCTCTGGTCGAGGCGGTGAACATCCCGCGCCGCCGCCGATGGGCTTTCCGCCTCTTCCTGAAGTGCGAGTTCGCCAACCCTACCGGATCCTTCAAGGACCGGGGCATGGTCATGGCTATGGCCAAGGCGGTCGAGGCCGGCGCCCGGGCCGTGGTGTGCGCCTCCACCGGCAACACCGCGGCTTCCGCCGCCGCCTACGCCGCCCGTGCGGGCCTGCCATGCCTGGTACTGCTGCCCTCCGGAGGAGTCGCCGCCGGCAAGCTCGCCCAGGCTCTGCTGCACGGCGCGAGGGTCCTTGCCGTTGACGGCAGTTTCGACGCCGCCCTGCTCCTGGCCCGTCGTCTCAGCGCCAGCTACCCTCTGGCCCTGGTGAACTCGGTCAACCCCCATCGCCTGCAAGGCCAGAAGACAGCTGCCTTCGAGGTGTGCGATGCCCTGGGGGGTAACCCTGACTTCCTCTGCCTCCCAGTGGGCAACGCCGGCAACATCGTCTCCTACTGGATGGGCTCCACCGAATATCGCCGGGCCGGCCGCATCGACGGCCTACCGGTCCTCATCGGCGTTCAGGCCGCTGGGGCCAGCTCCCTCGTCTCTGGGCGGCCGGTCGAGAGGCCGGAGACGGTGGCCAGTGCAATCCGCATCGGCCTGCCGGCAAGCTGGGATGGAGCCGTCGCCGCGTGTCGGGAGTCTGGCGGGAGGTTCCTGGCGGTGACTGACGGGGAGATCCTGGCCGCCCAGCAGGAGCTGGCAGCGTGGGAGGGCGCGGGATGCGAGCCGGCCTCGGCCGCCTCTCTGGCGGGCCTGATCAAGGTGGCCGAGGAAGGCGGGATCCCGGCCGGTAGCCGGGTCGTCTGCGTGCTTACGGGACACGCCCTGAAGGATCCGGAGGTGGCAGCCCGATCCGGCCGTGTGGAACCGGTGCCTGCCAGTCCGGGCGCCCTTGAGGAGATGATCGTCGCGCTGTTGTCCGCCGGTGGCCAGCCGGTCGGCGGGCGACTCGGGACAGATCAGCAAGGAGGGAAGGGGTGATGCGCGTCAGGGTGACTGTGCCGGCAACCAGCGCCAACCTGGGGTCGGGTTTCGACGTCCTTGGATTGGCCCTGGAACTCTACAACGAAATCGAGGCCGTGGTCATCCCCGAAGGCCTCATGGTTACGGTGGAGGGCGAAGGCGCGGATGCCTTACCCCGCGATGGCTTCAACCTGGTGGTCCAGGCCATGAAGATGGTCTTCGACCGCGCCGGCCTGAGCCCACCCGGACTGCGGGTGCATTGCCTCAACCGCATCCCCCTCGGCCGGGGGTTGGGATCCAGCGCCGCCGCCATCGTCGGTGGGCTGCTGGCAGCCAACCATCTCATCGGCGAGCCGTACGATCGCGAGCAACTGATGGTGATGGCCGTGGAGCGAGAAGGCCACCCGGACAATGTGGTCCCTGCCTTCCTGGGCGGGCTGGTGGTATCTGTCCCCCACGCGGGGCGGGTGGAGCACGTCCGCATCAGCCCGTCCTTCGGACTGAACATCCTCGTCGTGGTGCCGGACTTCCAGGTTCCCACGGCCTTTGCCCGCCAGGTCCTACCTTCGGTGGTGCCCCTGGACGACGCGGTCTTCAACATAGGCCGGGTGGCGTTGTTCCTGGCGGGGATCTCCAGTGGCGAGCACGATCACCTGGCGATGGCCATGG
>JASEHJ010000232.1 GCA_030018905.1 bacterium | reverse complement strand
TCTCTTTGATTGCCCGCGCTCGCCCTGCGCCAAAGCCCGCGCTTTACGATGAACGTCTCCACCCTGGAGGAGCTGGAGGCGCGGGTGCGGGCGCAGGTGCCGGCGTCGAACTTGCCGCGCACACCGTTCAAGGCGGAGCCGCACCGGGAGCGGATCGAGGCCTGGCGGCGCGACGGGGTGGAGATTCGGGCGATCTTTCAGCATCTGCAGCGCGAGCACGGGTACACGGGCAGCTATGCGGCGCTGCATCGCTACGTGCGGCACCTGGAAGCGGGAACGCCGACGGGGTTCGTGCGCCTGGAGGTGGCCCCCGGGGCAGAGGCCCAGGTGGACTTCGGGGCGGCGGGCCAGCGGCGCGATCCGGTGACCGGGGAGCGGAAGAAGGCCTGGGTGTTCGTGATGACGCTGTCCTACAGCCGCCACCAGTACGCGGTTCTGGTGTTCGACCAGAGCGTGCGCACGTGGCTGCGCTGTCACCGCGAGGCGTTCGAGTGGTTCGCGGGCGTGCCGCGCCGTCTGGTCATAGACAACCTGAAGGCGGCGATCGTGCGGGCGGTGTGGCACGACCCGGTGGTGCAGAGAAGCTACCGGGAGTTCGCCGAGCACTACGGGTTTCTGATCGCGCCGTGTCGGCCGCGCACCGCCTGGCACAAGGGCAAGGTGGAGTCGGGAGTGCACTACGTGGCGCGCAACTTCCTGGCCGGGCGCGAGCCGGGATGGCTGAGCGAGGACAACGCGGCGCTGCGCCTGTGGGTGGAGGAGGTCGCGGGTGTACGCCGCCACGGGACCACCAAGGAGGCACCGCTGGCGCGCTTCGGCGCGGTCGAGCGGGCAGCGCTGTTGCCGTTGCCCGAGAGCCCCTACGACCTGGGGGTGTGGAAGCAGGCCAAGCTCCATCCCGACTGCCACGTGGTGGTGGACGGGGCCTACTACTCGGCGCCCCACCGCTTCATCGGCCAGCGCCTGTGGGTGCGCAGCAACGGCCAGGACGTGGTGATCTTCCACGCCTGGGAGCGCGTGGCCAGCCATCGCTGGGGCCCGCCCGGCACCCGGCGCACCGAGGCGGCGCACTATCCACCGGACAAGGTGGCCTACCTGATGGCCACCCCGAGCTGGTGTCGGGCGCGGGCCGCGGCCATCGGCTCGTCGGCTGCCCAGGTGGTGGAGCAGTTGCTGGCCGAGCGCCCCCTGGATCGGCTGCGCACCGCGCAGGCCATCCTGCGGCTGGCGGAGAAGTTCGGCCCGGCGCGGCTGGAGGCCGCCTGTCGCCGGGCGCTGCACTTCGATGACGTCGGCTACCGCACCCTCAAGCGCATCCTGGAGAGGGGGCTCGAGGGCGAGCCGCTGCCCGAGCTCGCACCGGCGCGCGTGGCCCTGCCGACTTTTCGTTTCGCCCGCTCCGGGTCCGAGATCTTCCACTGAAAGGAGTCGGACCATGGAGACCAAGTCCCAGTTGATCCCCAAGCTCAAGGCCCTGCGGCTGTCGGGTATCCTCGAGACCCTGGAGGTGCGTAACCGCCAGGCCATCGACGACCGCCTGAGCTACGTCGAGTTCCTCGAGCGCCTGCTCGAGGACGAAGTCGAGCGCCGCGGGCAGAAGCAGCTGCTGCTCAGGCTGCGCCGCGCCAGCTTCCTGGCCGAGAAGACGCTGGAAGGGTTCGACTGGTCGTTCAACCCGTCGATCAACCGTCAACAGATCCAGGACCTGGCCGTGGGCACCTGGATCGAACGCAAGGAGACCTGCCTGATCGTCGGCCCCGCGGGCACCGGCAAGAGCCACTTGGCCCAGGCCCTGGGCCAGGAGGCCTGCCGCCGCGGCTACGACGTGGTGTTCACGCCGGCGGCCAAGATGCTGGCCCACCTCCACGGCGGTCGCGCCGACGGGACCTACGACCGCCGCCTGAGCGGCTACCTACGCCCCGACCTGTTGATCCTCGATGACTTCGGCTTGCGGCCGTTGCGCGAGCGCGAGGGCGAGGACTTCTACGAAGTGGTCGGGGAACGCTACGAGCGAGGTTCGATCCTGGTGACCAGCAACCGCGACTACAGCGAGTGGCCCGAGGCGTTCGGCGAGAACCCGCTGCTCGCCTCCGCGGCGCTCGACCGGCTGGCCCACCGGGCGCACCTCATCACCATCACCGGCGCCAGCTACCGCGCCCAGGACCGGGCGCGGCTGCTGGGCAAGGTGGCCTGACCCCCGCAGCGGCCGCGGCGCCCCCGACCCAGGAGTCGGGGAGCTCGCCGATCGCCCGTCTACGGGCATCCTGGAGAGCCGTCTTGCCGTCGATTCCGGCTTAGACCGGACAACACCAATCCAAGGAGGCCCCAACCGAAGGATCACCGCGACCCCGAATCCGGCGTCCGTGGCTACCTATCGGGCGAGAATCACTGGCAACATTCAGGCGAGAGTTGACAAGAATTGGTTCCTGCACAGCGACGGCACCCTCACCGCCTCGCCCAGCCGCGAGCGGTATGCGCTGTGGAATATCAACCCTGAGCACTACTGGCCGGTCCCGACCCTACCCACGACCTGGGGCCGCGTGAAGGGGCTGTATCGGTGACCTGCGCTGACCACCTATTGACTTCCTTATAAGTAATGCAATAGCATGAGGCCTCTCACGAGGAGGTGCCCATGCGTCCGCTCGGGTCGGCCAAGGTTCTGGAAGCGCGTCGGCGACGGGCTCTGGCGCTCGTCCAGCAGGGACGGTCGTTGAATGCGGCGGCGCGCCGGATTGGCTGTGCGGCCAGCTCGGTGATGCGCTGGCTGCGGGCGTTTCGTCGTCGCGGCCCGGAAGGCCTGAAGGTGCAACGGGCTTCGGGACGCCCTCCTCGGCTGCCGGCTCGCTATCGCCCGTTGCTCCTCAAGCAGCTCCTGCGCGGCGCCATGGCCCATGGGTATCCCACCGACCTGTGG
>JASEHJ010000231.1 GCA_030018905.1 bacterium | reverse complement strand
TCGAAACGATCTCAAGGAGGGTGGCAACGACGAGCTGAGTGCGACGCTGGTGGAAGGCGCTCGGAGTGTCGCCGGGCCGCAAGATTGCGGCCGCCCGTTAGAAGGGGCGTCCTTCCCCCAGGGCCTGTCGGATTCGCCGCGGAGCGAACACAGGATGAGGTGCCTGGCCGGGAGTGGCCAGCACGGATAGAAGGTCGTTCGAGGCCTTCGGGCCCGGACGCACGAGGCAGGCCGCCAGCGACACGCAGTGAGCCGGAGAGTCGGACGCCGACACGGTCATCTACGGTGCTTGACAGCAGAGCCTTCATAGAAGGCTCTTGGTTCCGCTGGCCATGGAGGAATCTCGTGGTCAAGCCGAAGCGTGACCCGGAGCGGGAGCGCCGCATCGCGATGGAGATCGTCGTCGACGCCTACAATACCCACGAACGAGCGATGGGTTGGTACTACTACCTGCAAGACCAGCTTCAGTTCCCGTTCACGGCGACTTGTACAGCCAAGCGTGCGATCTCCCCGCTGCGCGTCAAGGATGAGGTCGAGGTCATTGGAATGCCCGGCGAGGAGGAGTGTGAGCACGAGATGTTCATCACCATCCGCTGGGAGAAAGATGGGTTGGCAGTGCCCCTGGCCCAACTGAAACCTATCAGCGCCACGCAGAAGCAGACGAAGCAAGCGGTCGAGGATTGGCATTACTGGGTCAAGATGGGATACGAGTTCTGAGGGAGGCGAGCCTAACCCAGCGTATCTGGACTCCTCCTGCAAGCGTGCGAGCGACGGTTGAGATAGCGGGGGTTCTGACTGCAGCCGTATCTCCGGCCTCTGGGTGGAGCGATTATCGCTCCGGGCCGTGATGGAAGCCGCGCGCAGGGGGAGCCAATCGCTGAACAGCGGCCACTTGGGGCCAGCGCTGTTGGGGAGACGCAACGACCAGTTCCCGAAGCGCGTTGACCTTCCCGCGGCGGAAGGAAGGAAAGTACGGGCCTTGGGGTCAATTATGGGGGACAATGCAATACCTTGGGATGGGAGCCTGAGGCGCCGACCCGTTCCACCGCGAGACCCGAGGGCCCCGCACACACCGATGACCCCGTCGGCTGAAGCCATGCCCTATGCGGCGAAGTGGCTGCTGCACAGCGCGCTTCCGCGGAAGCCCCTGGAGAAACTGGCTAGCCGGCTGGGGCTGAAGTACTTAGGCACGAGGCTGGCTGCGGTTCCTTCCGAGGAGATCGCCGACGCGCTGATAGAGCGGTGGGCCGAGCCTGAGGTCCGGCTCGCGATCACCTCCATCCTCGACCGCAGCCTGCCGGACGAACGCCCCCTGGTGGAACGCGCCGACGGCCTCCAGGAGGTTGCGCGAGAGGTCCTGCGAGATCCTGACAAGGACCGGCTGGGCGGGTTCATCTGGGCGCTTGCGCGAAGCCCCCGGCTAGAGGCGCAGGCCCTGGCGGCCGGTTTGATCCAGACCTTCGACCGGCTGTCCCTGGAGGATGAGGCCACGTTCGCCCATGTGCTGGCCGAGGAGATGACTTCGGAGCGCGCCGAGGCGGCGGCAGAGCTGAAGGGTGTGCGGCAGGCGCTCAGACGGTCGGAGCGTGAGCGTGAGCGGCTGGCTCACAGGGTCAGTCAGCAGCACACGCGTCTCGCCGACCTTGAGGCCAGGGTGATGGCGCTGGCCGATGAGCGCCGGGCGCTGGAACAGGAGGCCCGCGCGCTACGCCGCCGCGAGCAGCAGGCTAAAGACGCGATCGAGGCCCGCGCGCGCCTGGAAGCGCAGATCGCCCAGAACGGCGGGGAACTTGCCGCGCTGCGTGCGCGGCTGCAGGTTCTTGAAGAGGAGCGCCGCGGCCTGCTGGGCGACCTGGAGGAGATGAGCCGGTGGCTGCACCGGCCGCCGGGCCGCCGCGAAGGGCCCGATCTCCTGGTGGGGGTGTTCATGGATGGCGAAAACCTCCTCTACAGCGCGCGGGCGGCGTTCGGTACCGACGCGAGGGTCAGTCTCAGCCGCGTCGTCAAGGCCGCGGCATCTGGCCGCATGCTCGCGCGCGCCGTGGCCTATGTCGGACGCCTCCCGGTCGAGGGGAACTGGGAGCCACTCCAGCCCACGCTCACCGCGCCGGCCTTTCCCTACCGGATTCGCCACAACACTCCCGTCAGGCGCGAAGGCGCGCTCTGGACGGGCAACTGGGACGTGGGGGTCGCCGTCGACATCCTCACGCAGGCTGGCGGGCTGGACGTGATCGTGCTGGCCACCGGGGACGGGGACTTCCTGCCGCTGCTGTCCTACTGCAAGCGCCGCGGCTTCCGCGTGGAGGTCATGGCCTTCACCGGTTCGGACTCCAGCATTCTCGCGATTGCCGCCCACGCATACAGGGACCTCGGACCCGAGGTGCTATGGGCTGGCGGCCGGGAGGCCCAGGCGGGACAATAGCCCCTTCAGGGGGTCGGGCGCAGCCTACGCCTTGATCCGTGTGTTGGCCGGATCGTGGCGCGGATCCCGCTGCACCGTAGCGGGAATGCACCGCCTGTCCACCTTGATTGCCAGGTGAGTACCCACGGTCGCCAGGTCCACCGGCAGGTAGGCGTAGGCGATGCTCTCGCCCACGGAGTAGCCGTAGCCGCCGCTCGTCACGCGGCTGATCACGCGGCCGTCAACAAACACCGGCTCGTTCCCCAGCGCCACCGCCGTCGGTTCCCCCAGCACCAGGCAGCACAACTTCCGCTTCAGCCCTTCAGCGCTCTGCCGCACCAGTGCCTTGGCCCTGGAACTCGCCCTTGTCCAGTTTCACGCAGAACCCCTGCCCCGACTCGCACGGCGTGTACTCCGGCGTGATGTCCGCGCTCCAGTACCGGTACACCTTCTCCAGCCGCAGCGCGTGCTCGGGAGCCACATACATTTCCCAGCCGAGTTCGCCCGCATACGTGACGTGC
>JASEHJ010000230.1 GCA_030018905.1 bacterium | reverse complement strand
GGCCGAAGGCCACCTGACCCGGCGGCTGTTCGGGGCGATCCTGCGACGGCTTGGGGCGCTGCCTAGGCCGGCAGGGTAGCAGCCGCGGTCGGGGCAGCCAAGGCGGGCGGAATGGAGGCCGGGCGGGGAGGTGTCTGAGAAATCGGCTGCAAGAGGGCCTTTCCGGGTTTTCGGGTTCTCGGGAGGGGCAGAACAGGCTCTTCTGGGGTCCGCCGGGCACGGGGTAGGATGAAACCGGGGTGCCACCCTCCAATGCAAGGTGCTGAAGGTGTATGCTGAGCGCGAGTCGAAAAGCCAAAATGGAAATTCCGGCTGATCCCCCGGAGGGAACCTGGCCATGAGATCGCTGGAATTCACGAGGGCCGCGGAGATGGTCGTTGACTACACGTTAGGAATCAAACCTGGAGAGAATGTCCTGGTCGTTCGAGACACGCGCAGTGGGGAATTCTCGGGGGTTGACGCCCTCCTGGAAGCCGTTCTATCAGCCGTTCATTTAAGAGGCGCAGAACCTCAAATCATGAGCTATGTCACTCGTCCATTGGCCGGAATGGAACCTCCGAAAGTCGTTGCGGAAGCCATGAAGTCGGCAGATGTTGTGATCATCATGTCGACCCTATCAATTCTCCAGACCGTGGCAACGACCGAGGCGCTCAGTTCCGGAGCAAGGGTCGTCATGCTTCCGCCCGCGAGATACATTCACAATTCCCCGGATCTGCTCTACAGGCTCATGCCGACTGAGGTCGGAGAAGAACAAGGGAGGATGGAGCTGGCCGAAAAGGTGGCCGCTGTCTTCCAAAAAGGGCGGCAGCTGCGCCTGACTTCGCCGAAGGGGACGGATCTCGCCGTAGGGATAGGACGGCTGAAAGTGCTGCACAATCCAACGACGGCTCGGGAGCCGGGACAAGCAACGATTATTCCCGGAGGGCAAATCCTCGCCGCGGTGACACAAGGAGAAGCTGACGGCAAGATTGTCATTGATGGGAGCGCTTCTCCATTGTATCGTCCTCTGAAGTCTCCCATTGAACTTGTAGTCGAAGGAGGGCGAGTAGTGGAAGTCAGAGGAGAAGAGGACGCGCGCGAATACCGCGTGCTTCTGGAGAGTCTCGACGACCCCCAGGTGTATGAGATCGCGGAGGTTGGCGTTGGGATTCATCCTCGTGCGAGACTGTCAGGCACTCCATTAGAAGACGAACGGATACTGGGGGCTGCCTGGATTGCCGTGGGAACCAACGTCCATCTGGGAGGCACCGTGAAGGCAGCTATCCACAGCGACTGTGTGATGCTTCCTCCACTTCGTCTGACGGTGGATGGGGGACTTGTCCTGAACGACAGGCAGTTCTACGTCTGATCGGTAAAGGGTTCGCGACCGAGTTGTGGTGCCTGCCGACGAGGCCGGAACTGTTCGCCAGCCCGTGCGGTGCCGCCCGTTCGCCGAACGGAGCAGCAGGGTCGCCGACTGGATCGCCCCGCACGCCACGACGACGAGGTCGCGAGGCGTCCGCGGAACCGGGAAGGTGCGTCGCATCGGCATTCATCTCGCGGTCGGGTCAAACCCGGCGATGCGCGGCCGCGCCGCGCTGTCAGGCCGGCACCCGCGTTACTGGTAATTCGAGTAGCGGGCCCCCGCTACCGTACTCTCGCGGAATGGTCCTCATCGAAGATGCCATCGCCTCCATCGGAGGCTATACGCGGAGGTCAGGCGCTTAGGATAGCCAAATCGATGATCCAGCCTACGATGCCTCAAGCCACTTCCAGGGCTCGCTGCGCTGGTTGGGGGTCGAGCCGTCCCCAGCGTTCGCGGACGAGCCCCCCTGCAATGGGTGCGCCGAGCGGTTCATCCGGAAGCTCAAAGAGCAGTGCCTGAGGGCCCAGATGTATGCCGATCTCGACGACCTGCGCACGGCGGTCCGCGCCTTCCTCGAGCGCCACAACGGAGGCTGGCTTTTCGAGCGTCGCGGTCAGGTAGACGCCGCGGGAGGCCTACGCGGGCGCCACGTAGGTGATGGCAGCATGATCAGCGAAGCCGAGAAAGTACCCAAGGAACCGGGACCGGTGCAAAGTGAAGGGGGCGAGGTTGCCATGCTGGGTATCATTCGGGTCCTCTCAACGACAGATCCGGACGTCTTAGATAGACACGGCAAGATCCTGAAGGAGCGGTACGGGTACGAAACCCTGTCCGCCTGCATCCCGGACCAGCCCAACGGCATCTACGACGACGCCAGCGAAGCCGAGGCAGTGCCGAAGATCGTGGCGCTTGCCCGTGAACTAGCGGAGAAGGGGGCGACAGCAATCTTCATCAGTTGCGCGTCGGACCCCGGGCTGGCTGAGGTGCGTCAGGCCGTCCGGGTGCCGGTGGTAGGCGCCGGGTCCGCAGTGGCCGCGGTGGCGCTGAACTTCGGCGAGCGGGTTGGGGTACTGGGCATCAGGGACCAGCCACCGCGTCCGGTCGCCCGCATCCTGGGCGACCGCCTGGTCGCATGCGTCCGGCCGGCCGGGGTAACAACCACCCGCCATCTGCTGGAGCCGGACGGACAGCAGCGGGCTCTTGCGGCCGCTCGCGACCTGGTGGCCGCGGGGGTGGACACCGTCGCCCTGGCCTGCACCGGACTCGTGACCATCGGAATGGCGCCCATCCTGCAGCGGGAACTGGGCATCCCGGTCGTGGATCCGGTCCTGGCCGGCGGCCTGATGATCCGCTACGTGCTGGAATGAGGAGGTGATCGGGCATGGAGCTCAACCCGCGGTCTGTGGAAGCGGCTGCGCTGGGGGGCGCGTTGCTGGGCGGCGGCGGCAGCGGCCCGCCCAGGGCCTCCTCGATCTTCCGCCGCATTCGGTCATCCATGGACCAACCCATAGTCGTCCCTCCATGCGCCTGGCCGGCGGATCTTCCACGAGATGGGGACATTCTGGTGTGACGCTTCCAGTAGGAGAATGCCGATGGAGCAGCCGGATTGGG
>JASEHJ010000022.1 GCA_030018905.1 bacterium | reverse complement strand
ATGCCGGAGGACGCCGCCCGGGCGCTCCGGCATGACGTCCGCCGTGAATGTCCCTGCGCCGAGCTCGGTCCCGGCCAGGTACTTCAGCCGGCCCGGGCCGCGCATGACTGGATAGAACTCCACGTGAAAGTGGAAGTGAACCTCCTCGCCCTTCGGCGCGGCGTGGAGCACCATCACATAGGGGAAGGGCCGCGCGAAGAGCGCGTCGTACCGCGACACAACTCTTCCCAGCGCCCGCGCCACGGCGCTCACCTCGGTGTCGTCGAGGGTCCACGGCCCGGGCTGGGCGCGCTTTGGGATGACCCAGGTTTCGTACGGGAAGCGAGCGAACGGCGGGACGATCACCGCCGCGGCATCGTCCTCCTCCACGACATACCTGCTGCCGACCCTCGCCAGCAGATTCCGCAATACCGGCTCCCGGCGGAACGCGGCGGCCTCCACCTGAAGCACGGGCGGAACGAAGGGATACGCATAGATCTGCCCGTGCGGATGATGGAGCGTGACGCCCACGGCCTCACCGCGGTTCTCGAAGGGCATCACGAACCGCACGCCCTCCCGCTCGTACAGGTCGCGGTACCGCTGGGCCCACACCCGTACCAGCAGTTCGCGACGTTCTTGCGTCAAGGTGCCGAGACTCCCGGTGTGCTCCGGCGTGTAGACGACGACCTCGCAAGCCCCCGAGGCCTGCGCAACCTCACCCGGGATCTCCGGCAGCGGGCCCGGCTGGTCCGCGAACGCGGGAAACCGGTTCTCGAAGACCGCGATCTCGAAATCCTCAAATGGGATCTCTGTCGGTGGTCCTCCCGGCCGCGTGGGGCAGAGCGGGCAGAACTCCGCAGGCGGCAGGAACGTCCGCTCCTGGCGGCCGGCGGCATAGGCCACCCATTCCTCCCGCAGCGGATGCCAGCGCAGGTGTGACCGACTCTCGGGCGCGTCCGGCCCCTCGGCCAGCGGTGGGAGCGCGTGGGCGGCAGTGCCGTAGAGCAGCAGGCGGCGGCCGTCGGCCTTGCGGTAGACCCGCGTGTACACGGTCAGTCCAGATCCAGGTGGTCCTGTAACGCCTGCTTCACCAGATGGCGCAACGATGGATCTCGCAGGTATCCCATGAGGCCCTTCAACCGCGCCTTGGAGATGGTCCTTATCTGATGGGCCATAATGATGGAATCCTGGGGCTGCCCTGCCTCGCCGCCAGGAAGGAGGACTTCAGCCAGGTAGAGGCGCCGGTGCGTTGAGGTAAGCGGGAGAACGGTCACATTGGGCATCGCCTGGTTGAAGGCCTCGCTGCTCACGATGAGCACCGGGCGTGTCCCCCGTTGTTCTGATCCGCGAGCAGGATTGAGATCGGCTTCTGCGACTGCCCACTGCAGAGGGCTGATCATACCGTCCCCCTGGCTGTCTCGGCGTCGGCATCCATGAATGCTTCGTCGATCTCTCCCAGGTCTCGCATGAACAGGGGGTCTTGCGCGGCCTCTCTCCAGGCGGCAGCTGCCAGCTGCCGCTGCAATTCCTTGAGTTCCCTTCTCAGCGCCCTATCCACCACGGCGTTCTTGCTCGGAGCGGCACCGCGCGCAACCACCTCGCTCAATGCCGCGAGCACGTCGTCATGGAGATTGAAAGTGGCCTTTCTGGACTTTCCTGCCATTGGATCACGCCCCCACGAAAGTATTCCTAACTCTTATGGTAGAATATGCTTCCATTGAAAGCAAGTAGAGGAACCTCATGGGACTGCGGACTGCTGATCCGGCCCCGCACCCGCGGGAGGCCGACCCGGTCAATTCACCCGGAACCGCTCCACCGCCTCCCGATCCAGCTCAACGCCCAGGCCAGGCGCCTCGGGAACCCGAACGCAGCCGTCGGCTTCCACGCGTATCGGCTCGACCAGCAGCGCCTGGAACGCCTCCATGGTGAAGTGCGGGGGATCGTAAGGGAACTCCAGGTAACCGCAGTTCGGCACCGAGGCCGCCAGTTGCAGGTTGGCGGCCATGCCGATGCCGTCGGCCCAGGTGTGCGGGACGAACTGCAGCCCGTGCGCCTCGGCCATGCCCGCGATCTTGCGTAGCTGGAAAAGTCCTTCCGACAGCGTGGCATCAGGCTGCAGGATGTCGTAGCAGCGTCGCTCTATCAACCACCGGAACTCGTGCAGGCCGGCGTTGGCCTCGCCGCCGGCGATGGGGATGTCCACCTCGGCGGACAGGCGCGCGATGCCCTCGAAGTCGAAGCGGGGCAGCGGCTCCTCCAGCCAGACGACGCCCATCTGTCCCAGCTCGCGCGCCATGAAGCGCGCGGTCTCGTACGACCAGCGCGGCCCCGTCGTGTGGTAGGGCAGGATCGTGCCCTGGTTGGCGTCGGCCATGATCTCGACCTCACCGCCGCCGGCGGCCACCGCGGCCTCGACAACGCGGAGATCGTCCCGATGGTCGTCGTGGTGCAGGCGCAGCTTGACCGCGCGGAAGCCGTCGTCGCGGTAGCGGCGGATGTCATCGGCCCGCCGCGCCGGAGGCCGGACCTCGGCGGTGCTGGCGTAGGCCTTGACCCGGTCGGTGTACCCACCCCACAGCCGGTAGAGCGGCAGCCCCGCAGCCTTGCCGATGATGTCCCAGAGGGCGATGTCCACCAGCCAGGGCTTTGCGCCGAACATGCCGGCGGTCCGCAGCAGGTGGATGTGGCGCTCGACCGCAAACGGGTCCTTGCCGATAAGGTAGGGCTTCACCATGTGCTCGACGGTCTCGATCATCTCGCGCCGGCCGTGGGCAAAGGCGGTGCCGACGCCGGTGATCCCGGCGTCCGTGTCAATCTCGAGGACCGTGGCCAGCGTGCCTTCTTGGACGCCGCCGGCGCGCCAGGCCGGGTAGACCGGGCCTGGAAACGGCACGAAGACCAGCGCCATGCGGAGATCCGTGATCCTCACGGCGCCCCAGTACCAGATGGCGACGCGCCCGTAACTGGCGCAATCCCGCTGCCTGATGCCTGAGGAGGCTCCAGCACGATGACCCGGTCGGCGGCGGCGTCGCAGTCGTGCGAGCAGGTGAACAGGACCACCTGACGGTCCTTCGCCGCGGCAATGAGCAGCGCGAGCATCGCGCGGCGCCGCTCACCGTCGAGGTGGGCGAACGGCTCATCCAGGAACACCGGGGGCCGGCGATCCTCGGTGATGACGTCGAGCAGCGCCAGGCGCAGGCAGAGGTAGAGCTGGTCGCTCATCCCCTGGCTGAGGTCGCCCGCCTCTTTCCAGTCATCGGCAGAGGGTGCCCACACCTTTGTCCGGAGCGTGCGCTCGTCAATTGCCACCCTGCCGTAGGCTCCGCCGGTGGCCGTCGAAAGGTACTGCCCGGCCCGGCGCTCCAGCAACTCCCGCGCCGGGTACATGCTCTGCGAGCGGGCTTCCTCGAGCATCCGCGCAGTCAAGGCGATCACTTCCACAGACTGCGCTGCACGAGCGATCCGCGCCTGCAGGCCGGCGACCTCCTCGGCCAGGCGAGGGCCCTCGTCAACGAGGTGGCGCATCTCTTCCAGGACGCCTTGCAGGCGTGCGCGCCGCATCCGCAGCTCCTCCAGCACCCCCGCGGTCTCGCGCCCCTCCCGTTCGAGTTGCTCTGCACCACCGGCCGGCAGCCGCCTGGCGCCCTTGGGCAGCGTGCCGATCGTGACACGCACGCTGGAGAGCTCCTCTGCGATCTCGCGCAGCCGGTCTTCCAGCGCCGCCCTTGGATCGCTACCGCGGATCTGCCGCAGCGATGCCCGAATCTCCTCGCGCTCGCGCAGGAGGTCCATGTAGCTTGAGAATCGGCGCTCGACCTCTTCGATCTCCGTGCTTCCCACGGCGCGAAGACGGTCCGCCACCACTTCCCCGGCCTGGGCCAACTGGCGCTGCAGCACCTCAAGGTGGCGGCGTAGGTCCAGCACCCGCTGCTCTTGCGCCCGGTAATAGGCCCCGGCCTCGGTTGTCCGGCCACGGTAGCGCACCGCGGCGACCGCGATGCCCGCGCCGGAGGCCAGCAGCACCCAGCCGATCCAGTGCTGCAGGAGCGCCGCGATGAGCGCGCCTCCGGCGATGAGGATCCCGCCGCTGCCGGCCAGCGTCCACCCCACGGCGCCTACCCTTGCCGCGGTGTGGTGGCGCGTGGCCAAGTGCTCCAGGAGACGCTCTTCGCGGACGGCCTGCTCGCGCGCGTCGTTCTGGCCGGACTCCGCCAGGAGGTACTGGCGGCGTGCCTGGAACAGCTCGGCAATCAGCGCCTCCTGCTGCGACGAGAACTCTCCCAGCCCTGCCTCGATTTCGGCCAGGCGCTCCAGCAATCCCTCCGCGCGCCTGAGGTGCTCCCTGGTCGCGGCTTCTTCTTCAACGAGCGCCTGCTCCCGGCGATGGAGATCGGCCGCCCACTGCGCAATGCGCGCGAGTTCGGCCCTCTCAGCGGCCTCGCGCTCGGCCCCCTCCAGCTTCTGTACAACCTCGCGTAGCTCCAGACGGTGGCGTTGCGTGCGCTCCTCGCGCTGCCGCAGCGAGGGCTGCCGTTCCAACAACTCAGCGGCACGATCGGCCGCGACTCCCCCGCCGGGCAGGTTCGTGACGAGCCGGGCCCTCTGCTCCTGCAGCCACCGCAGCGCGCCCTGGACGCCCTCTGCGCCGGTGCCGCTGAGGATGCGCGATAGGTGGGTGCTGAGTAAGCGGCGGTCCTCACCGACGCGCGCGATGTCGCCCTGCGCAACGAACGCCGTGGCCCGGTAGGCGCCCTCTGTGGCCAGTCCTATCCACTCCAGCAGGCGCCGCTGGACGTCGCGCAGGGCCTCGACGCGATCTCCGCCGCCTTCTCGCTGGAGGAGGATCGTGCCCGCCTCCAGGTCCTTTCTCAGCAGGTAGCAATTGCTTCCCACCCGCATCCCGATAGTGATCTCGCCCAGGCGCGACTCGCCCCAGGAACGCATCCGCGCGACGGCCTCACCACGGGCCGGATTGCCGAACAGCCCCTCGAAGATCGCTTCCATGAGGGTAGTCTTGCCGGCCTCGTTGGGGCCTCGCACGACCGTCAGCCCTGGGCCGAAATCTGCTTGCCAGTCGGCGAAGCGCTTGAACCGGCGCAGTCTGATCCGGGTGATCGTCATGAGGGACGCCGTCCTTCGAGCAGCCAGAGCCCCAGGCGCAGCGCGGCGCCCGCGCGGCGGATGGCCTCCGGGTCCGAGGCTCTTGCCATCTCAGCCCGCGCCACCCCAACGAACCTGCCGGCCACCGAAAGATCTGGATATGCCGCCGTTTCCAGGTCTGCGGGAGACGGCAGCGAATCGTCCACGATCTCCAGCGAGAGGAAGTTGCTGGCCAGGCGGTTGCGCAGATCGTCCGCGTCAATGAACTGGTTGATGCGGGAGGTCCCGCACATCTGGATGAGGGCGGCATGGTTGGGGTCGGCCAGTGCCCGGATCGCTTCGGCCAGCTCCTCGGTTGAACTGAACGCCGCCGGCTCGAAGATGTGCCGGACGAACCGCCGCTGCGCCACTGGGACGGGCTGCACCACCGGGACGGGCTGCACCACCGGGACGGGCTGCACCACCGGGACGGGCTGCACCAGGGGGACGGGCTGCGCCGCCGGGACGGGCTGCACCACCGGGACGGGCTGCGCCGCATTCCCCTCCCCGAGCCGCACGAGAAGGGGCGAGCCCTCGCCCTCCTCCGCGGCCACCATCTCCGGGGCTCCTGGGCACCAGGCCGTGACCGCTTCGGCCGAGAGATCGCGCCGGACCGGCGACCCTCCCAGGGCCAGGTAGACCGCGCCCGATGCCGCGATCTGGCGGCGCAGGGCGCGGAGGCCCTCTTCGGACTCAGGGACCTCTATGTGCAGCGCGCCGACCAGGTAGCGCCGGTGCTTGTGGGCCGCAACGGCCGCGAGCGCCTCGGCGTGCACCGGCGCCGCTCCCCAGGACACGCCGACGACGGTGAGGCCGAGGTCGCGCAGCTCCACGGCCTTCGGTGTCTCCGGGAAGACAATGACGCGCTCGAGATCAGAGAGCGCCTCTTGGGCGTAGACCTTCTCGTAGCAGGCATCAAGCGGCCCGGCCGCTATGAGCACCGGTATGCCGCGCTTCGAGAAGCGCTCGATCTGCGCGCACGCGAACTCGGCCAGGTCACTCGGGGGGAATGGCGTCCCAAATAAGTTCCCGGTGATCAGCACCAGGGCGGGGGCAAGACTCAGGCCCGCATCCACGGCCCGCACGAAGGTATCGCGTACCTGAAGGCGGTGGGCGGAGCCCGCATCCCCCAGGAACGGGAATGCGCCTCCCAGGCGGACATCGGCCAAGTGAAGGATTGCCGGCCCGCCTCCGGGCTGGATCTCTGCCGGTTCGGTGATGGCCATGGTCTCCATGGTCATTCTTCCCGATTCCGACCTGCTTCAGGCACCCCGCTTCAGGCCGGCGGGGGGCCGCGGCCGAGTACTAGCCGGTGATGCCGAAGATCCGCCGCGCGTTTCCGGCCAGGATCAGGGCCCGCTCGTCCTCGCTCAGGTCGAGCCGCTCCAGAACCGCCACCTGTTCGCTGACGAGTTCCTGTCGGTAGCCACTAAAGTAGGTCGAGTCGGTGCCGAACAAGATGCGCGACGGCCCGAAGGTGCGCAGCGCGTCCCTGAAGATCTGCTCGAGAGACGGCTCGCCGGGGACGTAGGTGCGCCAGTTGTTGGTGCCGGAGGTGTCCACGCATATGTTCTCGGTGTGATAGGCAAGGAGGAGCATCTCGCGCAGGAAGCCGGCGCCAAAGTGCGCGACGATGAAGGTGATGTCGGGGAACTCCCGGCCCGGGGCCGAAAGAGCCAGCGGATTCGCGAAGGTCAGGTCGTAGAACATCCCAACCGTGATGCCGAAGTGGATGACTATCGGCAGGTTGCACTCGGCGGCCGCTTCGTAGACCGGGTAGACCAGGCGGTCGTTGAGTTGCACCCGGTAGGCCGGTGCGTAGAGCTTGAGCGCGCGGATCCCCATCGAGGGGAACTGCCGTACGGTCCGCGCCGCGTCCGGGTGCGTGGGATCCATGAGCGAGCCGCAGCCGTAGAGCCGATCGGGCCGCAGCCTGATGAACTCGGATAGGTCGTCGTGGGCCTCGCCCATGGCGAGGAAGACCCCCGACGATACCCCCGCCTTGTCGAAACCGTCCAGCCACATCTGCGCCTGCTGGGCCAGGGTGACCCCTTCCAGTTGGGTAATCCTCTCCTGGAAGGTTTGGCCGCGCGACCGAGCGCGCTCCCGGGCGACCGCGCGAATCGCCGATGCCCGATCGCGCTGGCGCCGGTACATCGCGGCGGTGGTGAGGTGCAGGTGGGCGTCAATGATCTCCATGGGTTTCCGCTGCATGCCTACTGGTGCAGGATCTTGGACAGGAAGATCCGGGTGCGCTCCTCCTTTGGATTTGTGAAGAAGTGCTCGGGCGTGCCGTCCTCGACGATTGCGCCTTCGTCCATGAAGACCAGACGGTCGGCGACCTCGCGCGCGAACCCCATCTCGTGGGTGACCACGATCATCGTCATCCCGCCCCGCGCCAGGTCGCGCATGACGTCCAGCACTTCCTGGATCATCTCCGGGTCGAGCGCCGAGGTGGGCTCGTCGAAGAGCATGATCTTGGGCTGCATCGCCAGCGCCCGCGCGATGGCCACCCGCTGCTGCTGGCCGCCCGAGAGGTGTGAAGGGTGGGAATCGGCCTTCTCCGGAATGCCGACGCGGATCAGCAGGTCGTGGGCGATCTTCTCGGCCCGCTCGCGCGGCCACCTTCTCGCCTGGATGGGCGCCAGCGAGATGTTCTGCAGCGCCGTTAGGTGCGGGAACAGGTTGAACGACTGAAAGACCATGCCCACCTCGCTGCGCACGGCGTCCACGTTGCGCAGGTCATCCGTCAGTTCGGTCCCGTCCACCACGATGCGTCCCTGGCTGTGGGCCTCGAGGCGGTTGATGCAGCGGATCATCGTGGACTTCCCGGATCCCGACGGCCCGGCAACCACGACCACCTCGCCCGCGCCCACGGCCAAGTTGATGCCGCGCAGGACGTGCAGCTTCCCGAACCACTTGTGGACGTCCTCCAGGATGATGATCGGCTGCGCATCCGCCACAACCAGCATCTTTCGGTGTGTTTGCCGGGCTTCCTGTCCGGAGGACTCCCGGCGCGCCCTGCGAACCATTCAGGCATGCTTCTACTCTTACTCGTCGCGGCGGCCGCGGCAGTGTATTCCTCCGTGGGCCACGGCGGGGCCTCCGCGTATCTCGGCATACTGAGTCTCTTCGGCGTACCCCCTCGCGAGATGTCCACCAGCGCGCTGCTGCTCAACGTGCTGGTGGCCGGGATCGCGACGGTCACCTACGCGCGCGCCGGCCATCTTTCGATTCGAATGATCTGGCCGTTCATGGTCACCTCGGTGCCGGCAGCGTACCTGGGCGGACTGCTGCACGTAGCCCCGCGCATCTATACCCTGCTCCTGGGTGTTGCGCTGTTGGGGGCGGCCGTGCGGCTGTGGTGGACTCCCGCGGAGCGGCCCCCGAAGCCCATTGCCCTTCCGGTGGCGCTGGCATCCGGCGCCGGGATTGGGATCTTGTCGGGGATCGTCGGGGTCGGAGGCGGCATCTTTCTGAGCCCGTTGATGATTCTCGCCGGGTGGGCCGGCGCAAAGCAGACCGCGGCGGTCTCTGCCGCCTTCATAGTGGTCAACTCGATCGCGGGGCTGGCCGGCCGCGCGGCCCGCGGCGCCCTAGTAATCGGTGATCTGGGGCCGCTCGTCGTGGCGGCGTTCTTGGGCGGCCTGATCGGCTCCCGCCTCGGCGCGCACCGGCTTCTGCCTCTGCACATCCGCCGCGTGCTCGCGGTGACCCTACTCTTTGTAGCGTTCAAGAACCTCTGGATCTGGCTGGGGAGCCTGTAGCGCGCCGCCTATTTCACCTCGGCGGCGAGCCACTCCATCGCTCCCCGTGTGGTCTTCCATGCCGTCTTGTTCCCGTGTACATACAACACGGCCTCGTTGTCGTCACCGAAGCTGTAAAGCTCGGGGAGGTTGCGGGGCATCCTCTTGCGGCCGAGGAGGTAGGGCGGCACGTGCTCATTCTCCTCGAGGGCAATTCTCAACGACTTGCCGGCAACCGTGGAATCGCCGTGTTTGCGGAAATCGAGGAGCGCCCTCGAGTACAACCATGCGGCCGTGCCGTCTTCCTTGTGCTGTTTAAACAGCCTTTCGGCATCCTTGTCGCGGCCCAGCTCGATGAGGCACGGCATCAGCAGGTCGCGGATGCCCTGGTTGTCGTTGGGATTGAGCCGCAGCATATCCCAATAATGGTTGACAGCCTCTTCACGCTGCCCCGCTTCCCACAAACCCTGCGCCAATCCGGCGCGTGCGCGCATGTACGGCCGCGTCTCCAAGAGCCCCCAGAAATAGCCGACGTCCTCCTTGAACGATTTCTTTCCAAGAGCCCGTTCGCCGGCTCCGACTCCCTTTCGGTACAGGTCAATGGCTTCCCCAAGTGATTTCGCAGTCTCTTCGGCAAGAAGATTGTAGGCGTCCGCGCAGTCGGCGGATATCGTAAGCGCTTTCTTGGCCAACGCCACGGCGCGCTGGCGGGTGGGAGCCTCCCAGGCGTCGTACATGATCTCCTGGGCCTCGTCCACGGCGCTTCGCCTGCTCCTGCCCCCGATGCCAGTGAGCAGGCTTTCCATGGATTGCAGGGAAGGCAGGTATTCGATAGCAGGAGCGCCGGAATGCCCATGTTTGCTCTTCTTCTTGGCCGATCGCTTCTTGGCAGGGTTCTTCTGATTCATAGGTCCTCCCGTAGGCGGCTGATAACCGCGTGCCGGACCTTCCGGGCCAACTCGACGGCTTGGCGTGTCTCTTCCAAGTTCGGCTCGGGCTGATCTCCTGGATAGCGGATATCCACCCCGTACGGCGTAAGCGCGGCGGTGTCCTTGAGAATCAATGCTGTGTTAGGGTCCACCCGCTTTGTTAGGTCGAGAAGTTGCTCGATGGCATGTGTTTTCGGAAACTCGATCTGGTGCCACGTGAGAAGAGCCTTGAGATACTTCTCGGAAGCCTGCTGGGCGTGGAAACAGGAAGGATACAGGAAGGGCGGTTCAGCAGCGAGTAAGGCCTCGCTGGCTTTCATGTCCTGCTCGGCCTTGGCGAGCCATTGGCGGACGATCTCCTTCTTGACCTCCTCAGGCGGCCTCATAGATCACCTTCCCGTACTTGTTGGCCGGGTACGCGATGCCGCCGATGACGCCCTTGCTCTCTTCAAACCATTCGGAGGATATAACGATGACGTCGAAAGGATAACCTAAACCAATAAGCGTCTCCCGAAGGCGCACGCTTTCCTTCCGCTGGTCTCCCGGCTCGGCTTCGACAACAAGAAGGTCGATGTCGCTGTCGCGAGTCATCGTGCCGGTAGCGGCCGAACCGAAAAGGATGATCTTGTCCGGGGCGGCGACGGAGAGAATCCGGTGGACGATCTCTTTCACTACGGACTCATCAATTCCCATGGCCGCCTCCTTGCTCATGGCCACCTTGACGTAACCCGCAAAAGACGCTCTACCATTGAGCTACCACGGAACACGGGACGAGCAGGACCAGCGCACTCATTCTAGGAAACGCCCGCAGGGGCGTCAAGGCGCTGTACCGGCCCAGGCGCGGGCGAGGCGAACCGCACGAGGCCGGCGTCAGGTCCAGGTCACAACTCCAGCCAGGTTCCAATCCCGCGCTCGACCGCGCGGCGGTAGACAATGGGCGCGGTGGCCACATCGTCCAGGGCCAACCCCAGGTTGCAGGTCATGGTGCGCTCCAGGGGATCTTCGCGCCCGGGTTTCTTCCCTGCCACCAGCTCGCCAACCGTGGCATGGATCGGCGGGATGTCCTGGAAGTACCCGACCCCGCGATAGTGCTCCAGTTGCGGGACGTCGTCCGTGCAGAACTTGTCCATCTCCTTCATGGCCGGGCCGTCCCAATAGGAATCGAAGTCCACCAGTGACGCGAACGCGCCCTTGTTCAGCCATCCGGCCTTGATCGTCGCATGCGGCATGCGCAGAATCGGCCCCGCGGTGACGACCAGATCGCAGCCGTCAACGGCTTCCCGGGGCTGCTTCGCTTTGACGACCTGCAGGCCCCAACGCTCTTTCACCTCGGCGGCGAATCGATCCGTCTGCTCGGGCAGGACATCGTACGCGGTCACGCGTTCGAGCGGGAACAACACCTTGAGGGCTTCTAAGTTGCTGCGTCCCTGGACACCGCAGCCAAGGACGCCGACGGTGTTGGAGTCGGGCCTGGCGAGGTACTTCGCCGCAACCGCGGTGGCCGCGCCGGTGCGCATTGCGGTAATCCACGCGCAGTCCATCACCGCGAGCGGCAGGCCCGTATCATCGTCGTTGAGAATCAGCAGGCCGCTGATGTACGGCAGTCCGCGGCTTTGGTTCTCAGGATATCCGCTCACCCATTTCATTCCGACAGCGCGCAGTGCTGGAATGTACGCGGGCATCGCGTGAATGAACGCATCGGGCCGCGTGTGCACGCCTGGCTTGGGCGGCATCTCGACGCGTCCCTCGCCGTGCTCGCGGAATGCCACTTCCAACGCTTCAATGATCTCCTTCATCGTGACGCCGGCAGACGCGACGTCCGACTGCGACAGGTAGAGGATCCTCTGTTCGAGCACGGCGCACCTCCTCGATGCCATCTTAAGGGATTCGCGACCTCGCCGTGTGGTCCCCTCGATGCGTGGCGAAGGGCGTCGGCCTTCCCCCAGCGCGCCGGGGGTGATACATTGTTAGTATGATGTATGAACCCCGCGGAGGACGTGCCATGATCAAGCGCATGACCAAGCACGGGAACAGCCTGGCCCTTGTCATCGAGAAGGGGGTGCTCGACCTGCTGGGCATCGACGCCGACACCCCGCTCTCGATTACCACCGACGGAAGGTGCCTGGTGGTGGCCCCCGTTCGTAGCCGGGAACGCCAGAAGCGATTTCGGGCTGCGCTCGAGGAGGGCAATCGTCGCTACGGTGGGATGCTGAAACGGTTGGCCCAGTGACTGACCCTCCCGTATTCTTGGAACTCGAGGAAGTGCTAGAAATGCATCGAGATCAGATCGAGCGGTATGGTGGACGTCTGGGGGTCCGCGACATGGGACTGCTCGAATCCGCCCTGGCCATGCCGCGGGCGGGCGTCGGCGGCCAGCTCCTCCATGCCGACGTGTTCGAGATGGCTGCAGCCTACCTCCACTACATCATCAAGGACCATCCGTTTGTGGATGGCAACAAGCGGGTGGGCGCGATGGCGGCGTTCACATTCCTGAGGCTGAACGGTATCATCCTGGATGCTCCTGAACGGGGATTCGAGGAACTCGTGCGCGCCGTCGCGGAAGGAAAGGTGGACAAGTCCGCCGTTGCGGCCTTCATCCGCAAGCACACTCACGAGTAGATTCTGCGGCGTTCTGGAAACCCGCCCGCGGTGCGTCCCGGCCGGTTCCTTTGCGACAAGACCCCGAGGCTGTTCCCCTCGGGGTTTTGTCTTGAACCAGAACTGGGCAGTCTCTTCAGACCGTGGTGCTATGACTACTGGTTGGCCGTCGCCTTGACGCGCTCTTCCTGGGACATGGCGGCGAGACGCTTGATCTCCTTCATGTCGAGTCCAAGGCTCTTGCCTACGCGCTCGCCGTAGTCAGCGTTCGCCCTGTAGAAGAGGGCTGTCTGTCTGAGTTGCAGGCGCTTCTGCGCGCCCTTGAGGTGGGAGGCGATGTTGCGAACCAGGTGCTCGCGGTCCTCATCGGTCATGACATTGCGATAGAGGTCGCCCGCCTGCACGAAGTCGGCATCGACGAGCTCATATGCGTGGCGAGCGGCCATTCCGGAAACGTCCAGGGATGGAACAGCCACCCCGGCGTCCGGCGCCGGACCGCCGAAGCTGTTCGGCCAGTAATTGGGTTCGCCGCCGCCGTTGCCGTCGAACCGCATGGCGCCGTCCCGCTGGTAGCTGTGCACCTGAGAGGCCTTCGGGGCATTGACCGGCAGCAGGTGGTAATTGGGACCGAGTCTGTGTCGATGGGTGTCGTGGTAGCTGAACAGGCGTCCCTGCAGCATCTTGTCCGGCGACGGGCCGATGCCGGGAACGAAGTTGCCGGGGGAGAATGCCGCCTGCTCCACCTCGGCGAAGTAGTTCTCCGGGTTGCGGTTCAAGACAAGGCGGCCGACATCGATGGGCGGGAAGTCGGCATGCGGCCACACCTTCGTGATGTCAAAAGGATCGAACCGGTAGCTCTGTGCCTGCTCCGGCGTCATGATTTGGACTTCCAGCCGCCAGGATGGGAACTCTCCCTTCGAGATCGCTTCATACAGGTCGCGCGTGGAGCAGTCAGGGTCACTGCTGCGCATGCGATCCGCTTCCTCGCCGGTGAAGTTCTGGATTCCCTGCTCGGTCTTGAAGTGGAGCTGAACCCAGACGTGCTCGCCTTTCTCGTTGTACCACATGAAGGTGTGGCTGCTGTAACCGTTCATGTTGCGATACGTTCTGGGGGTGCCGCGGTCCGAGAACAGGATGGTGACTTGGTGGATGGACTCGGGGGTCAGGGACAGGAAGTCCCAAAACATGTCCGCGTCCTTGAGGTTGGTCGCCGGGTGGCGCTTCTGGGTATGGATGAAGTCCGGGAACTTCAGGGGGTCGCGGATGAAGAAGACCGGGGTGTTGTTGCCCACCATGTCATAGTTGCCCTCTTCGGTGTAGAATTTCACCGCAAAGCCTCGGGGATCGCGCTCGGAGTCCGCCGAACCCCTCTCGCCGCCTACGGTGGAGAAGCGCGCAAACACCTCGGTCTTCTTCCCCACCTGCGAGAGGAACTTGGCTCGCGTGTACTTGGTGACGTCGTGGGTGACCTCGAAGTACCCGTACGCGCCAGCCCCCTTGGCGTGCACCACGCGTTCGGGAATCCGCTCACGGTCGAAGTGGGCTAGCTTCTCGGTCAGGTGGACGTCCTGAATGAGAACTGGTCCCTTGGGTCCGGCGGTCAATGAGTTCAGGTCGTTGTCGACCGGCATCCCAAAGCCGGTGGTCAGCGTCTTCTTGTTGTCTTTGTTGTCTGCCATGGCGATCTCTCCTCTCAACCTTTCTTCTTTGAACAGCTAGAGCAGAGCCCTCTGAACTCCACGTGCGTTCCTTCAACGCTGCCCAGGGCCTTTACGGCGTCGGGGATCTTGAACTTGGCGAACTCCTCGCTGTGGAAGTCGCGGGCCATACCACATCGAGTGCACAGGTAATGACAGTGCGAGCTCATGTTGGCGTCGAACCGCACGCTCCCCCGCGGAGAACCCAGTGTGGTGATCAGCCCCAGGTCCATGAGCAGCCACAGCGTGCGGTAAACGGTGTCCAGCGACACGGTGGGAATCCTCTTGCGAACGCCCCTGTAGACCGTCTCAGCGTCGGGATGATCACCGGTCCGCGCCACCTCACGGTAGATCTCCATGCGTTGATGGGTCAGCTTCACCCCGGAGCGCCTGAGCGCGTCCCCGAAGCGGTTCATCCGTTGCTGCATCTCGCTTGGGGTCAGAGTCATCCCGTTGGCCAGCAAAATAGGAATCATACGCAAATAAGAATATAGCCCAAACTGCGCCCGGTGTCGAGCGTGCTGTTGATGAGGCGGTCAGGCGAAGGAAAGTCTATGCGGCCGCCATCCTGGGTATCGTATGAAGGCGGACGGTGGGCAAGGGAAAACCCACCCTGCCGGCGAAAGGTCCACGTTACGGCGCTGTCTGATACGACCGGCAGGGCCGTCTATCCGCAGCAAGGACACGGAAATCAGCGCCTTCTCCGGGGGTGGCTGTGTTCCGAGACGTCTTTTCAAGCTTGCGGGTTCGATTGCTGTTGCTCGTGCTTCTGACGAGCCTGCCTGCGTTTGCGATAACCATACGCGCCGACCTGGAGCAGCGGCGACTGGGCACGCGCGCGGCGGTCGAAGAGACGCAGCGCCTGGTCAGGACGCTTGCCGCTGAGCAGGACCGGATCGTGGGGATGACGCGGTACTTCCTGACGGCTCTCGCACGCCTTCCGGAAGTGCGCCGCCTGGACGGGCCTGCGTGCAGCGCGCTTTTCGCCGACCTTCTGAGGCAGTACCCCGCGTACAGCAATCTGATCGCCATCGAGCCCGACGGTGATGTTTTCTGCAGCGCCGTCCCGTCCCCGCGCCCGGTCAACTTGGCCGATAGGCCCTACTTCCAGCGCGTGTTGCGGACGCGCGACTTCGTCGTCGGCGAGTACATCATCGGCCGCATAACCGGCCTGCCGAACATGCCGCTGGTGTACCCGGCCCTCGACGAGTCGGGTCGGGTCGTCGTGGTCGTGTTCGCCGCCCTCGACCTCTCGTGGCTCAATCGCGTGGCGACCGGGGTGCGCCTCCCAGAAGGAGCCGCGGTCACCATCACCGATCGGGAGGGTGTCATCCTGGCCCGGCACCCCGACTCCGGTCGGTGGGTAGGCCGTCCGGCGCCGTTCTTCAACAACATCAGGGGGGCGGGTGAGGGCACCTTTGAGGCTCCCGGTGTGGACGGGGTCCGTCGTCTCTACGCGTTCACCACGCTCGGCGATCCCGCACGCACCGGGGGGGCCTATGTCGCCGTCGGGTTCCCGGTCGTGCAGGTGTACGCAGCGGTCAACCGGATCACGGCGCGAAACCTAGCCCTACTCGGGCTGGCCGCGGTGCTGGTACTCCTGCTGGCCTGGGCGGCCGGCGACCTGCTGGTCCTGCGTCGGGTGCGCGGGCTGCTGGATGTGATAGGCAGGCTGAAGGCCGGTGATCTGACCGCGCGCTCGGGGCCTGTGCGCGGCGGCGGCGAGCTGGGCATGCTGGCCGCGGCCTTCGACGAGATGGCCGAGGCCGTCCAGTCGCGCATCGCGGAGCGCGAACGCGTCGAGGAGGAGGTCCGCCAGCTTAACCTGACGCTGGAGCAGCGCATCGCCGATCGCACAGCACAGATCGAGGCGGCCAACCGCGAACTGCGGCAGGCCCGTGAGGGCGCCGAGCAGGCTCGGACCGACGCCGACCGCGCCAACCAGGCCAAGAGCGAGTTCCTCTCCCGAATGAGCCACGAGCTGCGCACGCCGCTCAACGCCGTCCTGGGCTTTGGGCAGCTTCTCGAGATGGACGACCTGACGCCCACTCAGCGCGAGGGCGTGGCCCAGATCCTCAAGGGCGGCCGGCACCTGCTCGACCTGATCAATGAGGTGCTGGACATCGCCCGCATCGAAGCCGGCCGGATGTCGCTGTCGCTGGAACCGGTTCCGGTCGGCGCGGTGATCCAGGAGAGCATGGACCTGGTCGCCCCCCTGGCCTCCGAGCGTCACGTCCACCTGCTGCGGGCAGAGACGGACGACATCTCAGACCGGTTCGTCCTGGCCGACCGCCAGCGCCTCAAGCAGGTCTTGCTGAACCTGCTCTCCAACGCGGTCAAGTTCAACCGGCAGGAGGGCACTGTCAGCCTCTCGTACCAGGAGGCGCCCGGCGCCCGGGTGAGGATTGGGGTACGGGACACCGGCCCCGGCATCCCGCCTGAGAAGATCGGGCGGCTCTTTGAACCTTTCGAGCGCCTGGGAGCCGAGCAGGCCGGGGTCGAGGGCACGGGGCTCGGCCTGGCGCTTTCCAGGCGCTTGGCCGAGGCGATGGGTGGTGCGCTCGGGGTCGAGAGCGAGGCCGGCGTCGGGAGCACGTTCTGGGTGGATCTCCCCTCCGCAGAGTCCCCGCGGCAGCGCCTGGAGCGGGCAGGTGTCGCGCTGCCTGCCCCGGCGGATCTCGATGACTCAACGCGGGTCCGGATTGTCCTCTGCATTGAGGACAACCTGTCCAACGTGAAGCTCATTCAGCACCTGCTGGCCCACCGCCCGGAGGTGCGCCTGATCCCGGCCATGCAGGGCCGGCTGGGCCTGGAACTGGCGCGCGAGCACAGGCCTCACCTTGTCCTGCTGGACATCCACCTGCCGGACATCCCCGGGGACGAGGTGCTCCGCCTCCTGCAGGAGAGCCCTAAGACACAGGGCATCCCCGTAGTCGTGATCAGCGCCGACGCCACGCCCGGGCAGGCCGGGCGGCTGATCGAGGCAGGAGCCCGGGACTACCTGACCAAGCCGCTGGATGTCAGGAGGCTCATGGGAGTCCTGGATTCCATCCTGGGACAGGCCTGACCGGACCGGCCATGCTGGACGACGCGATCCGCAACGCCCGCATCCTGATCGTGGACGACCAGGAGGCCAACGTCTTCCTGCTGGAGGCGCTGCTGCAACGCTCCGGCTACACCGGCCTAAAGAGCACCACCGATCCGCGCCAGGCGCTGTCCCTGTTCTCTGAGTTCCAGCCAGACCTGATCCTGCTGGACCTGATGATGCCGCACCTGGACGGCTTCCAGGTCATGGAGCTACTGCAGCCGATGATTCCGGAGGGCGCTTACCTCCCCATCCTGGTGCTGACGGCCGACGTGGCCATGCCGGTGCGGCAGCGGGCGCTGGCCGCCGGCGCGCGGGACTTCCTGACCAAGCCCTTCGATCCCACCGAGGTCATGCTGCGCATCAAGAACCTGCTGTTCGCCCGCGTGCTCCACCGGGAACTCCAGCAGAGCAACCTGGTCCTGGAAGATCGCGTTCGCGAGCGCACCAGGGAGTTGGAGGAGTCCCACATCGAGGTGCTGGAGCGCCTGGCGCTGGCCGCGGAGTTCCGCGACGACGAGACCGGCCAGCACACGCGGCGTGTGGGCGAGGTGGCCGCGCGGGTGGCCGGACGTCTGGGATTCGCCGCGTCGCAGGTCGAGTTGATCGGCCGGGCCGCGCCCCTGCACGATGTGGGCAAGATCGGCATCCCGGACCAGATCCTCCTCAAGCCGGGCCGCCTGACCCCGGAAGAGTTCGAGATCATGAAGACCCACACGACCATCGGCGCACGGATCCTCTCCGACGGAAGTAACCCGCTGCTGCAGTTGGCCGAGGCCATTGCTCTGAGCCACCACGAGCGGTGGGACGGGATGGGGTACCCACGGGGACTGAAGGGTGAGGAGATCCCCATCGAGGCCCGCATCGTGGCGGCGGCCGATGCGTTCGATGCGATGAACCACGATAGGACCTACCGCGCCGCCCTCTCGCCCGACGAAGTCTGGGAGGTCCTTTGGGAGGGTGCCGGCAAGCAGTGGGACGAACAAGTGGTCGAGATCCTGGCTGCGGTGTCGGCATGACGCGGCCCCCGCGCATCCTGGTAGTGGATGACGTCCCGGCCAACCTGCTGCTGGCCCGAAAGCTGCTGACGCCTGCCGGCTACGACGTCGTCGAGGCACGCTCGGGCGCCGAGGCCCTGGCCGCGGCCCAGGAAACCCCACCGGACCTCGTCCTCCTGGACATGCACCTGCCGGACATGCACGGGATGGACGTGCTGCGCCGCCTGCGCGAGTTCCCATGGGGCGCAGGTCTGCCGGTTGTAGCGATCAGCGCGCTGGCCGGCGATGAGGAGCGGGCGCGCTGGTTCCAGGCCGGATGCGTGGGGGCCATCGAGAAGCCGATTTCGGTTCAGGCATTTGTGGCCGAGGTCGCGCGGTTCCTGGCCGGGACGCCGGCGACCGCGCCGGACGTGGGGGCGCCGTCCGATCTGCCCGCACCGGCCGTCCCCGAGCGCCGCCGAGGCCGCTTGGGCGAGATCCTGGTGGACAACGGGCTGATCACCGAGGAGCAGCTCGAGGTCGCCCTGGAAGCCCAGCGCGAGAGTAGGAAGCGGCTGGGCCAGATCCTGGTCGAGCAGGGCGCGGTTACTGAGGATGACATCGCCTGGGCCCTCAGCACCCAGCTCGGGTATCCCTACGTGCACCTGACCCCGTCCATCGTGGACGAGGAGGCGGTGCGCATGCTGCCCGAGGCGTTCCTGCGGGAGCGCCGCGTGCTGCCGGTGCTCAAGTTCGGCCAGGAGATGACCCTGGCCATGGCCGATCCCACCGACGAGCACGCGGTCGAGGACGTCGGCGCCCGCACCCGGCTGCAGGTGCGGCGATCGCTGGCCCTGGCCTCCAATATTGTCGAGATGCTCGATCACTTCTTCGTGCACGCGGCGCCGGGGGCCGCCGCGGTAACCACCGAGGCTGCGGCCGCCGAGGCGCAGCACCTGCAGTTCCACCTGGTCCAGGCACTGCAGCAGGGCGCCTCCGAGATCCATTTCGATCCGCTGGAAGGCGGCCGGGCCCGCGTGCGCTACCGGCTGCAGGGGGTGCTTGCGGACCGGCCGGCCCAGGCTGCCGACCTGCACGACTCCATCATTCGATACCTCCATGACATGACCGCCGCGGAGCCCGAATCGTCTGGCACGGCCACGGTCCCGGTGAGGGTCGGCGATACTGAGGTCGTGCTCGTGGTCACATTCATGCCAACGGTGCTTGGTCAGGCGGCCACCGTCGTCCTCTACCCCCGCCACACCGAGGCGCCGGACCTTGAACATCTAGGCATTCCCGACGAGCGCATTCGGCCGCTGCGTCAGGCGCTGGAGGCCTCCTGGGGTGTGGTGCTGGTGGGCTGCGGTGACGCCTTGCTGCGGTCCACCCTACTACATGCGATGATTCCCACCGGCACGCGCGGCAAGGTCTGGGTTCTGGAAACCCTGCCGGTCTACCGACGGCCCACCCTCAACCAAACCGTGCTGGCATCGGCGATGGACGCAGCCGCGTACCTGCGCGGAGTGGTGATGGCCGGAGCCGATCTGATCGTGGTGGACGACGCGTCGAACGTGGAGACGCTGCGTGCCGCGCACGAGTCCGCACGTAACCGTACTGTGCTGGCCGGCCACCCCCAGGCCGACGTGGTCGGGCTGCTGAGCCAGTCCGTGGATGCCCTGGGCCCGGCCCTGGTGGCCTCGACGCTGCGGGGGATACTGGCCGCTCGATCCGTGCACCTGCTCTGCCCGAAGTGCAAGCAGCCGGCACCTTGGGGCTCCATGCCGGCCGCCGAGGAGCCGGTCTACGTACCGGGCGGCTGCGAGGCCTGCGGCTTCACCGGATTCCGGGGGCAGCGCGTGCTCTTCGACGTCTGGATTGCGGACCTAGGCACCCGGCTGCTGTTGCGATCGGGCCGCACCGCGACGGTGTTCGAGCGGCTTGTGCAATCAGGCACTCGCATGCGCGAGCAGGGCCTGGCGCTGGTGCGCGCCGGGCTCGTCTCGCAGGATGAACTTGCCAGGGTAGTGGAGGGCGGGCCGTGGATATCACCGACCTTCTCATCCTGACCCGCGAGCGGGGAGCGTCCGACCTGCACCTGGCGGCCGGTGCCCCGCCCACCCTGCGCGTCAATGGGAAGCTCGTCCGAATTGAGGCCGCCCCGCTGACGCGGGAGGACATGCACTCGCTGCTATACGACATCCTTGCCGATGAGCAGAAGGCCCGGTTCGAGGCCACGCACGACCTGGACTTCTCGCTGGAGCTGGCAGGGGTGGGCCGCTTTCGCGTCAACGGCTTCATGCAGCGTTTGGGCGAGGGCATGATCTTGCGGCTGATTCCCTCGAAGATCCGGCCGCTGGACGACCTGGGCATGCCCCCTATCCTCAAGGACCTCGCCATGAAGGACCGGGGGCTGGTGCTGGTCACAGGGCCCACCGGGTCTGGTAAGTCCACTACCCTGGCGGCCATGGTGGACTACGCCAACCAGCAGCGGACCGACCACATCATCACCATCGAGGATCCGATCGAGTTCGTGCACTCGGCCAAGAAGTGCAACATCAACCAGCGCGAGGTCGGCCCGCACACGCACTCGTTTTCCGCGGCCCTGCGCAGCGCGCTGCGCGAGGATCCCGACATAATCCTGGTCGGCGAGATGCGCGACCTGGAGACGATCGCCCAGGCCATCACCGCGGCCGAGACCGGGCACCTGGTGTTCTCCACCCTGCACACCAACAGCGCGCCGCAGACCATCAGCCGGGTTGTGGACGTCTTTCCCCCCCACCAGCAGGAGCAGATACGGGTGCAGCTCGCCGACGCGCTGCTGGGCGTGGTGGCGCAGACGCTTATCCCAACCCTGGATGGCCGGGGCCGCGTCGCCGCGGTCGAGATCATGGTGGCGACGCCCGCGATTCGCAACATGGTGCGGGAGAACAAGGTCCACCAGCTTCCCTCGGCGATCCAAACCGGGGCCAAGGAAGGCATGCAGAGCCTGGACCAGCACCTCAAGTCGTTGGTGAAGATGCATCGGATCTCGCGCGAGGAGGCGCTGAAGCGGGCGGTGGACAAGGAGGCGTTCTTCCATGAACGGTCCGGCCCGGCGCCCCCGCCCGCCGAGCTCTCCGGGTTCGTGGCCCGCCGGTAGAGGTGGGGGTGAGGCGTCCGTCATGCACATTGACGACCTGCTGAAGCATATGGAGGCGCGCGACGCCTCGGACCTCTACCTCAAGGTCGGGGTGCCGCCGATGCTGCGGGTGGCCGGTGAGCTGAAGGCCATTGATGGAGCGCCGCTCTCGGGAGAGGAGATCCGACGCCTGGCCGACCAGATAATGACCGACCGGCACCGGCTGGAGTTCGAGGACCGATACCGCGCCGACATCGCCTACTCCAGCCCGGCGCTGGGCCGGTTCCGCGTCAACGTCTACGTGCAGCGGGGATCACCGGCGGCGGTGATCCGGCGCGTCAAGAGCCTGGTCCCATCGTTCGACGACCTGCGCCTGCCGCCGGTGGTGGGCCCCCTGGCCCTGGGGTCCAGGGGGCTCGTGCTGGTGGTGGGACAGACCGGGTCCGGTAAGTCCACCACGCTGGCGGCCATGATCTCCCACCGCAGCCGGGAGCGCGACGGCCACATCGTGACCATAGAGGACCCAATTGAGTTCGTGCACCCGGACGACCGCAGCATCGTCAGCCAGCGGGAGATCGGCACCGACTGCGAGTCGTACAGTCTGGCGCTGCGGGACGTGCTGCGGCAGGCGCCGGACGTCGTGCTCATCGGCGAGATCCGCGATGACGAGAGCGCCACGGCCGCGGTGCACTTCGCCGAGACCGGGCACCTGGTGCTCTCGACGCTGCACGCCAACAACGCCAGCCAGACGCTCGAGCGGCTGCTGCACTTCTTCCCGGCCGCGGCCCACGAGAGCGTCGCCATGCAGCTCTCGATGAACCTGAACGCCATCATCGCCCAACGGTTGCTGGCCCGGAAGGACGGGGCAGGCCGGATCGTGGCCGTGGAGGTGATGCTCTCGACGCCGCGTGTGCGGGAGCTGCTGCGCAAGGCCGACCTGGCAGGCATTCGCAGCGTGATGCAGTCGGCGGCCGGCATCCAGGAAGGGATGCGGACGTTCGACTACTCGCTGTTCCTGCTGATCAAGGAGGGGCTGGTGGACGAGGAAGTAGCGATGGCCGCCGCCGACAGCCCCAACGACCTCCGGATGCGGCTGAAGGGGCTGCTGTAGAGGTGATACCACTCCGCCGCAGGTAGCGGTCTCAGCGATAGATGTCCTTGCGGTGGCGCACCACGTGAAGAATCACCACCGGACCTGCGATGTCGTAGCGGATGCGATAGTCTCCGGCCCGAAAGCGCCACCGGCCGGCCTGGATTCCGGTCAGCTTCCGGCCGAGGTGCGGGTTTGCCTGGATTCGTTCCAGCGCCTTGAGTACGCGGGCCTGGACGTCCTTAGGCAACCCACGGAAGTCGTCCTCGAATCTCCTGGTCGGTACGAGGCGGAACCCCACCATTTACCGGCGTCCGGCGTATATGGTACGGAGCGCGTTTAGGCTGCTCACCTCTCCCCGCCGGTACTGTCGGGCCGATTCGCGCAGCGCCGCCTGGAGTTCCTTGTCCTCCTGCTCGGCCGCGATCTCCAAGAGGTCCTCCAAGTCCTCGACACCGATGATTGCCACCTCTGGCTTTCCCCTCTTGGTCAGGATGAACCGCTCTCCTTCGCTGGCGAGCTTGATGATCCGGCCCAGGTGCGTGCGGGCCGAGAAGGCGTTCACCATCTTCAGCCTTCTTCTTCGCTTGGAGACCATTCCAGACCACCTCCAGGGCTCGAATTAACTGGTTAATATGCTAGGACGACCGAGGGCATGCGTCAACTTGTTTCGAGTAGTATGGTGGACGTCGCGCGTGTGAGGATGTGCGAAGAAGGTGAATGGCTCCGCGGGTAGGATTCGAACCTACAACCCTCCGGTTAACAGCCGGACGCTCTACCATTGAGCTACCGCGGAACGCGGGACGAACTGGACCAGCGCACTCATTCTAGGAAACGCCCACAGGGGCGTCAAGGCGCGGCACCGGCCCAGGCGCGGGCGAGGTGAACCGCGAATCCCCCTAGAAGCTGCATGACCGTGGCAGCATCACCGGATCGCGAGGGGGTGGCCGCACTGGGAACCCGTTCCGAACTTGTCATCAATACATCCATCGTCGTCCTCACGGCCCTTGCCGTTATCACCGTCGCCCGCCTGCTCCTCGAGGTCGGCGAGATTCTCGTCGTGGTTCTCATCGCCGCGATACTGGCAACCGGACTCAGCCCCGTGGTGGAGAGGCTGGCGCGCCGTACGTGGACCCGGCGCAGTCGGCGCCTGCCGCGTTCGGCCGCGATCGCCGTGGTGTACCTGGGCGTGCTCGTGGCGCTGGTGCTCGCCGGCGGCCTGCTGATCACGCCGATCGTGGCCGAGTCGCGGCAGTTCGTGGAGAAGGCGCCCGAGTTCTACCAGGGGTTGCGCGAGATGCTGGCGGGATTCCAGCAGCGCTACGCCTGGCTTCCGGACCTGACCTCCCTGCTGGACCGCCTTCCACACGAAGCCGGCCGCCTCACCGCCTACGCCGGCGCGGCCACCGGAGTGGCGTTCCGCGTCTTCGGCGTCGTCGTCTCAGCCATCACGGCGCTGATCCTCAGCATATACATGCTGCTGGAGGGGCCGGCGATCAAGCAGGGATTCCTGGGGCTCTTCGCCCAGCAGCGTCGGCCGCGGGTCGAGGCCGTTCTGGGGCATGTCGGAGGGAAGTTCGGAGGCTGGCTGCGCGGCCAGCTCCTGCTCGGTCTCATCATCGGCGTGGCCGCCGGCCTGGGGACCTGGGCGATTGGGCTCCCTTATCCACTCCTGCTGGGGCTGGCCGCCGGTGTCACCGAGTTGATCCCGATGATCGGGCCGGTGCTGGGCGCGGTCCCCGCGGTGCTGGTGGCGCTGTTTGGGTCAACCTGGCAGGTGGTGGCCGTGGTCATCTTCTTCACGGTGGTCCAGCAGATCGAGGGCAACGTCCTGGTGCCGCGAGTGATGAAGAAAGCCGTTGGGCTTTCACCGCTGCTGACGATCGTAGCGATCATGGTCGGCGCCAAACTGATGGGGATTCTCGGCGCGTTGCTGGCGGTCCCGGTTGCTGCGGCGCTGCAGGTTATGGCCGGAGAGGTGATTCGGACCTTTCGCTCGCCGGGTTAGGGTTCGTCCGCCTCGATGGCGGAAAGCGCCAGAGATAGGGCCGCGGTGAAGAAGGCGGTGGCCTCGTGCTCGCAGAGATCGTTGAAGCCCCGGCGGTCGAGGAACGACCTAAGCGCCGGAATCAGTTTCGAGAGCTTGCGCGAAGTGTAGGAGAACAGGTCCCAGTACGCTTCCTCCGCGGCCGGATGGCCCATGCCGGTGCGCTCGGTCAGTGAGAGATACCGGCTGTGCAGGTCGCGATATTGCGCGTCCTCCTCGTGTTCGGCCTGAGTCCGGTCCAGTAGCCGCGATACCTCGGGGTCATCCAAGGCCTCCTGCGCCAGGAAGCTCATGTCCAGCAGTAGCTCGGCCAACTCCTCGGTTGGATGACCCAGGTAGAGATCCTGCTTGTGGCTCTCGGCACCGATCAGGCGCCGCAGCTCGCGACTCATCTCATCGTCGGCCTTGGGAAGACGCGGGGGCTTCG
>JASEHJ010000229.1 GCA_030018905.1 bacterium | reverse complement strand
CCCGCCAGATCCGCGCGGCAGGGAGCACGCCGGTAATCATGCTCACCGCGCGCGGAGAGGAGTTGGACCGGCTGCTCGGCCTGGGGCTGGGCGCCGATGACTACATCACAAAGCCGTTCAGCCCTCGGGAGGTCGTCGCCAGGGTGCGGGCCGTGCTGCGACGTGCCAGCGGCGAGGCGCCCGCCGAGGTTCTGACCGTAGGCAACTTGGAGATCGACCAGGGGCGCATGGAGGTCCGCCGGGGCGGTGTGGCCGTGGCGCTGACGCCGACCGAGTTCAGATTGTTGGCCGCGCTCGCACGCGCACCCGGCCGGGTTTTCACGCGCCTCCAGTTGATTGATCTGGTGCAGGGCCACGCCTTCGAGGGCTACGAACGCACGATTGACGCCCACGTCAAGAACCTGCGGCACAAGCTCGAACCCGATCCTCGGCGGCCCAGGTACGTGCTCACCGTGCACGGCGCAGGGTACCGCCTGGCGGAGCCCGGCCGTGACTAGCCTGCAGGGGCGGCTGATCCTGGCCTTCGTGAGCGTGGCCCTGGTTTCCATTGCCGCGGTAGGCGTCATCTCGAGTGCAACGATCCGTGCCGAGTTCGACCACTACTTCCTGGGCGGCCCGATGATGCTGCCCCCGGGCCACGTGCCACCGGGGCAGCCGCCTCCGGCCCTGGCACCGCCGGGAAGGCTGCCGCCCGGCGCCATCGGACGGCCCCGCATGCCACACCCGACCGATCCCGGAGAGATGCGCCGGATGATGCGGCGCATGATGGGACCAGAAGAGTTGCACTTCCTCGCGCAGTTACGCCGGACGACCTGGCTGGCTGCACTTGCAGGAGGCCTGGCTGCCGTGCTGCTGGGGATCCTCATGGCCCGCTACCTGACGACCCCGCTGCGCCGGATGTCGGACGCCGCGTCGCGCATAGGTCGGGGGGACCTGGCCCAGGAGGTGCCGGTGCCGTCGGACGACGATCTGGGCGAGCTGGCGCGCGCGTTCAACGCCATGGCCGCCGACCTGAGGCGATTGGAGGAGAGCCGACGCAACCTGGTCGCCGACATCGCGCACGAACTCGGCACACCGCTGTCGGTGCTACAGGCCAACCTGGAAGGCATGCTGGACGGCGTGGTGGAGCCTGCGCCCGACCGCCTGGCCGCGCTTCACACGCAGGTGCGCCTGCTGGCGCGGCTCGTCGAGGACCTGCGAGACCTGTCGCTGGCGCAGGCAGGCCGGCTGCCGCTTCACCGGGCGCCGACGGATCTGGCCGCGCTGGTGGTCGACGCGGCGGCGGCGGTAGGCCCGCACGCCGCGGACAAGAGCGTCTCCGTGCAGAGCCGGATAGCAGCCGGGCTTCCGGCGGTCAGCGTGGACCGCGAGCGGATGATGCAGGTCGTCCACAACCTGCTCGACAACGCGATCCGCCACACGCCCGCGGGCGGAGCCGTGATCGTGGGGCTGGAAGCAGGCGAGCGCGAGGTGCGTTTTTGGGTAGCAGACACCGGGCCGGGCATCCCTCCTGAGGAAGGGGATCGGATCTTCGATCGGTTCTACAGGCTAGACGCCTCGCGGTCGCGGGCGAGCGGCGGCTCAGGACTCGGGCTCGCTATCGTGAAATCGCTGGTCGAGGCGCATGGCGGGCGGGTGTGGGTGGAGAGCCGGCCGGGGGAGGGGAGCAGGTTCACGGTGGCGCTGCCGCGGTCTTCCTGTGGGACTTGCCTATAGGCCCCCGAACCCCTCATCATGTATGGTGAAGGCAAAGGAGGCACATCGTGGCTCGCAAGGCGATCTCATGGGATACTCTAGAGGCGCGCCGGCAGCGAGGCCGCGAGGTCGCCAAACGGCTGCCCTCCGCGACCCGAACCCGTCCGCGTGACCCGGCCGAGGCACGCCTTCTCGCCACCATCGAGCGCACGCGCGCATCTGCGGGGATCCCTCATAAGCTCGATTGACGTCATAAGGGCGCAGCTCGATCAGATCCCCGAGGATCTCCGGAGGATCGATCAACTGGTCTGTGCCGCCGCGCTCGTCGTTCGGGCCATGGAAGGGCGTGGCCTCTTTCCCGTTGTGGTAGGAGGCTCGGCCGTGGCCATCTACACGGAAGGATCTGAAGCGACAGAAGACATCGACCTCGTCGTGGAGGGTCGGCACCTGGCGCTGGACGTCCTGGCCGCCCTCGGATTCAGGCGGGGAGCGTCGGCAGGAGTGTGGTGGTACCCCCGCCTGCACATCCCAATCGAGATTCCCGATACCGTTCTGGTCGGAGATCCCCATCGGGTCATCGACGTCGTGCTGGAGAGTGGCCTCCGCGTCCACGTCATCGGTCTGGACGATCTGATTCTTGATCGTATGGACCAGGCTGCGGCACAGCGGAACCCTACGGGTGACGCGCGGCGGCAAGCCTTGTTGCTGATGGCCACGTACTGGGATGACCTCGACCAACACTACATCCGAGAGCAAGCACGCCGCCGCAGCGCGAGCGACGACTGCGAGCGGTTCCTGGCGGAGGCGGCGAGGCTGCGCGCGGAGATTGCCAAAGAGCACCCGCCATACTGACGACCGGCGCCGCCCCGGGCATCCCTACGGAGGAAAGAGCCCTTTGGCAGTCTTACCCATTCAGTTTCACCATCTCGGCATGGGAGAGGTGTATAGCGTGAGCACTCTTACCAAAAAGGGACAGGTGACGGTTCCGAAGGACGTGCGCGACGCCCTAGGGTTGCGGCCGGGCATGCGCGTCGCGTTTGAACTGCGCGAGGGCGAGGCCGTCCTGCGCAAGCAGGTAGATCCCCAGGACATCGACCGCTGGCGCGGCCATCTCAAGCCGCACGTGCGGGAAGGCGCGGACGAGCTTCTGACGCGGCTCCGCGGGGATCCGGCCCCATGAAGATCGCCTGACGCGCGACCGCGGCTACTACCGAACGTGCTTCTCCGCCACCAACGCCACGATGCTCCCGCCGAAGCCGGCCCCGGT
>JASEHJ010000228.1 GCA_030018905.1 bacterium | reverse complement strand
GGGCATCGCGCTCGCTCCGGGCCCGTGCCGCGGGCGGCGTGGCGGTGCAGCGGTACACGGAGCGGGCGCTGGCGCGCTTTGGCCAGATGAGGGAAGCCTCCCCGCGCTTTGTGGCCGCTGAGGCGGTGCGGTATGGCGGCACCTTGTTGGCCCTCCCGGCGCTCGTGGCGCTCGGATTGCTGGAGGCGGGGGAGCAGGTGTACGGGACCCTGAAGCAGGGCTTCTATGGGCTGCGCGCCACGCTGTTGTGCCTGGCGTTCATGGCGTTGCTGCGCATTCGCACCCCCGAGCAGCTGCAGGGGCATCCCCCCGGAGAGCTCGGACTCCTGCTCGGGCTCGACCGCGCGCCCGAGGTCAAGACCCTGCGGCGGAAGCTCTGGGAGCTGGCCGCGCGCCGGCAGGCCACGCAGTTCAGCCGGCGGCTGGCCGAGCGGTGGGTGGCCGAGCACGCCGACACCGTGGGCCTGCTCTACGTGGATGGCCATGTCCGCCCCTACCATGGGACCGCCCACACGCTCCCGGAAGCGTACGTCACCCGGCGGCGGTTGTGTATGCCGGCCACGACCGACTTCTGGGTGCACCAGCAGGACGCCCAGCCGCTGTTCGTCGTGACGGCCCCGGCCAACGACGCCCTGCTGGCGATGCTGCGGCGGGAGATCTTGCCGGAGATCCGGCGGCTGGTCGGCGAGCGCCGGGTCACGCTGGTCTTCGACCGCGACGGCTGGAGCCCGAAGTTCTTCCGCGAGTGTCACACGCAGGGCTTCGACGTCCTGACCTATCGCAAGGGGCCCTACGCGGCGTGGCCCAGGGCGGACTTCCGGACCGTCACGGGTGTCATCGACGGGCGATCGGTGACGTATACGCTGGCGGAGCGCACGGTCGAGGTGGTGAAGGGCTTCGCGATGCGTGAGGTCCGGCGGCTGTGCGACAGCGGGCATCAGACCGCGATCCTGACCACGCGGCGGGATCTGGCCCTCGAGGTCGTGGCCTACCGCATGTTCGAGCGCTGGACTCAGGAGAACTTCTTCCGCTACATGCGCCCGCAATTCGCGCTGGATGCGTTGGTGACCTACGCTGTGGAGCCGGCCGATCCCGCCCGCACGATGCCGAACCCGGAGCGCAGGGAGCTGGCGAAGACCCTCGCCCAGGCCCGGACGGAGCTCAGGGCGTTGGCACAGGAGTATGGGCACGAGGCCCTGAGGAATCGTGAGGGCCACCGACCGACGATGCGGGGCTTCAAGATCGCCCATGCGGCGCTGGGTCAGCGGATGCGCGCCCAGGAGGCGCAGTGCCGGGCTCTGGAGGCCCGTATCGCGGCCCTGCCCGAGCGCGTGCCGGTGAGGACTGTGGTGGACGAGGCCGAGATCGTCCGGCTCACCCCCGAGGCGAAGCACTTGACTGACACGATTAAGATGCTCGCCTATCGCGCGGAGACGGCCTTGGTGCGTTCCCTGGCCCCTCACTACGCGAAGACTGAGGATGACGGCCGGGCGCTGGTCCGCGAAATCTTGCTCTCCAGCGCCGACATCATTCCTGAACCAGACGCCCAGCGATTGCGCGTTCGCCTGCATTCCTTGGCCAACCCGCGAAGCAATCAAGCCGTAGCTCATTTGTGTGAGATCCTCAATGCCGCGGCGTTACCGTACCCCGGGACTCACCTGACGCTTGTCTACGAGCCACCGGGAGTTGCATAGATTCCTACGCCCATGTCAGGAGCCCTGAAGTGTTGGGCGACACGTGTTTTCACACCTGTAAGCCAAGATACTTCTTGATGTGCTTGGCCAAGGCATTATCGACTTCGTTGTGACGCGGTACAGGTTGCTTCTGGCCTGTGGCAGGATTGAGATAAATGTCGTGGCGCCCGCCATGGCGAAGAAGGACACAGCCCTGCTGTTCAAGTTGACGAATCAGTTCACTGCGCTTCACAGCGCAATTTCTTTAGTCTTGTAGTCCTGAGGCACTTCATCCATGGCCATGAGTCGAAATGCGTCCTTGAGGTTCTCCTCGAGCTCTTCAACGCTCTCACCCTGGGTCATGATCTCAGGATGTTCGAGTAGCTTCCCCAGCCAAAACTGGTCGCCCTTCCAATAAACCATCGTCAATTTCTGGCTCATGTAGACCTCCACAATTTCCGGGTTGAGCGAGCAGTTTACTCCGTCAGATTGGTGCCGCCCAACTCCTGATTAGACTGATCGGCCTAACACGCCCGCTGCGTCAGCCTAGCACACCACCCGAAGAACGGTCCTTCTCCGCAATCGTCGACACAGTCAGGGCTCCCGCCCTCCCGTGCGCCGCCCTTGGCGGACATTATACTACGCGGCCTGTCAGCCTAACATCCCAGCGGCCTAGCCCCGCTCACGCCGGCAGCCCGCCCGTCGGGCTTCGACCCCCCATTCCTCCTCTCATTATCGGGTGTCCAAGGAAACCGGGTGCGGTGGATCGCCTCACGAGTCTATCGACGCGATGCGCGGGGAGCCTTGATGGGCGCGGGATCGGGATTCGCCGTGGTGGGTGCTGCAGGACTTGAACCTGCGACCTCCTCTGCGTCAGGGAGCCCCAGGCTGAATGAGGCCCAACGGCCAGAATCCAGACAGGACGCTGAAATTGGCGTCCTGTCTGGCTTTCAGCCGATGACGCTGTTTCGACTCGTTTCGGTTTGTTTCGCCTCACTGGGGGTGTTTTCGGCTCCGTAAGGCACCAGGAAGGCAACAGACAATCACCGATTTGACCTCCTCACACTTCAGCACATTTCAGCAGATGCTGGCCGGAGACTCCCCGTAATCTGTGGCCTGTTGCCTTGCTGTGGCCTGGCTTTTCCGCCCTACGGCCACGCTGGACACGTACGAGAGCCTGATGCCGTCGGCCTTCCAGGAGGGGGGCGGACGATGTCTGGAGTCCCTGCCTCAAGGCAACAGGAAGGCAACAACACCCGCAACAGGCGCGCGAACGCGGGCCCCGCCCGAGGGCTAG
>JASEHJ010000227.1 GCA_030018905.1 bacterium | reverse complement strand
CCTTACCGTGTCTTGCCATCGTCGTTTCCTCCCTTGCCGTCACGCCCGTCGATGATGCGGTCGTAGTCGGCCAGATCACCCGAGTCCACGTCCATCCCTTCGAGCCAGCGCCGGACGCGCTCCGGCGGAGGCGGCAGCGGGGCACCGGGCTCCATGCCCCGCACTCGCATCTGCTTGCCGGCGATGACCCGCGCCACGGCGTCCGCCGAGTAGTTGCCGAAGCGGGCCGCGTGGGCCAGCGCGGCAGTCACTACGGAGCTGCCGTGGCGGTCTGCCATCTTGAGGATGCGCTGGAGGTGATAGCCCGCACCCCGGCCGCGCTGTGCGCACAGGCCCTCGTAGAAGCGCGTGGCCGCAGGGCCGAGCCGCAGGAAAGCCTGCTCCAATAGTCTGCGGCTCGGCGTGACCCGCTTGAACGCATCCTCGTGCTCGGGCAGTACGTACCGCCTGTGCTGCTCGCGGCCAGGGGCATGGACGGCGGCGACCTCGCCAGCAACGACGATCTCAAGCCTGTCGTCGTGAAGGCGGATGGTGGACATCTGCCCCACGTGCTTCGGCGGTACGCTGTAGCGATTGGTCTCCACTGCCACGCAGAAGTCCGTGCCGACCTTGCGCGTCAGCACCCGGCACGGCTCAAGGCGATGTGATGACAGCGGCAGCAGCAGGGGCCGCTCCCGCAGCAGCCGGTCACACGGTCTCTCCCTTGTCGTCCCGTGCACGCGCACATTTGCGACGTTGTCGCACCACCAGCGGCCATGCTGGCGCAGATCTTCCATGTCGGCGAAGCGGAACCGGCGGCGCCGTAGGCAGTTGTTCTCTATATAGTGAAAAGGTCGTTCTACAGAGGCGTGCTCGTTCGGCCTGCCCGGCGAGATGAGCGCCACGTCGAAGCCGCGCTCGCGGGCGTACTGCTCGAAGCGAGGATTGAGCCAGATGGTCTCTTTCGACTCGTGTCTGCCCACTGTAGTCATGTTGTCGTAGGTCATGACTTTCGGTATTCCGCCTACGACCGAGAAAGCCTCCTCGTGCAGCGCGATGAGCGTGTCGAGTTTCTCGTCGAGCACGAAGAGGATCACCATGAAGCGTGAAAACGGCAGCACCAGAGAGAAGCAGTGCACCACGATCTGGTCCACGCCCAGCGTCACCGTGTAGGGCGACCAGTCCACCTGGCCCTCGGCTCCTGGCGGATGCTCGATCACGGTCGTGACCTTGATCTTGGGCGACGGCCTCACTGTCCGGATGCACTCCTTGAGAATCGAGTAGCCGCCGCGATAGCCGAGCGTCCGGATTTCCTCCAGAACGAGAACGCCCGTCAGTCCGTCCTCCGCAACGAGCCGCTGGATGATGGGGCGATACGGGTCGAGCAGACTCGACCGTCTGCCGGCCTGCGCCGGCGCCTTCGTCCTGTCCTGGCCGCGCAGCACCTTGCGCACGACGTGGATCGATGTCTTGAGACGGCGCACCGTTTCGCGGATGCTGCCGCAGCGGGCGTACTCCTCTAGGATGCGCCGCCGCCGTCCATCTCTCTCCTTGTCCGTCATTCTTCTTCCTCCTCATCGCTTTGAAGACGTTTCTGCGTTTCCCGCAGCGCGCTTCTCCATGCCTGCTGCGCACGAGACGCCGCCTCGCGTAGCAGGCAGAGCCCCTCGTCCGGGACCGCGCCCAGGCCCTCCCGCAGCCGCCGCGTCAGGCGCAGGATCACCTGCTGCACCATGACGAGGTCGCGCAGAAGTCCGCTGCCTGCCTCGCCCAGGCGCGGATCCGCAGCGCAGCCGCTCGCCGCCCGCGACAGCTCGATTGCTCCTCGTGGGTTGTCCAACAGGTACTGGCGGGCCTCGGGATCCTCGGCTCGGCTCCAGAGATGGACGAGCGCGGAGGTCTCCTGTGCCTTGAGATCGTCCCGCCGCGCCACGGTCACGAGTTCCTCCTGGTTGCGCGTCGGCAACCGCGCCAGTCGCCGCAGCGATCCCCCGTCGAGAAGCCCCACCGACGCGTCTTCCCAAAGCCGCGGGCTCAGTCCGCGATACAGCCCGAGACGACGGCAGACCCAGCTCTTGTGTCTCTCCAAGAGGTCCGCCACCTCGACCTGGTTGAGTCCATCTGTTTCGCACAGTTCGCAAACGAGCCGGCATTCCTCGATGAGCCCCATCCCACGGTCGCGGTTGCGCAGGTACACCTGCGCCTTCATCTGGACAGCGCTCACGCGGACAACCTCCACGACCAGGTGCTCCAGCCCGAGACGCCGGGCCGCCGCCTGCCGCATGAAGCCATCGACCAGCACCAGCACGCCGTCGATCTCCGCCGCGACCAGCGGGCTCAACTGTCCCTTGCTGCGCAGCGATTCCTCTTTCTCGCGTACGGCCGCCTCGGGCATGAGCCGCAGGCGACCCAACGACAGGTCCAGCTTCTCTGGTGGGATTTCTCGCAGTTCCATCCGTCCTCCCACTTTTTCGGAGACAGGGAGGCAGGGGCGTTGGCTATTGCCTCGACCTCCGCCCCCCGGTCTCCTCGGGGTCACCGGCAGCCTGTACCTCCGAGGTGGGGCGGGACATCGGATCTTGCCCGTCCGAATGGAGTAGTCCGGAGAATTCCTCTCTCATCCCAGCCAGTTCTGCCCGCATCAGATTTTGCGCGTCCCGACGGAGTAGTCGGCCGAAATACGCCAGAAATACGAGGCCTTTGACCCCTATCGCCTCTTGCGCGATGTCGAGGGGAAGTGCGCGGTAGAAGCTGGGCGGCGGCAGCACGCTTCGCTGCTTCGCCTTCTTCGCCGCCTCAGCCTTCGCCAGACGGGCCTGCACCCGACGGCCCACGAAGTAGTCGGGATTGCGCCGCCGCCACGAAGCCTGCGTGCGCCGACCCTGCTCTGCCCGGCAGGCCTCGCTACCGCACGTCCGCTGTCTGGACCCGAGCCGACTATGAGGTGTGAACCACTTCCGACAGATCGAACAGGGCTTCCTCTTCTTGATCTTCATCCGAGAAGAGTGCCCGTTCCACGTCCA
>JASEHJ010000226.1 GCA_030018905.1 bacterium | reverse complement strand
CCAACACGGGGTTCATCTTGGCCAGCTCTTTCTCAATCAGGCCCCGGGGGACATCGCTGCCCAGGACCTGCGCCTCGGTGACCACCACGCGCACTCGCTGCTCCTGCTCGACCGTCAGGTTCCCCCTCGCCAGAGCAGGATAGAGCTTCGCCTCCTGCCGGATCGTCGCCGCCACCTCAAACTGACCCACCTGGAACCTCACCGTCGGCCTGAGGATGTTGGGCGACATCCTGGCTAGGCCTTCCTGGACATCCCTCGCGGTGCTCTTCCCCACAACGGTCGCCTTCCCCATCCTCACGACCCGGATCTGCCGGCCGGCCAGGGCTGGCATGTCGAGATGAAGCCCGGCCGCTTGAACCAGTACCTCTCCGCGGACACCGCGCAGCAGTACGGGCCTGCCTACGACCAGCAGGTCCTCGATTGCAAGGACATCGCCGAACAGGACCGTTCCTGAGGCAGAGATCTCAAGAACCGACTCGGCGTCGAAGTACTGCAGGAGCGCTCCCCGGATCAGGTTCTTGGTGGTGTCCTCGGAGAACGGCTGACCGGGTTGAGGGGCTGCGGTGGAGGCGGCTGTTGCGATGATCGCCACCACGGCGGCGGCGTATGCAAGGCCGCGCAGAACGGTGCTTGAGGCCCTGGTGCTCATCTTCTTCCCTCCGGGAGTGCGCCGGCAGGAAGTTGTTTCCGCCCACCTGCCCTGCGATCCTGCGGCAGGAGCAGGATTCTCCCGCGACCGACCCGCAAGCCAGGCCCCGCCGAGCCGATATCCCCATCGGGGACCGGCCGGCGGTGCCAGGTCTGGACTGGGCTGCGGACCTAGACAGCGGTGCGGAAGGGCGTGATGATTCGGAAAAGGCCAGGAGGTGTGCTGCCATGCCCATCCGCCTGGGGCGGTATTCCGAGCCCCAACCCGACCTGGCGCTGCTCCGCCTGCGGCCTGACTTCTACGCTTCCGCGCATCCGGGCCCCGGCGACGTCCTCCTGCTCGTTGAGGTGTCCGAGACGCCCGCCGACTCCGACCGCGAGGTGAAGGTACCCCTCTACGCCCGCGCGGGCATCCCCGAGGTTTGGCTCGTGGACCTGGAAGGCGAGGCCATCGAGATCTACCGGCAACCATCGCCCGAGGGCTACCGCGAGGCGCGGCAGGTCCTCCGCGGCGAGGCGCTGTCCCCCGAGGCCTTCCCCAACCTGACACTGGCCGCGGACGAGATTCTGCGCTGACGCCCGCGCAGCATGCCGTGCGAGTAGTACCCTTGAGAGCCGTACGGCGCTAGCCACGGAGCGAACCGAACAGCCGTTGACAGGCACAGCGTGGGTGTCTACGATGTATGCGATGTCTACACTTACTGTGCGGGTGAGAATCCATGCCGGCGACAAACCAGCGGAAGCCAATCAGCGGACGGGTTTCGGAAGAGAACGAACGCCAACTGCGCGCTCTTGCACGTCAGGAGAGACGGACCGTCAGTCAGGTGCTGGCCCGGCTTGTGGAGGAAGGTCTCCGAATGCGCCGGCATCCCGGCATCACATTCGTTGACGGCCCGCAGGGAAGGCGAGCACACTTGGCAGGGACCGGCTTTGACGTGTGGGAGGTCGTTGCTCTCCACCGGGCCTACGTGGGGGACGTAGCGCGCCTCCTTGGCGATCATCCGGGATTGGATCGACGCGAAATCGAGATTGCCGTCGCATACGGGGAAGTCCATCGTGACGAGATTGACGGCTTCCTAGCCGAGAACGATCAGGCCGGCTGAGAGTGCTCCGGCTCTGGCTGGACAACCATCTCTCCCCGGCACTGGCTCGGAGCCTTCGAGAGCGGGGGCATGATGCAGTCGCACTTCAGGAAGAGCCCAGGTCTGTCCGAGATCTCCCGGATGAGCTGCTGTTGGTGGAGGCCTCGCGCCGAGAACGGACAATCGTCACATACAACGTGCGAGACTTCGTTCATCTGCACCGGGCCTTTCTGGCGAGTGGCCGCCGGCATTCGGGGATCGTCGTGGTATCGGACCGGTCCATCCGCCAGGACGACATCGGCGGCCAAATGCGCGCGCTGGCGCGTTTCCTTGATGAGCACGCAGGGGTGGCTGAATTCCGAGACCGCCTGGTGTGGGCCACGCCACTACAACCGTGAGGCGATCGCCGGTCGGCCGCTCGTGGACATTCTGGGGAAGGTAACCACATGCGCCTAGACAAGTTCCTCCAATCGAGCCGCCTCGTGAAGCGCCGCGCCATGGCGAACCGCCTCTGCGACGCCGGGCGTGTCACGCTAAACGGCCGCCGGGCCAAGCCCGCCGCCGAGGTCGAGGTGGGCGACCTGGTTGAAGTGAACTTCGGCCCCCGGCAGCTCGTGGTGAAGGTGCTGCGCCTTCCGGAGGGGCGGCCGTCCCCTGATCCGCCATACGAGATCGTCGAGGACAGGCGCACGCTGGGGGCGTGGTAGGATACTCTATCCGGCCTCCCTTGAGGGCGAGGCTGAGGACGGTCCCGCGGTTGACGCGGGCCTGGATCAGGGGTACGCTAACAATAAAGGGTATAATCACCATAATGACTCTTTAAGGGAATGTAGCGGGAGCCAGCGTATGGACAGGGTTAGCATAGTCGAGGCGAAGAGGGATCTCTCCCGAGTAATCAACAGGGCCGCCTACGGCCGCGAACCCGTCATTCTCACCTCGCGGGGTCGGCCCAAAGCGGTCCTGATCGGACACGAGGAGTTCCTGCGCCTCGCCGGAAGCGAGACTCGCAACATCGTGCGCCTCGGCGGGATCTGGAAAGACACTCCGAGCGTGTCCGCGCGTGAACTGCGCGCGGTTCGCACTCAGGTGTGGAGAAAGCTAGCCGGTCGCTAGGCCCAAGGGATGTATACCACCGACAGCCACGGGCTCATCTGGCATCTTCAGGAGACCTCCGGGGAACGGCCCAAGCGGCCTAAGGGACGGTTGGGGCCCCGAGCCAGACGTATCTTCGTCCTGGCCGACGAGGGCCGAGAGGTCATAGCAATTCCGAGCATCGTGCTGGTTGAACTGGTC
>JASEHJ010000225.1 GCA_030018905.1 bacterium | reverse complement strand
GTCGAGCCACTCATCCGGTATTCCCCAGCGCCCCTCGCTCCCGCAGGCTGACACACCTCTCATCCCCAACCACCACGTGGTCCAGCACCTCGATCCCCAGGATGCGCCCGGCCTCCCGCAGCCGCGCCGTGATCCGCATATCATCCGCACTCGGCTCGGGATCGCCAGAGGGGTGGTTGTGGACCAGGATCACCGCCGCCGCGCTGGCGCGGATCGCTGCCTTGAACACCTCGCGGGGGTGGATGGACGCGCTGTCCAGCCCTCCCACGGCGATCTCCTCGATGGCGAGCACGTGGTGGCGGGTGTTGAGCAGCACCACGCGGAAGTGCTCGCGGTCGAGGTAACGCATGTCCGGTCCCACGAGCGCCGCGACGTCGGCCGGCGTCCGGACCGTGGGCCGGCGCGCGGACGGTGCGGCGTAGAGGCGGCGGCCCAACTCGCAGGCGGCGAGCACGGCCGCGGCCTGCGACGGGGGAAGGCCGGCCTCGTGGACGAGCTCGGGCAGGCTGGCCCGGGCAATCCCGGCCAGCGAAGAAACGCGAGAGAGGACCTGAGCGGGAAGCGTCGGGCAGCCCTCACGCACCCCGACAGGAGGCAGGAGTAGCGCGAGCAACTCCGCGGTCGACAGCGCCGCGCTCCCGAGGCGGGCCAGGCGGCCAAGTGGAGTCTCGTCTGTCCAGGGAATCACTTCGGCGGACTTGCCTGCCTCGCCGGCCGCAGCCTCACCCTGCCACAGCTCATCCACAGCGCACGTGACCCTACGCCTACCCATGACGGCATCCCCCTTCTCAGTGAAGTCAGGGGTGCCGGCAGCGCCGGAGGCCCGGGCGGTCAAGCGTCCTGGGCTTGACGGACCGGGCCGGAGGGGCTAAGAGGCCTGGGAACGCGAGGGCGCAAGAGATCGATCCCTCGTTTCCGTGATGGAACCGCTCACGCATCTGCGTACGCAGGTACTACCAGTCACATAAGCAGCGCACGGATCTATCAGTAGGTTCACGCGGAAGTGCGGCGGTTCAATGAGAACTAGGCCCGGAGCCTAGCCGGGGCCTGAAGAGCCCCTGACCCTCCACCGCCTGGGCCTCGCCGGGGCCGAGCTTGGCGACCACAAAGAGCTGGAAATGCATCTGGCGCTGGTCGAGTAACGGGTGGGCAACGTGGATCGTTAGACGACCGGCGATCAGAAGCAGCGGTGGCTGACGACGGCACTGCTGGAGATCGAACCACGGCTGCGTGGCGCCCAGGCGTTGCCGCAATTGCGCGCGGTGTACGGGCTGGGGGTCATAGAGGAGAAGGACTTGCGGGCAGCGCACCGTAGTGTATTGGAGGGGACTAGACCTCTCACGTATGCGGTCTCAGGCATGCAGCCTATTCGCTGGCTCCAAAGGAACTTCTGGGTTGCCGCGACCGGCGCGGCAAGCCTAGTTGGGCTTCTCCTCGTGCTGTCCTTCTCGTCGCAGGGTGACGAAATCCGTATCCGGCTGGCCCTTTGGCTGTATCCTTCTCTCCTTCCAAGGATCGGCGAGCTCCAGGCACTCGAGGAAGAGAATTCACGGCTCAAGGCTAGGGGCGAGCAGCTCGAATCGCAGAACTCGGCACTCCAAGCGAAGATAGCGGGACTTGAGAAAGAGTCCCGCGCGTTGCGACAAGAAAACTCAAGACTCAAAGAAGCGGTAGGGCAGAGTCCTGCTGGCCGCCAGGACCGTCCGGCTCCAATTCAGGCAAGCCCACAAGCAGCTCCAGTCCTGCAGGTCTTCCTTGAAGACGATTTCGAGATTCCATCTGGGGCCTGGCAGGCCGTTCTGGGGGACTGGGTTGTTGAGAATGGTGTGTTCGGGACTAGAAGAGGAGGTAGTGACCTCATTGCCTTGACGGGTGATGCCGGATGGCGGAACTATGCAGTTGATGTAGACTTGGTCCGCCTCGAGTCACTCACGAGCGCCGGAATTCTGGTCAGGGTGCAAGACCGGAACAACTACGTGCAATTCCGCATCAGGCAAGAGCTCACGGCCGCCTATGGCATAAACTCGGTCGGGGAATGGATTCTTCGCAAGAATGGAACAGATATCGGGCCGACTGCGAAGGTCGTCCTCGGGGACGCTTCTGTCCTGCCTCTCCACATTCACGTTCAAGTCAACGGCAACGTATATATGGCCTCTGCTCGTGGGAAGACATCGCGTTTTGTGGACAATCAGGGTTTCTTTCCGCAAGGCAAAGTGGGGTTGACCATAACGAGCAGCATCGGGCAATCCCCTGCCCAATTCGATAACTTCAGAGTTGCAAGACTCCGTTAACCCTTATCCCAGCAGGCTATCCCAGCAGAGGAGAAGGGTAGGCGGCTCAATTCACTCCCGCCTGCCACGCCTTGGCAGTGAGGGACTGCCCTCCCGAGGTTCCGTACAAGAGCCGAGTATGCTCCAGGCCAGTAGCGATCAGGGGAAGAAAACCCGGGTCGCGATTCGGAGCAGGATCACGAAGAAGACGCCGGTGGGGATCAGGTCGAGCCGCTTGTGAGGATCGGCGGTGTCCTCGCGCATCTCCGAACGGAGGGTCGCGAGTTCGGAGGCGAAGCGCTGTTCCGGGGTGCCCAGACGGTGACGGTGCTTCACGCCGCCCAGGCGTGCGTTGATCTGCTCGTAGGCGCCTTCCAGCCGTGCCATTCGAACTTCCAGAGCATCTACGACCTTGGTGGTGTCCCTCCCTTCAAGTCAAGATGTCGGTGCGTGATCCCTGCGCCCTCATCGAGCCTGCAGGAACCACGGCGGCTGTCGCGATAGAAGCGACAGACCAGTGAGCGGACGACGATCAGTGTGCGACGGATACCAGCGCGGCCAGCGGCTCGGCCACGGTCGTACCTGGTATGAAAGTGCCGGGTGCCAGCTCGCCGATGAGTGCTGCACGAGAGCAGCTGCGGTATGGTGAACTCATCCGGGCGAGGGGCACCTGGGAGCACGCAGGACGGGCAGGCCGGTTTCACGACTGAGCTGTGAGCTCGTCGTCGTATTACGGGGAGCGGAAAATGTTTCACACCTCAGGCGGCGTAGCGAACATTCGG
>JASEHJ010000224.1 GCA_030018905.1 bacterium | reverse complement strand
GGTCTATCGCTTCCCGCACCAGCCCCGACAGGTCCTTCTCCTCCATCACCGCCCGGAGCTTCAGCGCCTTGATCTGCTCGGGGCGCAGGTAGTAGGTCGCCCGCCGGTACGGAGCCTGTTGGCTTGCTGACGTACTGACTTGTTGCTTTGCTGATGCCTTCCGGCCTGGCGGCCGCCGCACACCTTCCCGGACCACGCCACCGACCAGCTCCCCGAGGAGCTGCGCCTTCTTAGGCATCCGTCCACACCTCCCGTGCTAGGCTCCCGCAAGACACAGCATCCCGAAACGGGGAGGCGCGTCCCACACCTGCGGCCTGAGACGCCGTACAGCACGTGGAAAGGATCCGAGACCTCCTACGGCGCATCTACCGCGATGGCATTGATGCGTCCGCCCGGCGCATACTCCAGGACCAGGCCACGGTAGTAAAGGGCGCCTCCACTGCTCACTTCTGCGCGATCAAGCGGCGGACCCAGCTTCCTCAGCGCTTCCTCGGCACGAGATCCCACGCGCACCCCCTGATTAGTCGCAAACCTCGATGACCGGGTGATGATCCTCTTGACCTCGCCGCCGGGATAGGGACCCCAGAATACGACCCAGAGCGGATACCGCTCCCAGCCCATGTTCCATCCTACGGGGCTTGCGGTATGCGTTTCTGTCGGCTGACCAAGAATGCGCAGGACCTCTGACGGGCGCATACCGATGCGGATGGGGCCAAGCTGTATGCCAGGGATGATGAGGGTACTTTGGCTCGGTGCCCCTCCGACCTGGGCGCGTGCAGCGAGCACCGTACAAAGGACGAACATCAGCACGAACAAACCGCGAGCCATCGGCCAGTACTTGATCGTGTTCTTGGTCTCCCGCTCCATCACGAACTCCACCGTCCGACCCTCGCCCATGTCCCTCTCCCTCCCTCGTGGTTTTCACTACCGGCCAGCTCGCCAAGGAGCTGCGCCTTCTTAGGCATCGAGCTACACCTCCCGTGCCAGGGCCCGGATCTCCTCCGCGGCCAGGCTATGCGGTGCATACTCCAGGACGGAACGCCGCGCCGCCGTGGCCGGTCCTGTTCGTCGCAGCCAAGGGTAACGGACCCGGCCCAGGATCCATCCTTGCGACGGCTGCCATGTCCTCGTCCTCGCCGCCTACGCCCCATGCTGATCCCCTCCCGTCCACTGGGCTAAGTCGTTGTTACGAACGGAGAACAGCGGGCCGAAGCCGCGCAGTTGGTTCAGGCGGTTGGCCTGAGTATCCTTCCGGTAGAGATGGCGCAACAACCCCTCCAGTTCGCGCAGGTCCGGCGTCGAGACGTTCGGCTAGACCTCGAAGATCGAGAAGTGTGACCAGACCTTGCCCTTGCGTCGGCTCTTCGCGTGGGCCTGGAGGCGGCTCTGTACGCCTCCCTCAGTCGCCCCGAACGCGATGCCCACGTAGACGACATCGAAGCGTCCCCGAGGGCACTCTCGGAGGAGCGTATAGAGGCCGCGCGTCCCCTTCGGCACGAGGCCGATCTCGGCGCGTGGCCGCCATTCCGCGCATCGTCGAAACCACCGAAGGCGGCTCACGATTTGGGTCCTGCGTTGGCTCTTCACCGGGTCACCCTCCGATGCGGGAAGAACATCCGGCACGGCCCGCACCAAGTCTCAGGCCGCTCATCAGGAGCGAGATAGCGTTCGGGGAGGACTTCCTCAACGTCAGCCACCGACGCCCAACAGCCGGCGATCCTGGGGAGGACGGCCTGAACGGGCCGGTGCCCGGAAAACCACCTCACAGGGCGAACGTAGAGCCCTTCTACGGGAGCGGCGAAGGGTAGAGAGGTATCGCCGCGGGCGATCCCCTCACTGCGGCCAGGGGGGGGATTACTGGCAATTCCAAAGACAGGACTTGACCGGCTCGCCCATTTCAGTCCTCTGCCTACCTAATGGCCTTTTCCGAGCGTTATCTTCTTGCTCGCGGACACGTTGAAACTCTGGTAATTGAGCGTGTACCAGTTCGCTTTTGGCAGCGCAAACGCGATCCACCCAGATGTGCTCTGGCCCCGTTGCAGGTTCACTGCACCAAGGTAGTTCAATGAGTAGGTTCCTGTGTCGTGGGAAACCGTGTACCCATCGGGCGTGGAAAGTGTGAAGTTGTTAGGGTTGACATGCTCCGAAGCCAGTTCGGAATTCCTTACGCTAACGGAGACAAGAACGAACGTCCAGTTGCCCGATGTGTTGTGCTCGCCAAGCGAACTACGGAACCTGACTTCACCCACCGCGATGCCTACCCGCCCGCTCGTGTAATAGTGCATCTCGCGTAAGATCGCGTTTGTCTCTTCGCGTCTTGCTTGGGCTTCGGCGCGCTTCCTCTCGGCGGGCGCACTCTTTGCTTCGCGGGCCTCTTGCTGTGCGGCTAATGGGCGAAGAAATCTCATCTCGCGCTCCGCGTCCGCTGGCAGGTTTCCTCCCGCTTCCTTTGCCTGTTTGAGCAGTTGGAAGGCAAGGGAGTAGTCCTTCTTCGCCTTCACTTTCATCGCCTCGTTATACCAGTAGCGCGACTCTGCATTTCTCACTTGGACTTTGAGCGATGCGACATCCCTGTAGTTTGATGGAAGAGCGTCAAGATGTGCCCTAGCCTCTGCCCAGTTCTCGTCGGCAATTGCGGCCCTTGCAGCATCATACCTAGCCTCCGGCGAAGTTACCGCTGGTGCGACTTGTGTCGCACTGGTCGGCTGTTCACTCGTCGGCTGTTGCCGAGACCCCTCGGAGAGCGAGAACAAATACCAGGCCACAGCGACCACGACGGCGACGAGCACCCACGCCGCGGATCTTATCCAGACGTTAGGCATCCACCCGCACCTCCCGTGCCAGTTCGCGGATCTCCTCCGCGGCCAGGCTATGCGGTGCGTACTCCAGGACGGGGAGCAGTGCTGCCGCAGCTTCGGCATGAGCGATTCGCTGCGCCAGCTCCGCCCGGTAGACCCGTACCTCGGGGTAGGCCGCCTCCAGCGCCCCCCGCGCCGTCCGACCCAGGACGGTGCCGACAAGGACGCGGTTCAGGACGAAGCGCACCCGCAGCCGGG
>JASEHJ010000223.1 GCA_030018905.1 bacterium | reverse complement strand
CCCCGGGAACGCCTCGCGCGCGGCCTCGATCGCCTCCCGCGCCTCCTCGCGGCCTGACAGCGGCACCTGGCCCAGGATCTCGCCGTTGGCCGGGTTGCGGTTGGGCACCGTTCGGGCCGCGCCGGGAGCCTGCCACCGCCCGCCGATGAAGTTCCGGTAGACCTGCTCGCCTGCAGCCACCGCCATGTTCCGTCCCTCCACCACAGCACTCAGCCCTGCCTTAGAATCCACCCCATGGACTTGGCGGCTAGGCGGTCCAGGGCTTCTACCGCCAGCTCCAGGTGCTCCACCCTGGTGTCCTCGATCTTGTTGTGGGAGATGCCCCGGAGGCTCTGCACGAACATCATCACCGATGGCACGCCCGCCCTGGCGACCTCCGCGGCATCGTGGAGAGGACCGCTTGGGAGGCGGTGGCCAGTGCCGCAGGTCTCCCTGATGGCCGCATCGCAACACTCGATGAGGTCGGGGTGGAAGGGGACCGGCTCGATATGCCATAGGCGGCTGAACTCCACCTCCACATTCCCCTCCTGAGCGAACCGGCGTGCGGAGTCCTGAGCCTCCTGCCACATCTGGGCCAGGCGCCCGGCGTCCAGGTGGCGTTGGTCCAGGGTGATCACGCACTCCTCCACCACTGAGGTGACAATGCCCGGCCGGGTCGTGCAACTGCCGATGGTGCACACCCCGCCCGATCGGGCGGCGATGGCGTAGATCTCCTGGGCCATGTTGCCGGCGGCCAGGAAGGCGTCCCGGCGCCTGTCCATAGGCGTGGAACCGGAGTGGGCCGCTTGACCCGTGAACTTGACAATGTGCCGCTCGACGCCGACCGTGCCAATCACCGCGCCTAGCGGCAGGCCCAGGTTCTCCAACACGGGTCCCTGCTCGATGTGCAGCTCGATGTAGGCCGCGGCGTGCAGGAGTTCCCCTCGGGCCTCGGGCGCACGGTCCAGGTCGATCCCGTGCGCCTTGAGGACATCGGGCAGGGTCACGCCATCCTTATCGGTGAGGCCGCTCACCTCGTCCGGGTTCAGGCTGCCCGCGGCCGCACTCGAGCCGAAGAGGCTGCGCCCAAATCGGGCGCCCTCCTCGTCGGCCCAGTCCACGAGGCGCACCGTCACCGGCGGCCTGCCGCCACACTCGGCGTGGATCCGGCGCAGCACCTCGAGACCCGCCAGCACGTTGAGGCAGCCGTCCAGCCAGCCCCCGTTCGGCACCGAGTCCATGTGCCCCCCAATTAGCAGGGCCTTCTCCGACGCGCCCGCCAGCGTTGCCCAGAGGTTGCCGGCCTCATCCCTGTGCACCTCAACGGGCAGATCGGCCATCCTGTCCTTCAGCCAGGCACGGGCCCTGGCCCAGGTCTCGGTGAAGGCCACACGCTGTGCGCCGTGTTCATCGGAGGTGAGGGACCGCAGCTCCTTGAGCTCCTGAACGGTGCGGGCCGGGCTCAACGCCTTCACGCTTTCCCCTCCTCCGCGTCCTCGCCCGGATCAGGAATGCGTGGGCTCACGCCGGAGGAACCGGCCTCGGCCGGAATCACCCACAAATCGGCCGTCGCGAACCGCGATCTTCCCGCGCACCGTGACCGTGGACGGCTTCCCATCAATCTCCATGCCCTCGAACGCGCTGTAGTCAACGTTCATGACCTGCGTCTTGGCCGAGAGCGTGCCCCGGTAACCGGGGTCGTAGACGACCAGATCGGCATCGCTCCCTACGGCGATGGTGCCTTTTCTCGGGAACAGACCAAAGAGCATGGCCGCGCGGGTGCTGGCAGCGTCCACAAAACGATGGATGTCGAGGTGACCGCGGCTCACCCCGTAGGTGTAGAGCAGGTTGACGCGATCCTCGATGGCGGGCATGCCGTTGGGGATCTTGGTGAAGTCCCCTCTGCCCATCTCCTTCTGGCCCTGGAAGTCGAAGGGCGCGTGGTCGGTGCCGACTGTGTCAATGAACCCGTGCGCAAGGGCGTCCCAGAGCGCCTGGAGGTTCCGCTTCTCGCGCAGCGGCGGCGACATCACGTACTTGGCCCCCTCAAACCCGGGCCGTTCAGCGTAGGCCTTGTCGAGGATCAGGTGTGGGATGACCGACTCGATGTGTATGCGCACGCCCCTGGATTTGGCCTCCAGCGCGGCCCGCAGGGCCGGCTCACAGGAGAGGTGCACCACGTAGCCGCGGGCACCGGTGGCGGCCAGGAAGGTGGCGAAGTGGTACGTGCCCTCCGCCTCCACCGCCTCTGGGCGGCTCGGTTCGTGCCACTCTGGGCCGTTCTTGCCCTCGGCAAGCAGCCGTTGCTGGAGGCGTGAGACGAGCTCTGCGTTCTCGCAGTGGGCCGTGACGATGACGCCCAGCTCCTTGGCCAGCGTGAGCGTCCTGAACAGCTCCTCGTCGTCTATTCCGAGGAAGTTCTTGTAGGCCAGGAAGACCTTGAAGGAGGTGGTGCCGTCCAGGACGATCTCGCGGAGCGCTGGGGCGGTTTGATCGTCGAACTTGGCGACCGACATATGGAAGGAATAATCGCAGGCGCTGTGGCCCTCGGCCTTGGACTTCCACAACGCGTAGCCCTCCAGCGCGTCCTCGGCCCTGGAGGGGCAGCACATCTCGATGTAGGTCGTAGTGCCTCCCACCAGCGCTGCCTGACTGGCGGTGGCGTGCGTATCCTTGCTGAAGGTCCCCATGAAGGGGAGGTAGGCGTGGACGTGAGGGTCAATGAAGCCGGGGAACACGTACTGCCCGCCGGCATCCACTACCTCGGTGCCGGGAGGGGCCTCGAGGTTCTTCCCGATGCGCGTGATCGTCTCGTCCTCGATGTAAATATCGGCCCGATAACGCGAATCAGCCGTGAGGATTTCTCCGTTCTTGATCAGCAGCGGCATGTGATTCACCCCACAGGTGCCGTGTGCGGACTCCTTCTGCGCCGCCGACAGCCGGTCCTTTCCCAGCAGCGCGAAGACCCGACAGACGAGGCGGCCGCCATCCGGCGCAGCGCCGCCTTCAGGAGCGGCCCTGCCCAGTCAGCAGCGATGACGCTCAAGGCGGGATCCGGCAAAGGAAAGAACGCCCTG
>JASEHJ010000222.1 GCA_030018905.1 bacterium | reverse complement strand
CCGAAGGACGGGCCGAAGGACAGGCCGAAGGACGGGCCGAAGGACAGGCCGAAGGACGGGCCGGTGCGCCAGGCATGGCGTTCAGACTGGAGGTGAGCATGTAGATGCAAATCCTATCCCGGGGCCCTGACAGAGGGAACCCGGCACCGATGAGGCAAGGGCGCTGCTGCGGATAACCGCGGCTCCGCCATTCCCCTGCACCAATGCAGAAGGGGTGGCAGGGCCTGTGAAGGGGCGTCTGGTGGAAGCCGTAGGTGTGTGACCGTGTCGAACGAAAGTGAAGCGCCGTAAGGCATCAGGAGCGGGTGAGCCGGCCGGCAGCGGCGAAGCCCAATATCTGTCGGTGTTCCTGGTGTATTGGCGACGGGATGGTCACAAAGTCTGAACGTCTTACCCTGGGAGATCTGTTGGGTTCCGGCATTAGCCGGTAAGCCCGAGCACGAAAGGACGGAGGCCCATGACCCAACAGAAGTCGGAGGACCGCACAGTACCAGAAGGCCGTCGAAAGTCGGCTCCAACCCGAGGGTTCGCGCGCCCCGGGGGAGGGAGAGCGGTCCCGGTCAAGGGAGTGGACCAGCAGCTCATGTTGACCTTCACAACAGCCGAAAACCTGCGGGGAGCCCGCGGGGCCGAAGGCGGGAACGGTCCGGACCTGTCCGGATCCAAAGCGCGTAAGGTGCCGAAGGTGAAGGCCACTCAGAGAAGAGCAGGTCCCGCGAGGATGGAAGAGGTGGTGGAACGTCTCGAAGAGGCGTTCGCTAACGTCGCGGCGAATAGGGGGGCTCCAGGCCCAGACTGTCAGACCATCGAGCAGGTGCGGCAACATCTGCCTGTAGTGCTGACAAAGCTTCGCCAAGCGCTGCTGAAAGGGATCTACCAACCCGGAGAGATCCGGCGGGTGTGGATCCCCAAGGCGGGCGGCAAGGGGCAGCGTGGGCTTGGTATCCCGAACGTGGTGGACCGGATGGTTCAAGAGGCCGTGCGGCTGGTGCTCGAGCCGTTGCATGAGCCAACATTCCATCCATCCAGCCATGGGTTTCGCCCGGGCCGGGGTTGCCAGACGGCAATTGCCGAGGCCAAGAGCTACGTCGAGGAGGGCTGCCACATCGTGGTAGATCTGGACTTGGAAAGTTTCTTCGACCAAGTTCATCACCAGCGCTTGCTCGCACGGCTCTCCCAGCGAGTCGATGACAAACGGGTGCTGATGCTCATCGGGCGAATGCTCAAGGCTAAGGTTGTGATGCCGGATGGCATGAAGGTAGCGACAGAGGAGGGGGTGCCGCAAGGTGGTCCCCTGTCTCCGCTACTGTCAAACATCGTGCTGGGAGAGCTCGACTGGGAGCTCGACCGACGCGGTTACCGGTTCGTCCGCTACGCAGATGATGCCAACATCTACGTCCGGAGCGAGCGTGCGGGAAAACGGGTAATGGAGAGCGTGACGCGATTCATCGGACGGCGCTTGCGCCTGAAGGTGAACGCCGCCAAGAGCGCCGTTGCCTGCCCGGAAACCCGGCACTTCCTGGGTTACCGTCTGGCTCCGCAGCCAGATGGAACCGTGGAAGTGCTGCTGTCGGAGCGCAGTGAACGGCGTCTCCGAGAGCGCATCCGCGATCTTACACCGCGATCTCGCGGACGCTCGCTCCAAGCGACGATCCACGGGGTCAACGCGTATCTTGGCGGATGGCTGGGTCACTTCCGAGTCTGCACGCCTGGCATTGAGCGAGTGGTGCAAAATGCCGACGCCCATATTCGGCGCCGACTGCGCGTGATAGTGCTGAAGCACTGGAAGCGTAAGCGCACCATCGCCCGCCGTCTCATCCGCCTGGGTGTAAAGCCTAGAACGGCGTGGCGACGCGTCTATGCGGGGTGTAAGTCCCTCTGGGCGCTGAGTCACGACCCCGCAGTGCATCGAGGACTCCGCAACGCGTATTTCGCCGAACGGGGGCTTGTTGTGCTGCAGGACTGTTTCAAGGCAATCTGGGCGGGCCCTCCCGCTCCGCGTCAGCTCGCGCTGTTCGCGGTACCCGAGAGGTCGTGAACCGGCCGGCGGCGGGGGTCATAACCCGCCGTCCCGAAGAGCCGTATGTGACCAGCACAAGTACGGTTCTGTGAGAGGCGCCCCGGGTAACCGGGGCGCCTACTCGAGTGCGCCGGGCATGGCGCAGACGCCGAAGCTGGCGTCAAGACCGGAAGGCGAAAGCCGACCGGGAAGTGACTTGGAGGTGAAAGTCCTCTGGAGGCCTTGATGACAGGAACTCCTAGCCGAACAGCAACTGCGCTTGGCGTCTGGGTCAACCCCGGCGTCCGACCGGAACCGTATGCAGTCACGGCACGGCTCCGCGACCGCGAGGGAGCGTGGGGAGGAAGCTGTAAGCAAAGCCCCGGCCCGAGGCACACGAAGCGCATAGAGGCGACCGTTGGTGGGCGAGGCCGCTCGGTAGGTTGAAGCCCAATGTCATCCGGACCAACGGGCGTAATTGCGACGGGTAGATGGGGCGAAGGTCACGCGTCTTACCCCGGGAGATCTGTCCGCCTGCCCATGAGACGGAGTGCGAAGACGACGGTGTGGGCGATCCGTGAACATCGTCCAGGCCGGTGGAGGACGCACGCTCCTCCACGCGGAACGAACAAGCGTGCGACGCACTCCGGGCATGGGCTAGGGAAGTCGAAAGACCAGCGACGGGCGGGCAGAAGTCAGCAGAGGCCACAGTAGCCGCAACGCACGCGGCGAACGGGCCAAACATGAGGAGCCGAACCGGTACAGAGTTCTCGATGCACGAGGAAGGCGCAGTCAAGCGGGTTGAGAAGCCCAAGCGACCCTGTGGAGCAGGCGGCGGAACCGCCGAGGCCCGGGGACCCGAGCGTCAAACGTGCGCGGCGAACGAAGATCAACCCGGGGACGGGACTCCGAAGCTCATCGAGGAGGTGTTGCGTCGCGAGAACGTCAAGGCAGCATACGACCGCGTAGTGCGCAACGCTGGGGCACCAGGCATCGACGGGATGACCGTTGAAGAGCTGATGCCCTATTGCCGCGAGCACTGGGCGCAAATCCGACAGGAGC
>JASEHJ010000221.1 GCA_030018905.1 bacterium | reverse complement strand
AGTTCAATTACGCCTCTGTACAGGCCGACGAACCAGAGATCGCGCAGCCGCTCGGTGTGATTCCAGGTCGCGGCCACGCAGTACCTTCTCGCCGCACGCGATTCGAGAAACGTGGTGAGATTGAGCACGCCGGGCTCGCTGCCACCCTTGTATGCCACTCTCGCCCAGCCCTCGGCGCCCGCGGGGCCGGGGTTGATCGCCGCCGCGGGCAGGCCTGCTACGGCGGTGATCGCGCGGCACAGCTCACGCGTCGTGTAGAACCACTCCACGTCAAGCGCGGTCGGGCCGGAATCGAAGAGCCCCACAGAAGGAAGGGGGCGGTGCGCGGTCTCGCGCAGCACATCGCGGCGTCCGGCTTCGTCCTCTCGCCGGTAGCGCTCCAGCAGGTCACGGTTCTCGGGCGCCTTCAACACAAATGCCTCCCGGGTGGTCAGAAACGGGCGGTTGCGGACCGGCGCCAAAGCCTCGACCGTGCCGCGGCCCAGCGTGTGAATTAGGGCGTCCGTAGCCGTGTTGTCGCTGATCGAGATCATTAGCTCGGCGAGCCGCAAGAGCGTGACCTCGGTGCCATCGGGCGCGGTCTGCAGCGTGCCGCTCGGCAGGCTCTTCCACTCCCTGCGCAGCGTGACGGCATCGCCCCACGAGCGCCGGCCCGCGTCCACCTCCTGCCTGAGGGCCTGCAGAACCGTGAGCTTGAACGACGATCCCACGGCAAGCGACGCGTCCGCGTTCAGGACGACGCGTTCGCGACCCCCCTCCGTAACGAGAAGGCCCACCTGTCCCGGGAGCACGCGGAATGCGGCCAGGGCTTCGTCCGTGGAGGAATGCGGCACGCGAGGCCGCAGCAGCAGCCCTGTGAAGCGGCCCTCACCGTCCACCGAGGCCGTCACGTCGAGGATGCCGCGCTCTACCTCCATCACAAGACCGGTCCCGGACTGGCTGACCCGCAGGCAACGACCAAACTCGGCCCTAATCATATCGAAGACAGACTGGACCTGGGCCAGGGGGACCAGGGAGAGAAAGCCAGGAGCGAACCACTCGGCCGCGATGCGGTCGGCCGCGCAGATGCGCTCCAGCGCCGGTTGGGTCGGAAGGGTCTGTGCGGAGCCCGGGGACACAAAGATCGGTGCCGCCAGCGCTCCACAGGCAAACGAGATTAGGATCGAGCCCGGAAGGAGTAGGCGAGCGACGCTCCTGCCCCAACGAGTCACACGGAACACTCCCGCCTCTTCTGCGCCCGTCCTGCAGATGAACCAAACCTCTCCAGCCTACCACCCGCTGCGACCATCAGGGCCCCAATCTGGCCGATGAGCCTGCGGGCCTTGCCTGGAATCCCGCGGGCATCCGCCTCCAGCAGGACCTCCTGGGTTTTCTTGAGGGACCTTGCCTCCCGCAGCGCGCTGCTCGCCATCCTATGGGACTCAGCCTCCCGCAGCGCCTCCTGGATCTTCTGTGTCGCGAGCCGCTCAAGCAAGAACGCCGAATGAAACATCTTCCTCCCCTCCCATTGCGCGATATCCAATGCCTATGCGATTGGCCCCGGCACCGCCCGTTCGGCTGGCGCCTGGGCGCGGCGGCGCATGACCTGCCGCAGCGCCGACCCCATCGCCTCAACCCCACGCCCAATCTCGTGCTCGTCCGGCACGCTGAAGTTGAGCCTGCACGTGTTCGAAGGCCCACCCCCCGGATATAGGTAGTGGCCCGGCAGGAATACGACACCACGCGGCGCGGCTGCGTCCAGAAGCTCCTGCGCCCCCACCTGCTGCGGTAGCTCCAACCACATGGATATGCCCCCTCCGGGAGGGGTCCACCTCGCTTCCCGGGGGAGGTGTCGCCGCAGCGCGGCGTCCATAGCCCGGAAGCGCGATGCATAGATGGCTCTCATGGTGTCCACGTGCTCGTCGAGCCACCCGCGCCTCATGAACTCCAACACAAGGTGTTGGCTCAGCGACACAGGCTGAGAGTCGCTCAGAGCCTTCAGCCCTGCGGCCGCCTCGACCACAGGCTGGGGCGCCACAAGCCAGCCTACCCGCAGCCCGGAAGCCAGAACCTTGGATACCGTGCCCAGGTAGAGCACGTGGCCGCTGCCGTCAAGCGCCTTCAACCTGGGCGGAGGTGGCTCGTCGAAGTACAGATCGCCGAAAGGATCATCCTCGATGATGGGAACCTGGTACCGCCGGGCGAGGCCGAGCAGCTTTTCTCTCCGCTCGAGGCTCATCGTCGTCCCGGTAGGGTTCTGGAACGTGGGCACAGTGTAGATGAACCGTGGCCGGTATCGGGCGACCATGAACTCGGCCTGGTCCACGTCCATCCCGTCCCGATCCACCGGAATGCCTATGACGCGCAGGCCCTCCGCCTGGAAGGTGTCAATCGCTCCCAGGTATGATGGCGACTCCACAATCACGGTGTCGCCGGGTTCTGTCAGGAGCCTCACCAGGAGATCGAACCCCTGCTGTGCTCCGTTGATCACCACGACCCGATCCGCGTCCGTCGCTATCCCGCCTCTGGCCAGCCTTGAGGCGATCACCTCGCGCAGGGGAGGTATCCCCTGCTTCGGACCGGCACTCACTGCGGCAACTGCCGACTCGCGCAGGACGGTCTCACAGGCCTGCCTGATCCGATCCAGCGGCAGCAGCGAGCTGTCGGGCACGCCGTTGCAGAGTTGGGCCAAGTCGGCCCTATTGCACAGTTCAGCAAGCGCATAGAGTCCTGCGGGTTTCTCTCCCTGCAACCTCTTCGCCAGGTTGGTCACGTGGGCGGTCCAGGCCAGAGGCCGGACACCCGAGCCCTCTTCCGTGAGTCCAGGCGGAGGCGTGGCGACCAGGGTCCCGCGCCCAACGCGCGCCTCAACCAGCCCCTCCGCGGCGAGTTCGTCATAGGCGCTGACGACCGTAGTTCTCGATACTCCCAGACTCTGGGCCATCTTGCGCTCAGGCGGGAGCCGGGTTCCCCTTGGCAGGTCGCCTCTGAGGATCTGCTCCCGAAGCTGGTTCCGGATCTGGATGTAGGCCGGTATCCGGTTCTCGCGGTCAACTGTGATGGCCATGTCGCTTCTCCCATGGGATATATCCAATACGAGCATATCGGGAGTCTCAGGTGGCGTAAACG
>JASEHJ010000220.1 GCA_030018905.1 bacterium | reverse complement strand
CGCGACAGATGAACAGCAACTCTAGGTTCTGTGAAGGGAGATCATTACCCTGCCGCAGGCCCGCGGTGGCCCAAACCCCGTACCAGAGGGAGGTTTGACGGTCATCGTGGCCGGTGCTACCATGAGTCCGGTTTTCTCTGTTCCGGATCAGGCATCTGGCGCACGCCCGCGCCCGCGATCTCCCTGGGGAGGAGCGCATGGTTACCCCGCTGCAGCGGGATCTTGTCCCATCAGCGAGACCCGCGTCCGTAGAGAACGCGATTGAAATTCTGGACCGGCTGCCCGGCGGCGGCGTGGTTCTCACCAAGGTCGAGACGCTGCTCAACTGGAGCCGTGCTGCCAGCTTGTGGCCGCTGGGCTTTGGGCTGGCTTGCTGCGCGATCGAGATGATGGCCGCCTTTGCCGGCCGGTTCGACCTCGACCGCATGGGTGTGATACCCCGGGCGACGCCCCGCCAGGCCGACCTGATGATCGTGGCGGGGCGCTGCACGATCAAGATGGCGCCGATCACGCGCCGGCTGTGGGAGCAGATGCCCGAGCCTAAGTACGTGATCTCAATGGGGTCGTGCGCGACCTGCGGCGGCCCGTTCTACCACGACAACTACTCGATCCTGAAGGGCATTGACCAGATCATTCCCGTGGATGTCTACATTCCCGGTTGCCCGCCGCGGCCGGAAGCACTCATCGAAGGGATCCTCAAGCTCCAGGAAAAGATAAAGGCAGGGCCGTTCCTCCGCCGCGTCGCGGCGGAGACGGCCTGAGGACGGGCCGACACGATGGCGTTGCGCACCGAAGAGCTTATGCTCAACATGGGTCCTCAGCACCCCAGCACGCACGGGGTGCTGCGCCTGCTGATAACCCTCGACGGCGAGAACATAGTGGACGCCAAGCCGTACATCGGCTACCTGCACTCTTCCGTCGAGAAGATGATGGAGCAGCGGACCTACCTTCAGAACGTGGCGCTCGCAGACCGCGGGCTGGACTACCTGACGGCGCTGGCCAACGAGGAGGCCTACCTGCTGGCCGTCGAGCGGCTCGGCGGGATCGAGGCGCCCCCGCGAGCCCGTTGGATCCGCACGCTCATGCTTGAGCTGCAGCGTATCTCCAGCCACCTGGTGTGGTTGGGAACCTGGGGAAACGATCTCGGGGCCACGACGGTGTTTCTGTACTGCTTCCGCGAGCGTGAGCGCATGATGGACCTATTCGAGCAGGCCACCGGCGGACGGCTGCACTATGTGTACTTCCGCCCAGGTGGCGTTGCCCAGGACCTGCCGGCGGGTTGGACAGACCGGGTCCTTGAGTTCTGCGACGAGTTCCCCGGCCACCTGCAGGAGTACAACGATCTGCTTACCGGCAACCCGATCTTCCTGGCGCGGGTGCAGGGCGTCGGGGTTCTGTCGAAGGACGCCGCCGTGGGCATGGGCGCGTGCGGCCCAGTGGCCCGCGCCTCCGGGGTCCCGTTTGACGTCCGCAAGGCCTTTCCCTACGAGGCCTACGGAGAAGTGGAGTTTGACGTACCGACCCACGACGCCGGCGACTGCTTCGCGCGGTACCTGGTGCGCATGGAGGAGATGCGGCAGAGCGTGCGCATCGTCCGGCAGGCGATTGAGCGCCTGCCTGATGGGGAGGTCCGCACCAAGGTCCCGGTGGCGGTCAAGCTGCCGCGGGGCGAGATCTACGCGCGCACCGAGTCCCCACGCGGGGATCTGGGAGTCTACCTGGTGAGCGAGGGGGCCGACCGGCCCTACCGGCTCAAGGTACGCGCGCCGTCATTTGCCAACCTCTATGCACTCTCTGAGATGATGCGCGGCTGGAAGGTGGCAGACGTCATCGCCATCCTGGGAACGGCAGACATCGTCCTTTCGGACGTAGATCGGTAGGCGGAGCATGGCAGAACTCGCCGTACGCGCATGGGAGGCGGTAGTCGGTCTGGCAACCGGGCTGCGGGTCACGCTGCGGGCTCTGGGGGCCAAGAAGAACACCGTCCAGTATCCCATCGAGAGGCTTGATGTGTCCCCGAACTGGCACGGCCTCCTGGCCCTGCCATTGGATCCTGCGACGGGAAAGGACAAGTGCATCATCTGCTTCCAGTGCGAGCGCGTCTGTCCCGATCGGTGCATCCACATCGAGGCAGCAGGCAAGGGAAAGGAGCGCGAGCTTACCCGTTTTGACATCGAGATGGACAAGTGCTGCTACTGTGCGCTGTGCGTCGAGGTCTGCCCGACCGAGGCGATCGTGTTCGTGCCGTGCTACGAGGCCAGCACCCTCGATCGGAGCAGGTTGCTCTACGATCTCGACGATCTGCACCGGGCGGACTCCAAGGAGCCGGTTGCGCGCGGGATATTCTCGGTGGGAGGACGGTCGTGAGCTGGGAGCTCATCGAGCATCTGGAGGCACGCTTTCCCGAGGTGGAGCCATTCCCGCGCGGGGAACCGTCGTCGGCGGAGGAGCCACCGGCGCACAAGCACGACGCCGCGAAGGCGCCGGTCCACCATGTACCAGGCGCCGTGGTGCCCGCGGGTCGTCTGCTGGAGATCTGCCACGCCTTGCGGGATGAGGCGCCGTTCCTGCTGGACTACTGCTCGTTCGTGACCGGCGTGGACCGTCCCGAGGCCGGGCAGATCGAGGTGGTCTACCATCTCTTCTCGATGATCGCTCATCACGAGCTGCTGCTAAAGGTAAGGGTGCCTCGCGACGATCCTCGGGTACCCAGCGTCAGCGGCATTTGGAGCGCGGCAAACTGGCACGAACGGGAAACCTACGACCTGTTCGGGATCGCATTTGACGGCCATCCCGACCTCCGGCGGATCATGATGACCGATGACTGGGTCGGTCACCCCTTGCGCAAGGACTATGTCTACGAGGATCCGCAATGGCTGGTAGACCTAGTGACGCAGCGCCGGCACGAGGCCGGTTCGTCCTGAACCGCCGCGAGTTCCTCTCCGCGTTGGGGCTGGCAGCCGCGGCCCTGGCCGGGGCAGAGGGGTTGATCGTACGATCCGCCTTTCCCCGGGTGCAGGCCGGTGCTGCCGCGCGGTCGCTCTTCGACCGGATCAAGGGTCTGCCGCCCGAGGTAACCCCCACCGACAAGTTCTTCGTCATCAGCAAGAACA
>JASEHJ010000021.1 GCA_030018905.1 bacterium | reverse complement strand
TGCTCAACCATATCTGGCCGCAGACACTCGTAATCGTCACCTCCCGCAGGGATGACCCGCTGGCGCTGCGGCAGAGCCTGGAGGGCGGAGCCAGAGGATTCGCAGTCTACGGCGGAGATGACCTCGCCCCCCTGATGGCGGTGCTCGCACGGGTCCGTCAGGGCGAGCGGGCCGTGTGCGCCGTGAGCATGGAGCACCTGATCGCCGCCTACCTCCGGCAGCAGTGCAACCCCTGTGAGGCCTTGCTATCGCCGAGGGAGACGGTGGTAATTGAGCTCCTGGCCGATGGAGCCTCCAGCGAAGAAATAGCGCGGACCCTTTACATTAGCCCGAGGACGGTCAAACGGCGCATCGGTGAGATCCTGCGCAAGCTCGACGTCCACTCCAGGGCGGAAGCGGTGGCGCGGTTTCTGGGAAGACAGAACCAGGACCGCAAAGCCAGTGATGCCGGTGGCGATCCGGAGGTGCTACACCTGCGGCCTAGAGCCTGGAGAGCAGCGCGCCCACCTGCTGCGTAAATGAGGTAACCGCCCCGGGCAAAACGCCCGCATAGACAACAGCGGCTGCGGTGATGAGCAGCGCGAGGTTCAACAGAGGGCTGGCGTGCAGGCGCACCCCACCGGACTGGTCGGGCTCCCCAGCGTACATCACGTAGGCCACGCGCATGTAGTAGTACACCGAGATCACGCTGGTTAGCACCCCGATCAGCGCCAGCGCCAGGCCGCCCACGCTGCCGGTCTCAACCGCCGCGGCGAAGATGCCCAGCTTGGCCACGAAGCCGCCTGTCGGTGGAAGCCCTGCCAGCGAGATCAGAAACAGCGCCCCGGCCGCAGCCAGCAGAGGCGCGCGGCCTGCCAATCCCGCGTAGTCCTCGATCCGGTCGGCCTCTCCCCCGCTGCGCTCCAGCGCGACGGCCACCGCAAAGGCGCCCGTGCCCATCGCCGCGTAGATCGCCAGGTAGGTCATCACCGCCGATGCCGCCGGCGGCGTCGCGGTCGCCACGCCGACCAGCAGGTAGCCGGCGTGGGCGATGCTCGAGTACGCCAGCATCCGCTTGTAGCTGGACTGCGCCAGCGCGGCCAGGTTGCCGACGATCATGGTCAGCGCGGCCAGCACTCCGAGCACCAGGGTCCACTGGTCGGCCAGCGCGCCCAGCGCCAGCGGAAACACCCGCAGCAACGCTACGAACGCGCCGATCTTGGCGATGACCGACATGAACGCAACTGCGGGAAGCGGCGCGCCCTCGTAGACGTCGGGCGCCCAGGCGTGAAACGGCACCAGCGCGGCCTTGAACCCCAGGCCTATGGTCAGCAGCCCCACGCCGGCCGCGGCAGAGATGCCCGCGGGCTGCTGCGCAAGCGCGGAGGTGAGGTCCGGGAGGCGTGTCGTGCCTGTCTCGCCGTAGAGCAGCGCGATTCCGTACAGGAAGAACGCGCTGGCAAACGCGCCGAGCAGGAAGTACTTCATGCCGGCTTCCTGGGACCGGGCGTTGCCGCGCGCCCAGGCTGCCAGCACGTAGAGCGGGATAGAGAGCGTCTCCAACGCCAGGAACAGCATCAGCAGGTCGCGGCTGGCCGCCATCAGCATCGCGCCGGCGCCCGCGGTCAGGACCAGCACGTAGTACTCCCCTCGGTCCAGGTTGTACCGCCGGAGGTACTCAGGGGCGACGAGCACGCCGAGCCCGGTCGCCGCCAGCGCCACCACCTGGCCGACGCGCGTGAGGGCATCGCGCACGTACATGCCGGCAAACGAGACCCCGTCTGCAGCCCCGGCCGCAACCCAGGCCGCGGCGAGCACCCCTGCCAGGCTTGCCGCCACCAGGTACCCTCTGCGCTCTGGCGCCAGCCACAGATCCGCCATCAGCACCAGGAGCGCGACACCCAGCACGATCATCTCGGGCAGGATGAGGGTCAGGTCCACAACCGGAGGGGTAATCATCGCTGCACCCTCACGACCGCCCGCGCCGGAAGCGTGGTCGCCGCCGTGCGGTTGAGCCGCTCAAGCGCCGCCTGAACCGCGGCCTCCGACCGGTCCAGCAGAGGCTTGGGATAGACGCCGATGGCGAAGATAAGGGCGATCAGCGGCACAAACACCAGCACCTCCCGCCGGGTGAGCTCCAAGAGCCGCTCCGGATGCTTCGCCACCAGCGGCCCGTGCATCACCTGCTGGTAGGCCCACAGCAGGTAAACCGCGGACAGGATCACCCCACCGACTGCCAGCGCGGCCCACCATGTCGAGGTCCGGAAGGCGCCGAGCAGTATCAGGAACTCGCCCACGAAGCCGTTGGTCCCGGGCAGCGCCGCCGAGGAGAGCAACACGATCGTAAAGATGGCGGCAAACCTGGGCATGCGCGCGGCCACGCCGCCGTAGTCGGCGATCTCGCGCGAGTGCGTGCGCTCGTAGAGCACGCCAACGATGAGGAACAGTGCGCCGGTGCTGACGCCGTGGTTGACCATCTGGATAAGCGCGCCCTGGAACCCCTGCTCGTTCATCGCCGCGATGCCCAGCATCACAAACCCGAGGTGGCTGACGCTGCTGAACGCGATCAGCCGCTTCAGGTCGGTCTGCGCCCACGAGACCGCGGCGCCGTAGAGGATCCCCACTATCGCCAGGGCGGCCAACAGCGGCGCCGACGCCACCAGGGCGTCGGGGAACAGCGTCGGCCCAAACCGCACGAACCCATAGGTTCCCATCTTCAATAGAATCGCCGCCAGGATCACGCTGCCCGCGGTCGGGGCCTCGGTGTGCGCGTCCGGAAGCCAGGTGTGCAGCGGCCAGATCGGCACCTTCACGGCGAAGGCCAGGGCGAAGGCGGCGAACAGCCATCCCTGCGTGCGGACGGGCAGCACCATCGTGGCCAGGCGCTCGATGTCGAAAGTGCGCTCCCACAGGAGCACGGCTCCCAGCACGTGCGTCGCGATAATCGCGATCAGCATCAACACGCTGGCCGCCATCGTGTACAGGAAGAACTTGATCGCGGCGTAGCGGCGGTTGGGCCCGCCCCAGAGCGCGATGAGGAACGCCATGGGGATGAGGACCGCTTCCCAGAATACGTAGAAGAGGATGAGGTCCAGACTTAGGAAAGTGCCGAGCACCGCGGTCTCCAGGCCCAGGATCGCCATCGTGAACGCCTTGACCCGATCGGCAATCGCCGCCCACGAGCTGAGCAGCGCGATCGGGAAGATCACGGCGGTCAGGCCGACCAGCAGCAGCGAGATCCCGTCCACTCCCACGCGGTAGCTGATCCCAAACGCCGGCACCCACGGCGCCTGCTCCACCATCTGCATCGCGCCGGAGGACGCGTCAAACGCCTGGAACACCCTCGCCGCGGCCAGCAGCACCAGGAGGCTCACGCCCAACCCGGCCCAGCGCACGGCCCCCTCCCGCCCGCGCGGCAGCAAAGCGATACCCAGCGCGCCGGCCAGCGGAAGGAAGATCAGCGTCGTCAGCAACTACCGCACCTCATCCCGCTACCTAAGGATCCAGTACCCAACGATCAACACCGCGCCGATCAGCACGCTGAGCGCGTACTGCCGGGCGTAACCGGTCTGCAGCCGGCGGGAAGCGGCTCCCAGCGCCGCGAACAGACGGCCCACCCCGTTCACCGCCGCGTCAATCACGCCCAGATCCACGGGCCCGGCCATCCAGCGGCCCGTCGCGTGGCCGGGGGCGACAATGCTCCGGTCGTAGAGCGCGTCAACGTACCAGCGCTGCTCCAGCAGCGTGCCCATCGCCCCCAGGCTGGGATCGCGTCGGTTCCTGTGGACGATCCAGCCGGTCAGCACGCCCGCGAACGCCACCGCAACCGAGATGCCCATCAAGATCGCGGCCGGGGGGTGTGGCGCCGCCGCGCCCTCTACTTCCACGGCGCCGAGCAGGGGTGCCAGGAAGCGCAGCAGCGGCTCGCCGGCGGCATGCGCGCCCAGCGCCCCGCCGGCCACCGACAGAACCGCCAGGAGCGCCATCGGCCACAGCATGACCGGCGGGGATTCGTGGGGATGGGCGCCCGCCTCGGCAGGGACGCCAAAGAAAGTGAGCGCCACCGCCCGCGTGATGTAGACAGCGGTCACGAACGCGGTGAGCAGGCCCAGCGCGTAGGGGATGTAGTTGCCGCTGGCCATGCCCAGCGCGAAGGCGTGCTCCAGGATCAGATCCTTGCTGAAGAACCCGGCGAACGGCGGGATCCCTGCCAGCGCCAGGCCGCCTATGATGAAACCGGCGGCGGTCCACCGCACCGTCCGGGCCAGTCCGCCCAGGCGCCGCACGTCAATCACGTCGTGCATCGCGTGCATCACGCTGCCGGCGGAGAGGAACAGCAGCGCCTTGAAGAACGCGTGCGTCACCAGGTGGAAGATCCCGATCGCCGGCGCGATCGCGCCCATCGCCACGAACATGTAGCCGAGCTGGCTGATCGTGGAGTAGGCCAGCACCCGCTTGAGGTCGTGCTGCCGCAGTGCCACGGTGGCGGCGTAGAACGCGGTGAGGGCGCCGATGGTGGCGATCACCACCAGGGCGGCGGGCGACGACAGGAACAACGTGTCCAGGCGGGCGACCAGGAACACACCCGCGGTCACCATGGTGGCGGCGTGGATCAGGGCCGAGACAGGGGTCGGCCCTTCCATGGCGTCGGGCAACCAGACGTGCAGCGGGAGCTGCGCCGACTTGCCGGTGGCCCCTGCGAACAACAGCAGCGCGGCTGCCAGCCTCAGGCCGTCCGGCAACTCGCCCACGCGGTGGCGGATCTCCGAGATGTCCAGTGTGCCCAACGCCGTGAAGAGCAGGAACAGCCCCAGCAGGAATGCCGCGTCGCCGATCCGGTTTACGACAAACGCCTTGCGCCCCGCCGCCGCCGCTGCCGGCCGCGCGAACCAGAACCCGATCAACAGGTAGGAGCACACCCCCACCAGCTCCCAGCCCACGAACAGCACCAGCAGGTTGCCGGCCATCACCAGCAGGAGCATGGCAAAGATGAACAGGTTCAGGTAGGCGAAGTACCGCGAGACGTTGGGGTCGTGCGCCATGTAGCCGATTGAGTAGACGTGGATGAGGAACCCGACACCGGAAACGACCAGTGCCATGGTCAGCGAGAGGGCATCCACCTGCAGGCTGGCCTGGACCCACAGGTCGCCCGCGCCCAGCCAGGTGAACAGCGGCACAATCACCGAGAGCGCCGTCTGCGATGCTCCCTCTGCCGCGGATGCAGCCTGTGCCGCCGAGGCCTGCACGTAGGCCGCCAGCGCCAGCGCCGCGGTGGCGAAGCTTGCCCCGACCGCGGCACACGCCACCAGTCCCGAAACAGTGCGGGAGAGCCGGCGGCCCGCCAGCCCGTTGACGAGCCAGCCCAGTAGCGGCCAAACCAGAATCAGGGGCACGAAGCTCATCGGCTAACCCCGCAGCAGATCTACGTCGTCAATGTCCACGGTGGACCGCGACCGGAAGATCTCCACGATCAGCGCCAGCCCCACGACGACCTCCACCGCCGCGACCACCAGCACGAAGAACACGATCACCTGCCCGTCAATACCAAGGTGCTGCCTGGCAAACGCAATGAAGGCCAGGTTTACCGAGTTCAGCATCAGCTCGATGGAAATGAACACGATCAGGGCGTTGCGGCGGACCAGCACACCCACGACGCCCATGGTGAAGAGCACCGCGCTGAGCGCCAGGTAGGCCGCAACCGGTAGCACGGGCTACCTTCCTCCCCGGCCGGCGGGCGGACCGCGCTTGACCACGACCACCGCGGCGATGATGCCTACCATCAGGATCACCGACGCCAGCTCGAACGGCAGCAGGTACGTCACAAACAGCGCCTCGCCCACATGCTGGGCCGTGCCGAACCCCTCGGGCGCAGGCGCCAGCGGCCTGGTTGCCGCCACGCTGCCGGCAAGCAGGGCCGCGAGGAACAGCGACGCGAAGACCACCGCGGCAACGCGCTGGCGCGGCAACTTCTCGACCGGGCCCTCGCCCGACCGGGCGTGCAGCAACATGATCACGAAGAGAAACAACACAACGATCGCTCCGGCGTAGATGATCACCTGGAGCACGGCGATGAACTGCGCGGCCAGCAGCAAGTATGTAACCGCCAGCGAGGCCAGGACCACCAAGAGCGCGATCGCGCTGTGCACGGGCTGGCGCGCGGCGATCACGCCCACCCCTCCGGCGATGGCCAGCACGGCAGCGGGTACGAAGATGACCCACTCCATCTGCCCGCTACACCTCCCGCCCCGGATCTCGGCCCGAGGCTCCGGGATAGGGCTCGGTCAACATCGGCTTCGTGTAGATCAGCGAGGCGCGCGAGTAACCGGCCAGCTCGTAGTCCTGTCCCATCACGATGGATCCGGTGGGACAGGCCTCCTCGCAGAAGCCGCAGAAGATGCAACGCAGCATGTTGATCTGGAACTGGTCGGCGTGGCGCTCGCCTTTGCTGACCTGGCGTTCGGGTGTGTTCTCCGCGGCCCTCACGTAGATCGCCTGGGACGGGCAGACTATCACGCAGAGCTCGCACCCGACGCAGCGCTCAACGCCGTCGGCGTAGCGCGTCAGCCAGTGCCGCCCCTTGAACCTTGGCGCGACCCGGGTCTTGACCTCCGGATACAGGACGGTCACCGGAGGCCGGAAAAGATACCGGCCGGTTATCAGGAAACCCCGCAGGAGCGCGATGGACTGCTTCAGCAGGCCCGGCACCGGCTACCCTCCCACCAGCGCCACGATCACGGCCGTGGCGACGACGTTCAGCAGACCGAGCGGGACCAGCACTTTCCAGCCGAAGGCCATTAGCTGGTCGTGCCGCACCCTTGGCATCGTCGCTCGAATCCAGATGAACAAACACATGAAGGCGAAAGTCTTGACCGCCACCCAATGGGGGCCGGGCAGCAGCGGCCCGTGCCACCCACCTAGGAACAGCGTGGTGACGAGCAGGCTCATTGTGATGATGCCGACGTACTCGCCGACATAGAACATCGCGAACTTGAAGCCACCGTACTCCGTGTGGAACCCGGCGATCAGCTCCTGCTCTGCCTCGGGCAGGTCGAACGGCGCGCGGTTCGTCTCCGCGAGAGCGCCGATGAAGAAGAGCAGGAACCCCACCGGCTGGAGGGCCACGAACCAGAGCCGCTGCTGCGCGTTCACGATATCCACCAGGCTGAGCGATCCCGCGGTCAAGACCACGGAAACCACGGCCAGCCCGATGGCCAGCTCGTAGCTGATCAACTGGGCGCTCGACCGAAGACAGCCCAACAGCGCGTACTTGTTGTTGGACGACCAACCGCCCAGGATGACGCCGTACACGCCAATGGACGAGGCGCCGAGCACCAGTAGGATGCCCACATTGACGTCGGCGATGTAGAGCGACACCGTGGCCCCGAAGAAGCGGATCTCCGGCCCGATGGGGATCACAGCGTAGACGAACAGCGCGGCGACCATCGAGATAGCCGGCGCGAGCCAGTAGATGAGCCGGTCGGCGGTCGCCGGCATGAAGCTCTCCTTGAATATCAGCTTAATCCCGTCGGCAAAGGGCTGGAGCAGCCCGAACGGGCCGGTCCGGTTGGGGCCGTAGCGCAACTGGAAGCGGGCGAGCAGCCGCCTCTCCAGAAGGGTCGCGTACGCGAACCCAAGCAGCACCATGACCACGAGAGCGACGCTCTTGACCGCGGCAACCAGAACGACCGTGATCACGGCGTCTCCCCTCCTGGCGGCGCGACCGGCCGTACCTCCACGCCGGCCGGCGCCGGAGACCAGCGCGCCAGCGCGTGCACCGGGACGCCGTCGTAGCCGCGGTGAACCAGGACCTGGCCGGGGAGCGTAACATCGCTCACGCGGGCCTGCACGACCACCGAAGCGTGCTCCGTAACCATTTCCACTAGGCCGAGGTCGGTCACGCCGGCGCGGGCCGCATCGGCAGGGTGGATCAGGCAGTGAGCAGTGCCGGCGAGCTCGATCAGGCCACGGCACCGGCCGGCCATGCTTCCCTGGGTGAAGAGACGGTCGGCGACCACGACGATGAGTGACGGCGAGGCGCCTGCCCCGGCGGCGGCCGGCTCGATCCGCGCAACCGGCTCGATCCGCGTGGCCGTGTCGTGACCGCGCACCACGCCCATCCTTGCGGCCAGCAGATCAAAGATCTCGCGGTCGGCGCGTGCCTGCCCCGGGCCCTTCACCGCCGCCCGCAGCGCCAGGGTCCTGCCTTCCAGGTTGGTCACCGTGCCGTCCTTTTCAGGCAGCACCAGCGCCGGCAGCACCACGTCGGCCGCCTGGGCCGTCTCCGACAGGAACGCCTCGTGCACTACCAGGAACCCGACCCCGCTGCGGGCCGACTCCCATGCTGCGCCGTCGGTCACCGCGGTGGCAGGATCGCTGCCGGCTACGTAGAGGAGATCGAACGCGCCCGCAGCAGCGCCCTGGAGAATCCCGGGCGCGGCCATCCCTCCCTCTCCGGGCAGGAGGCCGAATCGCTGCGCTCCGAAGTCGTTGCCCCGCCCGCGCGCGATGTGCAGCGTGCCGTTCACCCGCCGGACCAAGCTGTCCGCCGAGCGCAGCAGGTTCGGACCATCGGGCCCGTCCATCGCCAGCCTTCCCAGCAGCACGTGGACGCGCTCGCCGGACGCGACCGTCTCGTCCGCTGCCAGCGCTGCCACCAGCGGGGCGAGCCGGTCGTGGCGGTCGAGAAGCTCACGCCGGGCATGGCGCCGGATCTCGAGCCGTTTGGCATGGACGATCACCAGACTCGCGCCCCGGTCAATGGCCGCCTTGATCCGCAACCACAGTACCGGATACTCCTCGGTGATGTCACAACCCACCAGCACGAAGACGTCGCCCCGGCCCAGATCCTCGAGCGATGAGCGCAGCCCCCAACTCACTCCGAGGCTGGCGCCGTCAGGCGGGGCGTCCACTCGGTGGTCCAGGTGGGGCGTACCCACCACGTCGCGAAAGAACCCCGCGGCGGCAGAGGCGTCCTCGTTGGAAAGCCGCCTGCCGCCGAGGAACGCCACCCGGCCCGGCCCGCGCTCGGCTGAGGCGCGCAGGCGCTCGGCCACCAGGTCAAGCGCTTCGTCCCAGGAAGCCTCCTGCAGGCGGCCCTCACGCCGCACGAGCGGGGTGGTAAGACGGTCGCCCGCGGCCACGTAGCCGTGCCCGAAGAACCCCAGGTCGCACAACCAGGCGTCGTTGACCTCCGGCTCCTCGCGGGCCCGCGTGCGGAGGATCTCACCACCGCGCACGTCCAGCCAGACCGAGCAACCAACCCCGCAGTAGGTGCACGTGGAGGCGACCGGATCAATGTCCCAAGGCCTGGCCCTGAACCGGTAGGTCCGGCTGGTCAGGGCGCCCACCGGGCAGATCGCGATGGTGTTGCCGATGAACTTGGACTCCACCGGAAGGGCCCGCGGCGTGCCGACCTCGCTGGCAAAACCCCGCTCGAACCCCTTGAGCGCATCGTCGCCGGCGATGATCTCGCCGAAGCGCACGCAGCGCCAGCACAGGATGCACCGCTCGCGATCCAGGGCCAGCACCGGGCCCAGGGAGAGCGGCTTGGCGTGGTCGCGCTTGGCCTCGATGAACCGGCTGCGGCCCGGACCATATCGAAACGCCTGATCCTGGAGCGGGCACTCGCCGCCCTTGTCACAGATCGGGCAATCGAGGGGGTGGTTGATGAGAAGAAGTTCCAGCATGCTCTCCTGCGCCGCCCTGACCGCCGGGCTGGTCGTGCTGACCACCATGCCCTCGGATGCCTCCAGCGTGCAAGCGGTCTGCAGCTTAGACATCTTCTGCACCTCGACCAGGCACATGCGGCACGCGCCCAGCGGCGGCATGCGGTCGTGATAGCAGAAAATGGGAATGTCTACCCCGGCCGAACGGGCCGCCTGATAGACGGTGGTGCCCTTGGGCACGGTGATTCCTCGGCCGTCAATCATCAGCGTCACCGCCGTGCGCGGGGCCTCAGCGGCCATCTGTCGCCCCCGCCGCGATGCGGCGCTCATACTCGTCCCGAAAGAGACGGAGGGAGGCCACCAGGCCGGGCGGTACGCTCTCTCCCAGCGGGCAGAAGCAGGTGCCGGTCATCCCTCCGGCTATGCCCTCGAGCAGCGCCAGGTCCTCGCTACGGCCGCGGCCGTGCAGGATCCGCTCAAAGACCTGCGCGATCCAGGCGGTCCCCTCCCGGCACGGAGTGCACTTGCCGCACGACTCGTCGCGGTAGAACTCCACCGCACGGGCCATCACCTCAACCATGTCGGCGGAATCGTCCACCACGATCACCGCGGCCGAGCCGAGCATGGTGCCGGCCTGGCGCAGGCTGTCGGGGTCCATCTTCACGTCCAGGTCCGCCTCGGTAAGAAAGACCGATGAGACACCGCCCGGGAACGCCGCCTTGAATCGCCTTCCGGGACGCATGCCTCCGGCGTGGTCGAAGATGAGCGACCGCAGCGTCACGCCCAGCGGCGCCTCGTACACCCCGGGACGAACGACCGCCCCGCTCACCGAGAACAGCACCGGGGGACCCAATTCCTTGTACCGCTCCGGTCCCAGGCCGATGATCACCGGCAGGTGACAGAGCGTCTCGACGTTCTGGACCAGCGTCGGCTGCTGATAAAGGCCGGCCACAGCGGGGAACGGCGGGCGCTGCCTGGGCATCGCGCGGCGGCCCTCCAGCGACTCCAGCAGGGCCGTCTCCTCACCGGCAATGTAGGCGCCCGCGCCCGGGTGCACGACGATCTCAACGGCGTGATCGCTTCCGAAGATCCGCTCTCCCACGAAGCCCGCGGCGCGGGCCTGAGCGATGGCAGCATCGAGCAATAGACGGCCCCGGTAGAACTCCCGGCGCAGGTAGATGTAGACCTTGCGTGCGCCGATGGTCACCGCCGCGATCAGGATTCCCTCCACGAGCAGGTGCGGGCACCCCTCGATCAGCGTGCGGTCTTTGAAGGTGCCCGGTTCGCCCTCGTCCCCGTTCACCACGACGTACTTCACCGGCGCCGCCTTGGGGATGAACTTCCACTTCTGCGCGGTTGGGAATCCGGCGCCACCCTTCCCCCGCAGCCCAGAAGCGGCGACCATCTCGATGACCTGATCCGGGGTCAGCTCCGTGGCCACGCGGCGCGCCGCATCGTAGCCGCCGGCGCGGCGGTATTGTTCGATCTCCGCCATGCCCTCGGTCCGAACCCACCGAAGCAGCACCGATTCTGGCATGGCCGCTTCCGTCGCCATCTCCTCCGCCCCTGCGCCCTACCGGTACCGCTCAAGCATCGGCTCGACGCCCTCGGGCGATACCGCGGCCCACCGATCCTCGTCCACGAGCACCGCCGGAGCTTCCTCGCACGCTCCCAGGCATTCCGCCGCCCGCAGCGAGAACCGTCCGTCCGGCGTGGTCTCGCCCGGTTGGATGCCCATTACCTCCTGCATGCGGCTCAGCAGCCGCTGGCACCCGTTGAGCATGCACGACAGGTTGGTGCACACGTGCACCATGTGCCTGCCCACGGGCTCGAGGTAGAACAGGCCGTAGAACGAGGCGACCGAGGTCACCTCCGTCACCGGGAGTTCGAGCACCTCGGCCACCGACTCCAGAACCGCCGGGCTCAGGTATCCGGCCTCCTGCTGTGCCACAAAGAGGGCAGGGATAAGGGCTGACTGGCGGTGCTCGTAGAGACCGGCCAGGCGGCGAATCTCCTCCCGCGCGGCTTCCGTCACCGGTCCACGTCTCCCAGCACGACGTCGAGACTCGCGATTGCCACGACCACGTCCGCAATAAACCCCCTGTACACCATTGCCGGCAGTGCCTGCAGGTTGTTGAAGGTTGCCGCCCGCACCCTCACCCTGGAGGGCCGGTTGCTCCCGTCGCTGACCACGTAATAGCCCTTCTCTCCGCGGGGGGACTCCACCGCCGCGTACACCTCGCCCACCGGGGGGTGCAGCCCTTCGCTGACCAGCTTGAACTGGTGGATGACTGCCTCCATGCTGCGGACGAGTTCGGCGCGGGGCGGCAGCGAGATCTTGCGGTCGTCCACGCGCACGGGACCGATAGGAAGACGATCCAGCGCCTGCAGGACGATCCGGCGGCTCTGCCGCATCTCCTCCAGCCGGATGATGTACCGGTCGAAGGCATCGCCGTTCCTGCCGAGCGGCACGTCGAACTCGAACTGGTCGTACCCGCCGTATGGGAACGCCTTGCGCACGTCGTAGTTCACGCCCGAGCCGCGCAGTATCGGCCCGGTGCAACCGTAGGCCAGCGCAGTCTGCGGGGTGAGCACCGCCACCCCCTCGAGGCGCTTTCGCCAGATCAGGTTGTCGGTCAGCAGGGAATCGTACTCATCCACGCGGCCGGCCAGGCCCTCGGCAAGCTGCCTGACGCGCGTCTCGAACCCTTCGGGCAGATCCCGATGGAGCCCGCCTATCCGGTAGTATCCGTGCATCATACGCTGGCCGGAGACCATCTCCAAAATGTCGAGGATATCTTCGCGGTCCTGGAGACAATACATGAAGCCGCTGGACACGTTGACGTCAATGGCGCTGGAACCCAGCCATACCAGGTGGCTGGCGACACGGGACAGCTCCGCCAGGATGATCCGGGCCACCTGCGCGCGAGGAGGCGGCGTTATGTCCAGGAGCTTCTCCACCGCCGTGACGTATGCCATCTCCTCGATGAAGGTAGCCAGGTACTCGATGCGGGCGGGGAAGACTATGTTCTGGTGATAGGTGCGGTTCTCCATCTCCTTCTCGAACCCGGTGTGCAGGTAACCGATAACCGGCCTTGTGCCAACGATCACCTCGCCCTCGAGTTCGAGGAGCAGCCGCAGCACCCCGTGGGTCGCCGGGTGTTGGGGACCCATGTTGATCGTCAGGGTTTCGGTTCTGGGCTCGGGCATCGGGAGCTCGCAGGCCTACCGCCGCGGCGGCGACTTCGGGATGATTGCGCTGGGCACCTTCGGCGTGTGGCCGTTGAACTGCACCGGTTCTTCGGTGAGGGGAAAATCCTTGCGGAGAGGATGGCCTTCCCAATCATCGGGCATCAGGATCCGCGTGAGGCCCGGGTGTCCCTCGAACCGGATGCCGAACATGTCGTAGACCTCCCGCTCCAGCCAGTTCGCTCCCGGCCACAGGCCGGTCACGCTCGCGATCACCGGCGCTTCACCCGGCAGGCGCGCCTTGACCCGCAGGCGCACCGGCGGCGAGTATCCGGTCAGCAGGTATACGACCTCGAAGCGCGGCTCGGCCGGGAACCGGTCAACCGCGGTCAGGTCCGTCAGGACAGGGGTCCAACCCGGCGCACCGTGCAGCGCGCGGAGCGCCTCGAGGACCCTCGCCGCCGGGACAACCACGGTCACCTCGCCCCGAAACTCCGTCACCTCGAAGTCGAGGTCGGGAAGCCTCTCCCGAAGCAGCGCGACCAGCGCCCCGGTGCTGCTCACCGTCGGCCCCCGCCGGCGCCGATCTTCTCCCGCAGCATGAGGAACCCGTACATGAGCGCCTCCGGGCAGGGCGGGCAGCCTGCCACGTACACGTCCACCGGCACGATCTTGTCCACGCCCTGCACCAGGGCGTAATTGTTGAACACGCCGCCGCAAGATGCGCAGTCGCCCATGGCGATGACCCACTTGGGTTCGAGCATCTGGTCGTAGATGTGCCGGAGAACAGGGGCCATCTTCTGTGAGACGCGTCCGGAGACGATCATGAGATCGGCCTGCCGCGGTGAGGCGCGAAACAGCTCGCTGCCGAACCGCGCCAGGTCAAACCGCGCGGCCGCGGTGCACATCATCTCGATCGCGCAGCAGGCCAGCCCGAACGACGCGGGCCACACGCTGCTCTGACGAGCCCAGGCGACCATGCGCTCGACCGTCGTGGTGAGCACGCGCCGCTCGAGTTCGGCCCCTTCGCGTTCAGGGCTCCGGGGGCTCATCCGTGCCGTCACTCCCACTCCAGAGCCCCGCGCTTCCACGCGTAGATCAGCCCAGCGCCCAGCACGCCGACGAACACAAGCATCTCGATCAGGCCGAAGGCCCCAAGGCGGCGGTACACCACGGCCCACGGGAACAAGAAGACCGTCTCGATATCGAACAGAATGAACAGCATCGCTATCAGGTAGTAACGGATGGGCACGCGCTCACGGGTGGACCCGATCGTCCAGACGCCTGACTCGTAGGGTTCCATCTTAGGAGGGGTGGGACGGCTGCCGCCAACGAGGGCATGGAGCGCCGGCAGCGCTGCGGTCAGTCCGACTACAATGACGAAGTGCACGAGGACAGGAATGTAGTCGAGCAAAAGGTCACCGCCAGGTGTACGAAACCACATCCCGCTTGCGCTGCAAATCCGCGTGTATCATGGCAAAGAACCACCAGGGTGTCAACGACGAACACCGTGCGGACCGGACCCGGCCCGCCGGACCCTGGCCAGCAGGGGCGGGAGAACGGTCAGGACGCGGTCAATCTCCTGCGTGGTAGTCGGACGACCCAGGGAGAAGCGCAGCGTGCCCGCTGCCAGCCGGTCGGGCAGCCCCAGCGCCGCGATCACGTGCGAGGGTTCTATGCTGCCCGAGGTACAGGCCGACCCGCTGGAAGCCGCTATCCCTTCCAGGTCCAGCGCCAGTAGCAGCGACTCGCTGTCAACGCCTTCGAACGAGACGCTTAGGATGCCCGGCAGCCGCTCCCGCGGGTGCCCGTTGAAGTGTGCACCCTCGATCGCGGCCAGCCCGGCGGCCAGCCGGTCGCGCAGCATCGCGATCCGGGCAGACTCCTCGGCCATGCTCTCCTGCGCCAGCCGGGCGGCCGCGCCGAGGCCGACGATTGCAGACACGTTCTCGGTGCCTCCGCGACGGCCACGCTCCTGGCTTCCGCCGTGAAGGATCGGCTCGATGCCCACGCCGGAGCGCACATACAGCGCGCCGACTCCCTTGGGGCCGTAGCGCTTGTGCGCCGTGAGCGACAGCAGATCCGAGCGCAGGTCGCCCACGTCCACCGGTACAATTCCGACGCTCTGCGTCGCGTCGGTGTGGAAGCGCACGCCGTGCTCTCGCGCGATCGCGCCGATCTCGGCGGCCGGCGCTATCGTGCCAATCTCGTTGTTGCCGTGCATGATCGAGATCAGCACCGTCTCCGGCCGGATGGCGCGCCGCACCGCGTCCGGTTCCACGCGTCCGTGGCCGTCAACCGGGAGAACGGTCAGGGCGGCGCCGCGCCCGGCCATCCAGCGACAGGGCTCCAGCACCGCGTGGTGCTCGGTGGCCGCGGTAATCAAGTGCGCATCAGGCCGCCTGCTTGCGTACACAACGCCGATGATGGCGGCGTTGTTTGCCTCGGTGGCGCCCGAGGTGAAGACGATCTCCCCGGGTTGGGCGCCAATGAGCCCCGCCACGGCGGCACGGGCTTCGTCTACCGCCGCCCGGGCGTCCTGCCCGAAGCCGTGCACGCTCCCGGCGTTTCCGAAGCGCTCGGCAAGGAACGGCTGCATCGCAGCCAGGACCCGGGAATCCACCGGGGTTGTGGCCGCATAGTCGAGATAGATCTGCTCGCGGTCTACTGTTCACCTCCAGCCGGCGGTTCCGACGCCAGCAGTTCCACCAACCCCCTGATGATCCGCGCGGTCGCGCCCCACACCAGGTGGGGAAGGTTGTCGTAGTATACCAGTTCGACCAGCCTGCCCTCACGTACTACGTGCTCCACCCGCAGGTTGGCCGGATCGAGAAAGGAGGCAAGCGGCACGGCCACGATCTCGGCAATCTCGTCAGGGTTCAGCCTCAGGGCCACGGGCGGAGGAACCAATCCCACGAACGGTGTGACCACGAACCCTGACACGAAGGTTTCTATCTCGTCCAGACGACCCCAAACCTCGACTGCCGATGGCGCTAGACCGATCTCCTCGTGCGTTTCGCGCAGCGCGGTCTCGAGCAGGTCGGCGTCGCCGTCTTCCTGACGGCCACCCGGGAACGAGATCTGACCCTTGTGATACTCGACCTTATCAGTCCGCTTCGTCAGGATCAGGTACGCAGCGCCACCCGACTCGAACAACGGCACCAGCACCGCCGCGCGACGGTGAGAGTTCGGCGGGAGATCACGCGGTAGATCGCGCGGGACCAACGCCCGCAGACGAAACCGCAGCAGTTCCAGGACATCCACACCGTGCAGTTGGATGCCGGAGAGGCACTCTCCTCCATGGGCGCCCTACGAGATCTGGTGGCGGGCCGCGCCTGGATCCCCATATGTTGTGTGGACCGGCAGGAGTTCAGCCCGGGGCAGGGAATAACCCTGGCGACCCCGGGGGGAAGGCCATGCATCCTCAGTTTGCCTCCATAGACGGCTCTCCATCGCAGCGCCGACGCGACATCTACCTCCTCAGCCCTAGGCTCCTTCCCCCCGAGGTTATTGCGGTCGCGTTCGCCAAGACTTCCCGCAGTCCCAGGCCGTTCCGCGAGATCGCAGAGGAGCTGACAGAAGAACGCTCCAGCGAGTTCCACGAGAAGTGGGTGGTCGGCTACGGCCATGGTTCGGTTGCCGAGCACGCGGTCCTACACTTGGCGTTGGAGAACCTCTCGCGGCTCGCCATCGAGAGCCTTGAGAGCAACCGGCTTTGCTCCTACACGGAGAAGTCCACCCGGTATCAGATCTTCGACACATTCTACTTCCCGCCAGCGATCGCGGCGTCTACACACGCGGAGCGGTACGAGGCGGTCTGCCGCAATCTCTTCCGGGCCTACCAGGAAAGCCTTGACCCGGTCCGGAGAGTCATAGAGGCCCGCCATCCGCGTGGCGCCGAAGAAGCCGTGGCTGCCTACGAGGCGCGCATCCGCTCCAGGTATGTTGACGTCTGCCGGTTCCTGCTGCCCTGCGCCACAGTCGCGAACGTCGGTATGACCGCCAACGCAAGGGCGCTGGAGCACGCGATAACGAAGATGCTCTCGCACCCCCTCGACGAGGTTCGGGCCGTCGGCGCCGAGATCAAGCGGGTCGCGTGTGCCGAGGTGCCTACGCTGGTGAAGTACGCCGGCCCCAGCGCGTACCTTGCCGAAACGGCTGCCGCGCTGGAGGCCACCGCGCTGGAGGCCACCAATCATGAGACCAGCACCGGGAGCCTAACAGCAGACCCACCTGCCGGCGTCCGCCTGGTGCACCACGATCGTGACGCGGATGCAAGGATTGTGGCTGCGTGCCTCTACCGCCACGGCAGGTCGGCGTACGCCGAAGCTTGGGCCCGGGCATCCGCGATGAGCGCACCCGAGCGGCGCGCGGTGATCGAGCAGGCCCTTGGGCGCCTGGTCCGCCACGACACGCCGATCCGCGAGATCGAGCACACAACCTACACTTTTGACATCGTGTGCGACCAGGGCGCGTACTTCGATCTCAAGCGGCACCGCATGATGACCCAGAGCCCGCAGGAGCCCACGGTGGAACTAGGATACGCGGTCCCGCGTGCGATGGATGAGGCCGGACTCGGGCGGCGCTATCGCGATGCCGTGGAGCAGGCTACCGACGCCTACCGCCGGATCGCGCGCGATTTCCCCCGCGAGGCGGCGTATTTGGTGACCAACGCCCACAACAGGCGCTTCCTTGCGACGATGAACCTGCGCGAGTTCTACAGTCTCGTGCCGCTGCGCGCCCGCGAGGCCGGCCATTTCTCCTACCGGCGGATAGCGCTGTTGATCTATGAGGCGGTGCGCGCGGTTCATCCGGACCTGGTGGCGCACGTCCGGTTTGGCTATGAGGCGCCCGAGGCGGCAACGCTGGAGGCAAGGTACTTCTTGGAGGTCTCGGCCGCGTGCAGTTCGGAGCAGGGAGGTGGACCGTGCGGTTCGTGACGGTGCGCTCAGGCGGACGGCCCAGATTGGGGGTCGTGGACGGGGAGCACGTCTACCTGTTCGCGGACGACCTCCTGTCGTTCATCGAGCGCGGCAGCTTGGTCCCCGCGCGCGAGGCCCTGGCCCAGGGCCGGCGCAGGCTGCGGGCGCGTCGGAAGCACGGCGACGTAGTCCCGCTGGAGGGGGCGCGCCTCCTTGCGCCTATCCCGCGTCCCCGGAAGAACATCTTCTGCGTGGGCCGCAACTACGCGGAGCATGCCAGGGAAAGCGGGAGCCCGATCCCGGAGGTTCCGGTGTTCTTCACCAAGCCGCCCACGTGCGTTGTGGGACCCGAAGCGCCGGTCGTGCACCACGCCGCAACCCAACAGCTGGACTACGAGGTCGAGCTGGCCGTGATCATTGGAAAGCGCGGGCGCGACATTCCGGTCGAACGCGCGCTGAGCCACGTATTCGGCTACACGATCATGAACGACGTCACCGCACGCGACCTGCAGCGCCGGCACCAGCAGTGGTTCAAGGGCAAGTCCCTGGACACTTTCGCGCCCATGGGCCCCGCGGTCGTCCACCGCTCCGCGATTCCCAACCCCCAGAACCTGCGCCTGCGGATGCGCGTCAACGGCGAGCTGCGGCAGGATGCGTCCACAGCCAGCATGATCTTCTCCGTGGCGCGCCTCATCACGGCGCTGTCGGCGGGAATGACCCTCGAGCCCGGCGACATCCTGGCCACGGGCACCCCGGAAGGCGTGGCCATGGGGCGCACGCCGCCGGCCTGGCTCCAGGTGGGTGACGTGGTTGAAGCGGAGATAGAAGGGATCGGGACGCTGCGAAACCGGATCGTGGCTCCCTAGGCTCCGGGCGCCAGTGGCGCCAGCAGCTCGGCCACTCCCTCCAGAAACCGCTGATCTTCCTTTGAGAACGCGTTGAGCTGGTCGCCGTCAATGTCAATCTCTCCGACAACCCGCCCCTCCGCAAAGACCGGCACCACGATCTCCGAGCGGGTGTGCGCGAAGCAGGCCAGGTAGCGGGGGTCCTTGCTGACATCGGGCACAATCTCAGTCTGCCCCGACCGAGCCGCGGCGCCGCACACACCGGCCCCGATCGGGATGCGCGTGTGCTCCGTCGCCTGCGGACCCTTCCAGGGGCCAAGCACCAGGTCATCCCCCAGAACCCAGTAGATCCCCACCCACGAGTAGTGGGGGAACCGCTCGTGCAGGAAACCTACGATCCCGGCAGCGTCGCCCTGACCGGCCAGCGCACGCACCTCACCAAGAGCTCGATCGAGATCCATCCCTGCCTCCTCCAGTGGTCGTCTCCGGCCATTATAGCGCCGGGAATAGCCTGCGGGATGCCGTTCGTTCCCCTCAGGAGTATGGCCTGATCTGCTTGGAGGCCTGCCCAAGGAGGAGAAGGATTATGACACACCGCTTGTTGTTAGCCGGCCTGCTACTGATTGCGGTCCTGCTGGGAGCGCCGACCGCGGCGCCCGCGCAGGCGACGCGCAAGGTCTTCGAGATCACGATGACCTCCTTCAAGTTCGAGCCCAACCTGATCCGGTTTCAGGAGGGCGACACCGTCGTCCTGCGGCTCATCAACGCCGACCAGGCCGGGCGAGCGCACGACCTGGCCTCGGTCTACCTGCTCGACATTCCCCTGACCATCCGCGGGGACGGCCGTGAGAGCGTGAGCGAGGGCCGCAGGCGGATCTTCGTTGATGCCGGTAAGCGGGCCGAGGTCGAGTTCGTGGCCAAGGGACGCGGATCGTTCGCGTACATCTGCAGTCTGTTCGCTCACGCGGCACAGGGCATGACCGGTGCGTTCATAGTAGGGCCGGCGAGCTCTCCGTAGAGCCGCAGTTCTACCGACCGGGCGCGCCCCGTGAAGGGAACCACCGGGGCGCGCCGTAATATTGTGGCAGCCTTCTGATGCGTGGGTGCCATGGGATTGGCCAACAACAAGGTAGAGACCCCTCTCTCGGTGGTTCTTGAAGCGATACTCGACAGTGCGGGGACACATCCCCTGCGCCTGGGCGAGTTGGTCGACCGGACCGCCGAGCGAGGCTTTGGGGTTCTCCTGTTCGTGCTCGGCCTGCCAATGTTGATTCCGATCCTACCACCCGGGTCATCCACGATCGTCGGTCCGATCTATGCGGCGTTCGCCGTCCAGATGCTCTCCGGCTCCCGACACCCCTGGCTGCCCCAACGGTTCAGAAACTGGGTGCTCTCGCGGCAGAGTATCTCGATCCTGCGCCGGAGGGGGATCCCGCTGATACACGCCGCCGAGCGACTCTCCAGGCCCAGAGGCCTCTGGCTCCGCGAGGGGGCAGTTCTCCGGCTGGCAGGAGCCATGGTGTTCCTGATGGGCTTGCTGCTACTGAGCCCACTCCCATTCCTCAATACCGCGCCGGCCTTCTCGGTGATGCTGATCGGTATGGGACTCCTCAACCGGGACGCGGTGTTCATGGCCGCCGGGATGCTCGTGGGCGGAGCTTCCCTGGCAATGATCGGGCTCTCTGCCGGAATGATCCTGGTGCTGATCCAGCGGGTCCGCTCTGCGATCCCCTGATCCGGGTCCTAGGCGTGCAGCTCCAGGACGTCGCCGTCTTCCAGGGGATGGTCGCGTCCGATCATCTGCCCGTCCAGGTGTCCCTTGCGCCACAGGCGCGCGAAGCGCAGACCCTGGGCGAAGTCCTTGTGGACCACCGCCGCGGCCTCAATTACCGTCGTGCCGCGGCGTAGGGTGTAGGGAACCTCCATGTCGGGCTTCTTGCCCGGCTTCTTGCTGTACACCCTGATGACGCCCAGCATGGAGAACATAGTCCGGCGCAGTTCAGCCAGGTTGACGTCCTGCTCGGCGGAGGTGGGCAGCACCGGGAGCCGGTCGCCGTAGAACTCCTTGAAGACCTCGAGAACCTCGGCGGCGCCAGGGGCGTCGAGCTTGGTCGCGACGAACAACGCCGGCACCTCGTTGGGCGCACGCGAGGTACCGGGTGGGATCAGGGTGAGGTTTGCGGCGGCCAGCAGCGCCAGGACCTGCTCGATCGAGACCAGGAGGTCCTGGTCTGCCAGGTCTGCTGCCACGAGCGCGACGTCCGCCCCGCGGATGAGGCCGTACAACCATCCCTCCGCGAACTCCTCGCTCACCGGCGGCAAGTCCACGAGCTGTATCTGCACGTTCTCGAAGACCGCCATCCCGGCCTGGGGCCCCCGGGTCGTGAAGGGGTAGGCGGCGATCTCAGGGACGGCGTTGGTCAGCGCGGCCAGAAGCGATGACTTGCCCGAGTTGGGCGCGCCTACCAGCACGATCTGCCCGGCGCCCTCGCGCTCGATCTGGTAGAGCTGGCGGCTGCGGGCCGCCCCTTTCTTGCGCTGGGATTCGCTGCGGAACTTGGCGATGCGGCGCTTGAGGTCGGCCTGCATCTTCTCGGTGCCCTTGTGCTTGGGGATCGTTGAAAGCATCTCCTCCAGCGCGGCCATCTTCTGCTGGGGAGTGGTGGCCTCCTTGAACTTCCGGTCGGCAGCGCGGTAGTCGGGCGTGAGGTTGGCAGGCATGGGCGTACCCGGTCCGGAGCCGGTGCGGCTAGCTCCCCTCTGCCGTCAGCTCCGCAAGGAGCGCGTCGCCTGCGCGGTGCATAAACGCGGCGACCTCGTCTGGGGTTGCGGGGTCGTCCTCGCCGGGCGCCGGTGTACACACCCCGGTCGCGTAGAACTCCATGAACGGGGACATGCTCTTGTGGGGGTAGAGGATGTAGACCTTCTTGCCTGTCGTGTGCGCGTGGATCATCTCCGAGAGAACCCCAAACGACATCTGGCTCGTAGGGTAGAACACCACGTTCATGTCCGACTGATCAATCAGGCGAAGATCACGAACCACCGTGGCGCGCGCGAGCTGCAGGCGCGTGTGGTCGTCCAGCGTCCTCCCCCACGATCGCACCGCGTCCAGCGATCCGGCCCACGCCAGGATCTCGGCGCGCTGCTCAGATGAGAACTGCTGCTCGAACTCCGCGTCGCCGATCGTGGAGAACGCGGCTGCCTCCTCGTCCTTGACCGAGAGGGGGTCGAAGACCACGAAGTGCTCCCGCAACCGCTGCCCGAACTCGCGCGCCATCTCGATCAACTGCGCCTGTCCTTCCCGGCGCAGGTTGGTGATGGGATAGCCTAGGTAGATCCTAGGTCTTTTAAAGCAGATGAGATCGAAGAAAGTCTGCACCGGCTCGTCGTGCGCAATCAGGAAGTGCGGCACCCGCTCGTAGGCCGCCAGCATCTTGGAGATGAACACCTCCTGCTCCTGCCAGGCGATGATTTCCCCGGGCCTGAGACGCCCGCGCCACTGCTCGCTCTCCTCGAGCCGGCGTTGTATCTGGTAGACGCTGTCCACCATCGTTACGTAGAAGATGCCCTCTGGCTGGACCGGCGGCGCCAGGCGCAGGCCGGGAAGCGGCTCCTGCACGGCGGCCGCCTCTGGGCTGGGCGTGCGGCGGCGGGTCTCGTCGAACAGCAGCTTGAGGTAGTGGGTGTCGAGCCCGGGGATCAGGTGGCCCTTCCACCAGAAGCAGGCGTGTGTGACCAGGATGGTGCACAGGTCCGGCTCCCACAGCGCCGGGTCGTTGACGACCTCGGTGAATGCGATGGCCCGCAGCTCGTGGAGCGCCTCAGGCGCCATGTCGAGGATCGTCTCGGTGCGCACGACCATGCCCAGATCGCGGGCCCGATCCAGCATCAGCCGTCCCATGTCAAAGTAGCGTAGCCGCTTGATGGGGGAGGTCCACCTGCCCTCGCGCTGCTCCTGCTCGATGCGAGCCGCGCCCTCCTCTATCATGCGCACGACGTGACCGGGCCCTCCGCCCGCCTCGGAAAGCCTCCCGCTGCCTGAGACACCGGTCGCAATCACGATCATCGCCGCACCCCGCCTCTCATAGAGAGTATACGCTACGGCAGCGACCCCGTAGGCAGGTACTCCGTTACCTGAAGAGGTCTTCCGCCTCGCCGCGGACCAGGTCCACGGCGCGCTCGCTCCCGGGATGCCCCACTCCGCGGACGAGCACCAGCGGCGTCCCTTCCGCGGCCTGGCCCTGGAGGAGGTTGGCCATCGCCGCGAGCTCGTCGGCCACGGCCTCCACCGACACCCGCAGCACATAGCCGTACCGGTCCTCCTCGCCTATGTAGGAGCGGAGCACCCTCAGTCCCGCGGCGCCGATCGCGGCGCCTGTCGTGCCCTGGCGGAACGGCCTCCCGTGGCTGTCGTTGATGATAACGCCCACCTCGGCGCCGAAAGCCTCACGCAGGCGAGCCCGGAGGCCTTCTGCCGAGGCATCGGGATCTGCGGGCAGAACGGCCACCACATCGTCGCCGAGCCCCACGTTCGAGTGGTCCACGCCGGCGTTGGCGCAGACGAAGCCCAGCCGGTGCTCGGCGATGATCAACCCCGGGCGGACGCGCCTGATCGCCCTGGACTCGCGCAGGATCACCTCAACCAGCCGCGCATCCTTGCCGGCTTCCGTTGCCAGCGCGACAGCATCCGGGCTCGGGACAACCGTGCGCAGGTCCACGACGCTCCCTTCGGCCTTCGAGACGACCTTGTGGGCCACCACTACGACGTCGCCGTCCTGGGGGTCCAGACCGGCACCCCGCAGCACCGCGATGATCGCTGCTCCGAGGTCGTCTCCGGGACGGATCTCGGGAAACGGCTCAGGCGCCCAGGCCAGCAGCGCTTTCATCGGGGCCGGGCATCGGGAGGCAGGTGCGCTATGCGGATGCCCAGGTGGCGCCGTTTGTAGCGCACGTTCAGGCCGATGAGAAGCACAGCCATGCCCTCGATCGTGGCCGCGGCGGCGAGCCCCCCGGCGTCCACCCCGCGGGCACCGATGGCGGTCGCCAGTTCGAGCACCTCGGCGCGGGCGTCGGGGTCGTCCCCGCACACCAGGACATCTTGGTCCAGTGGCCGGGTCAGGTCGGCGAGCAGGCGCGCCGAGAGGGTGTGAAATGCCGCCACCACGCGCGCGCCCGGTACCAGGGCCTGGGTCTCGGCCGCGGCCGATCCTGCCGAAGGTGGCACAAACGAGAACCCGGGTCCAAGGGGCACCGTGGCGTCCACCACGATCTTCCCGGACAGCGGTCCTGCGAGACCTCCCACAAACGCGGCATGACCCTCGAGGGGGATCGCCAGCACGACGATCTCCGCCGCGCCTACCGCGTCAGCGTTCGCGGCCCCACGCACGCGGGGAAGCCCAAGCCGCACGGCGGTCTCGTTCGCGCGGCCGGCGTCCCGTGAGCCGATCACGACCTCGAGTCCGGCTGCACCCAGGCGTGCCGCAAGGCCGCGGCCCAGGTCGCCCGTACCGCCGAGGATGGCCACAGGTCCCAAGATGCTAATCACCCCTCTCGCTGTGGTCCGGCAATCGCCAGCGTGTAGCCCTCTGTGGGGAATCGCCGGATCGCTTCCACGATGGCCTCCCTGCTGATGCTACCGATGATCTCAGGATACCGCTCGATGTAATCCAGACCCAGCCCGAACAGCTCAATGTCTGCCAGCGTCTGCGCGATCCCCTGGTTGGTCTCCAGACGGACCGCCAGTGAGCCGACCAGGTAGGTCCTGGCATCAGCCAGTTCGTCACCGGCAGGACCATCGCGCTGCAGTTGCTCGATCTCGTGTATGATCGCGGCGATCGCGCGCTCCAGGTTGGATGGATGGACGCCTGCGCGCACCCACCAGGGACCCGCCAGCAGGCCGGCGCGCAGATCGCTGTAGGCATAGTAGGCCATCCCCTGCCGCTCGCGGACGTTCTCGCCGATCCGCCCCATCATTCCAAGCTGCCCCAGCAGCAGATTGGCCAGCATCACCGCGTAGTAGTCGGGATCGGTGCGGGCGACCCCGTGCGCACCCAGGACGAGATCGGCCTGGCTCTTGCCCGGCAGCACCGACTCCTCGCGTAGGATGCCGGAGGGCGCATGTGGCGCCGGAAAGCCGGGGATCGCCCATGCCCCTCGGGCGGGCCACCGCACGAACGAGGCAGCCACGAGGTCGGTCGCGCGGCCTGGGTCCACGTCGCCGACCAACACCACGGCGGCCGCCTCCGGGCGCAACTGCTCCGCGTGAAACGCCCGCAGATCCTCTGGGGTCAGCGACGCCAGGACGGATTCGTCGCCGTCAGGATTGTGGCTGTGCGGGTGCCCGGTGGGATAGGCAACCCGGCGAAAGATGCGCTCGGAGGTCTGCCGCGTGTCCAGCGAATTCACGTGAGCCGAGGTGATGAGCTCTCCGCGCACCCGCTCAACCTCATCGTCGGGGAAGGAGGGCTCGGCCAGCACCTCGGCGGCCGCGTCCAGGAGCGCCGGCGCGTCGTCTGCCAGGGACTTGCCGGAGAGGACCACGGTTTCGAGCCCAGACGCGACCGCCAGGCCCGCGCCGATCCCATCGAGGTCCTCGGCGAGTTGCGGTCCGCTACGCCGGGCGGTCCCGCGCATCAGCGTCGAGCCGACGAACCTGGCCATCCCCGGCCGGTCCCGGTCAAAGATCGCGCCGGCCTTCACGAATCCGTGGATCGCCACGGCGCCCGAGTCTGGGGAAGGCATGACCAGGCAGGTCAGCCCATTGGGCAGCACCGTTCGCACGACCTGCCCGGCGGCGATAGGCGGGGTCATGAAACCACCTCCGCCACGCCGCCTTCGGGGCCGTCTTCCGGAAGGTAGTGTCCCACCGTGCACCGTCGGTCGGAAAGATAGGTGCGCGCGACCCGCGTCACCTCCACGGAAGAGACCCCCTCCACGCTCTCAATCAGAGCTTGGGTCGTCTGCGGCCATTCCACCGCCTCAAACATGCCCAGCGACATCGCGCGGCGGAAGACCCCATCGCGCAGGTACACGAACTGCGCCTGCGCCTGACGCTTGACCCTGGCCATCTCCGCGCTGTCTGCGGGCTCATCGTGCAGCCGCGCGATCTCTCGGTTCACCGCTGCCTCGAGCGCGCCTGCCGCCACGCCGCTGCGCGCCGTGGCGCCGATTCGGAACAGCGTGGGATCTACACTCGGCGTGAGCCCTGATCCGACCTCGGTGGCCAGGCCGCCGTCCACGAGAGCCCGGTACAGGCGGCTGCTGCGGCCGCCTGTGCCGCCGTCGAACGGGACCACGCCCTTGAAACCGGAGAGGATACCATCCAGAACCAGGAGTGCCGGCAGGTCCGGATGCCCGGCCCGCGGCACGTGGAAGGCCATCTGAAGCAGGGCCGTGGCGCCGCCCGGCCGCCGCAGGACCACGCGGCGCTCGCCCTCCTGCTCGGGCTCCTCCGCGCGCACCGCGGGGATCGGGTCGCCCGGCGCGACGGGCCCAAAGGCCTCCGTTATGAGGGCGGCCACCTGCCCGGGGTCGAAATCCCCCACGGCCACGGCGATGGCATTCGACGGGTGGTAGTAGGTGCGGTAGTGGTGGTAGAGATCGTCACGGGTGATGGCGCGCAGGTCGCCCTTCCAACCTATGACCGGCTGGCGGTACGGGTGCGCCTTGAACGCCAGGGCCTCCACCTCCTCGCGCAGGTAGTAGGCCGGGTAGTTCTCGGCGCCCTCCCTCTCCGAGATGATCACCGTCCGCTCGTTGGCAACCACCTCGGGATCAAAGATCGTGTTCTGCATCCGGTCGGCTTCCAGGCGCACGGCAACCCCAATGTGCTCAACCGGCATCACCTCGAAGTACGCGGTGTAGTCCTTCCAGGTGAAGGCGTTCCAACGGCCTCCCAGCCGATCTATGAGCCGTGTCAGCGTTCCCGACGGATGCGCCGGCGTCCCCTTGAAGAGCATGTGCTCGACCCAGTGCGAGATGCCGGTGTAGCCGGACGGCTCGTTGCGGCTGCCCACCCTGTACCAGACCCAGAACGTGGCCACAGGAGCCGCGTGCGACTCCTGGATTAGTACCTGCAGCCCGTTGGGCAGCGTTGTCGCGTGCACTTCGTGCATTCCTTCACTCCTCACGATGAGCGGCCCGAGGCGAACCAGAGGCGCGGGGGCCGTCCTACTTTCGCCCGCGGCCGAGCGCTCCCCTGCCGGGGCGTGGTCCACTACCGGGGCGCGCTCCCCTGCCAGGACCAGGAGCCGAGCGCCGCGATCGCGTATCCCGCAGGAGATGTCTGCCCTGAGCCCCGCCGCCATCGCCCGCCACCGGCGTGCCGTCCTGCGCCCCCACCGTGTCCGCGACCGTCGGGGCGCGCTGCGCTTCATCAACGATCTGGGTTTCTGCTTCGCCTTCACCGGCGGGCCGGGCGGCCTGCCCGGGCTATTCGACGTGTTGGCCACGCGCAGCACCGACCGCATGTGGTCCTGGGCATGGCGCTGGAAGGACGAGCTGGCCACCGGCAGGAGAGCCTACTACGGCAAGGCCATCCGCCGCAAGCCCTCGTACATCTCACTGGAGATGCTGCCGGCGTTCTATGCCCTCTCCGGCAACACGGGCGAGCCCGACGACCATCTGCAGGCCTACCGCGAAGGCCGGCTCAGCTTACTGGCCAAGACCCTTTGCGAGGCGGTATTGGCAGAGGGACCGGTCTCCACATGGATGCTGCGCCGCAGGTTCGTGGCGCGGGGAGAGGGCGGGGCCCGGTTTCACCGGGCGCTGGACGATCTCCAGGAGCGCTTCCTCATCGTCAAGGCAGCCGAGGTGGAAGGCCGGGGCGGGTACTCCTTCATCTGGGACGCCTTCCACCGGTGGTTGCCGGAGGTAGTGGAGGCGGCGGGGAGCGTGGCG
>JASEHJ010000219.1 GCA_030018905.1 bacterium | reverse complement strand
GGCCAGTCACGTAGGCCCGCAAGGGCTCGCGTCGGTCCAGGTGTCCGACCGCCTCGAATAACTGCCCGAGGTACTCCCGGAACCGCTTCTCGCCCATGTCGTCGTGCTGTGCCATGCCCCCATCATGACACAACACGCGCGCCCTACAACATTTATATGACACAGTAGTAATAGCAGACCAAGACGCAACCCATCAAGACTATTTACAGCGCTGACGCACGAGTGACCCCAGACAGCCGGGATCGGGGTCGGACAGCCCACGGGGCCAGGATTTTTCGGGTTGCAGGGCTCAAGGGTCGCCCAGGCTGCAGGTGAGGCGGGGAGAATCTGCTGGATTCGCGAGGGATCTCCGGACGGCGGTCGGTCCTTTAGCCCCCCTCGAGGTTTCGAGGCCGCTCGCTGCCGTCTGTTCTTTGCTCGGGCTATGCCAGCCGGAACTGGTAGGGGGTGGCCAGGGCCTCCCGTACTTGCTCGGCGTTCAGCCATGGCCCGGCCATGGTCTCCCAGACGAAGCGGATGAAGCCCCGGACGCCCAGGGTCTTGACCGACCCGATGAGCGCGGTCGCGTGTTGCGCCAGCACGTTCAACGTATGCCCGATCCGCATCAGGTAGTGGTAGCCCCGCATCGCGTTCCAGTTGTGGGAAAAGATGTGCTCGTAGTGGTAGCCGTGGCACTTCTCCACCAGGAAACCTTCCTCGATGCCCCAGCGATGTCGGGCGCCGAGGTTGCAGCGCTCATGCACATTGCGGTGGCAGAGCGGCTTGGCCGACAGCCAAACATGCCGAGCAGTCTTGGTCACCTCTTCGTTGGTCTTCTTGTCGATCTCCTCCCAGCTCTCCTCGCAGACCACCACGTGCACCTGCTGTCGCTTGCGCTGGTTCGTGCCGTGGCGATACTCGATGTCGTTGACCCACCAGAAGTGCTGCCGCCTTTCGCCCCACGTTCGGTCGAGCTGGTTTTTCTCTTGCAGCTCCCGCAGCCCGTGCACCTCCTCCCACACGCTGGGCAGCGATCCGTCCTTGAGCACGATCATGAAGTCCCAGTTGTTCTTCCGGCACAGCTCCATCACCGGGCCGTTGGCGAAAAGTCCGTCCCCAAGCACCAGGATCGAGAGGCGCGGAAACAGGCGCTTCAAGCGCGCGGCGAGCCGATAGAACGCCTTGAGCTCGCAGTCCTGCTTGTTTTGGCTCGTATCGCCTTCCGTGTAGTCGAGAAACTCGCTGAGCAGGGGAAGCACCATCCCGTTCTGGAAGGCCAGGCTGGCCTCCAAGACGTAGACGTAGTACTGCGTCTCCTTCTCACCCTCCTTGCCGACTTGGCGCTCCTGCCACTTTTCATCGAGCAACTCCGACCCGCGATGCTTCTGCGTGCCATCGAAGGCGATGGGGTAGCAATTCTGGATCAGGTAGCGGTAGAATTTCTTCTTGCGGATCAACCGCTGGACCAGCTCAACGTGCGCCGCCTCGATCTGGTCCACGTCGATGCCTGCCAGCAGGCGATTGAGCGTGTCCTGATGGGGACAGCTCTCCAGCTCCGGAAAAAACAGCCTGAGGTTCTCCAGCAGCTGCGGGCGCGTCAGTTGTCGGTTGGCCTGGCGCCGCGAGGCCAGCTGGGAGACAAAGAGCAAGATGCCCCAGATCATCAGCACCGTCAGCTTGTGCCTGAGCTTCTTCGGGTTGCGGAAATCGTGGATCTGCTCCAACCGCCTGAGCAGGATGGGGAGCTTTGCGCGCATCACCTGGAGCGTCGCCGTGACAACCTCCTGACGCGCTCGCTGTTCCTCCTCTACGGTCTTGTAGGCGCTCTTGCGGTTGGGTAGGGCCGGCGGCTTCCGTGGCTTCAGCTCCTGGGCTTGCTGGCGTTCCCGCAATGCCTGCTGGGCCATTTTTCTCTGCCGCCTTCGTTGTGCCTTCAAGTGGCGATCAGGACGATGTTCTGCCTGTCGGCTCATTCGCTAGTCCACCCTTTCTGCTGGCGCGAACAAAGCTGCTCCCGGAAATCACGCACCAGCGGCTGCACGTACAGCAGCTTGGGCGTCGTTTCGTAGTCGCGCCCGGGGCGGCGTAACCCCTGCCCCGTCGTGGGTCCCAACAGGATCCAGCCCGCCGCCTGGTACGAGATGCCGCGATAGCGCGCCGGGTCCACAAAGGTCTCCAGCAACACCGGCCGATAACCCCAGCGCTGCTCCCAGTCCGCCCGTACCCGCCGCGCCAGTTGCCCCAGCACATGGCTGGCCAGATGGGGCACCTGCACCCAGGGAAAGATCAGAAACCGCGTGTTGTTGATCACCCAGGGCAGGTTCTGCAGCCGCCGCGGTTCGCTCCACCCAATCCAGACATCCCGCACCCCGAGCGACTTGGCCGCTCCGGCCAGCAGCACACAGCCCAGCGGACCCCGATCACTGACCACAAAGTAGCGGAGGCGGAACCCAAAGGGCCGCTGGTAGCCCAGGTAGTGGTAACGGTCCACGTACTCGTTCCACAGGTCCTTGGTCCCTCGGTCCGTAGCCAGCTCCAGGCTCACCGGTCTCAGCTCAGCCAGACTCCCGCTGATCGGTGCCCCTGGCACCGTACGTTCCGTCCACTCGGGCTTTCGAAGTTGCTGGTTGCCCCAGGGGCGCTTCTCCGGTAGCAGTAGCTGCCCCTGCGCCTCCAATTTGGCCAACAGCTTCAGGCAGGCCTGCACCTTGTGCCCACCCGAGGCGGTCACCCACCCCCAGTGCTCACAGACGGTGTGCGCCAGTTCCTCTCGGCTCAGCCCTGAACACAGGCTCACCACCGCTTTGAGGTGCTCGACGTCCTGCGCAGTGACCTCTCGGCCACATTGCACCAACACGGGAGGGGCGGGCGTAACCATCGCGGCTCATCCTTCTGCCGGTACACAACCTCAAGCCTATGCTGGCAGATCCCGCACCGCTTGTCTAGCCCCTTTCTGCGACGAAAAAAATCGACCATCGACCTCAACACCCCAAGAAGCCTGGGGTCCCTCACATGTGCGTCAGGGCTGTTCAGCGATTCGCGGGGGTCGGGACGGACGGGACGGCTTTTCGCGGCACATCTGCCGTTCGCTACGGGATCTTTTTTCTTCTCGCCTCCGGCCGAAAAAGAAGATCCCTCTACATG
>JASEHJ010000218.1 GCA_030018905.1 bacterium | reverse complement strand
CACATGCTCCACCGCTTGTGCGGGCCCCCGTCAATTCCTTTGAGTTTCAACCTTGCGGCCGTACTCCCCAGGCGGCTCACTTAATGCGTTAGCTGCGGCACTGAGGGAGTAACCCCCCAACACCTAGTGAGCATCGTTTACGGCTGGGACTACCGGGGTATCTAATCCCGTTCGCTCCCCCAGCTTTCGCGTCTCAGCGTCAGGGACGGCCCAGGTGACCGCCTTCGCCACTGGCGTTCCTCCCGATATCTACGCATTTCACCGCTACACCGGGAATTCCGTCACCCTCTACCGCCCTCAAGCTCGCCAGTATCCCGCGGCGTTCTCCAGTTGAGCCGGAGGATTTCACACGAGACTTAACGAACCGCCTGCACGCGCTTTACGCCCAGTAATTCCGGACAACGCTCGCCCCCTACGTCTTACCGCGGCTGCTGGCACGTAGTTAGCCGGGGCTTCCTCCGGAGGTACCGTCACCTTGCGGCTTCGTCCCTCCTGACAGGGGTTTACGACCCGAGAGCCTTCGTCCCCCACGCGGTGTCGCTGGGTCAGGCTTGCGCCCATTGCCCAAGATTCCTAACTGCTGCCTCCCGTAGGAGTCTGGGCCGTGTCTCAGTCCCAGTGTGGCTGATCGTCCTCTCAGACCAGCTACCCGTCATCGCCTTGGTAGGCCGTTACCCCACCAACTAGCTGATAGGCCGCGGGCTCCTCCTGAAGCAGACCTTGCGGACCTTTCCTCCCCAGAGGATGCCCCCCAAGGAGGATATCGGGTATTAGCCCCGGTTTCCCGAGGTTGTCCCCGTCTTCAGGGCAGATTGCCCACGTGTTACTCACCCGTTCGCCGGTAGAGTTGAAACGTCTGGCAAGCCAGACGCCAACCCTCCCTCGACTTGCATGTTTGAAGCACACCGCCAGCGTTCGTCCTGAGCCAGGATCAAACTCTCCATTAGAATCCTCAAAGGATTCGAAAGGCCTTGCGTGCGGCTCCTTGCCACTATGCGGTTGTCAAGGTTCGGGGCACAAGACGAGTTGTCTCGCGCAGGGCACCTACTTTTATACCAACCGGCCCGTCCAATGTCAAGAGCTTGAGTAGTCCGGAACGCCGGTGATGGCCGTGAAAAGGCAGGAATGGCGCCGCATCGTGCCCAACGTTCGTGCCTGATGATCGCTCTGCTTGCCGCTGCCGGGGTCGCCGCTCTTGGGTGGCGCTATCGCTGGCTAACCTGGGATGGCGCCGTTGCCGCCGCGCTGGTGGGGGCCGCGGTGTTCGGGTTCGGAGGATGGGCCTGGGCAGGGGCGCTGGTCGCGTTCTTCTTCTCGGGGACCGCGCTGACCGCGCTCGGGCGCGGGAGGAAGACCCAGCCCGAGCACCGGGGCCGGGGGCGAGATGCGATGCAGGTGCTGAGCAGCGGCGGGGTTGCAGCCCTGCTCAGCACGTTGTGGGGCATTGGGGCCGGCGCAGATTGCTTTCGGCTTGTGCTGCCCGCCGCGTTCATCGGCTCCCTGGCCTCTGCCGCCGCCGACACCTGGGCCACCGAGCTGGGGATGCTGAGCCCCCATCCGCCCAGGCTGATCACCACGTGGCAGCGGGTGCCCCCAGGCACCTCCGGGGGCATATCGCCGGCTGGATGCCTGGCCGCCGCCTCCGGTGCCGCGCTGGTAGCTGGGGTGGGCGCTTGGGGTGATGGGCGCTCGTTCACCGCGGCCTGGATCGCCGGGGTCCTGGCGATGTTCCTGGACAGCGCCCTCGGCGCAACGGTACAGGCCTCGTTCGTCCGCCTGGATGGAAGCGTCGGAGAAGACCGCGAGCCAGGCGCGAGGCTGGTCCGCGGAGTCGCCTGGATCACGAACCCAGTCGTCAACCTCTTTGCGACGCTGGCCGGCGCCCTAATCGCGGCGTTGATCTACGGACTGTGATGGCGCCCGCCGAATCCTAGGGCCAAACGTCGCCCGGCCGCCAGCCCCGCAGCAGTTGCCTGAGCCAGTCTACGAAGCGCACGCCGCCGACCGTCTCCGTGTAGAACTCAGGGAAGGTCAGGATGCCGTGCCGGCCGCCCGGAGCCGTGTAGCTGAAGAAGTTCGGGGCATCGGCCTTTATCTGCCGCATCGACGCCTGCATTCTCCGCGACCACTCGGCCGCCGTCGCCGGGCTGGGCGCGCGTTCACCCCTCATCAGGGCGTAGAAGAAGATCTGCGTGCCGTCCAGGACCGTGTTGAACTGGGACATGGTGTTGCGGGGATAGCTACGGGCAATATCCGTGTACACCTGCGGGACGCTCAGCGCCTCAGGCCGAGACCGAAGGCGGGCCACGCCGGGAATCCAGTCGGGGAGTGCGCCTGCGATGTTCCAGTTCTCGAACCCCTGCCGGCCGAAGGCATCGGTCATCACCCCGGCGCCCACGTCTCCGAGCTGCACGACACGCGCGTTGGCGTAGCGGCGCATAACGTGCGGCGCCCACATGAGCGACCCGTAGGCGCCGGCGCTGCGACCGATTACCGCCACCACCTCGGGATCAGGCACACGGGCGTAGGTCCAGAGCAGCGCGGCCCGGGCGTTGGTGGCCCCGCGGTGATGTATGGTGAGCCCCGAAGCATAGGCGCGCACCGCATCGCCCCAGAAGATGTCCGCGCTGCAGTACGGGACCCAGACAAATGTCCAGCCGCGGAACGGGTTGTCGAAGTTCCCGCGGGCGTAGATCCCCTGACCCGCGCGCAGCTCGTCCAGTTCCACGCGCGGCCTGTGAATGCCGGCGGCGCAGGTGCCCGCGTCCCAGCACGCTCCGCCGCCCTGGAAGAAGATCACCAACCGCTTCGGGTTGCCGGAGGCCACGTAGAACTTGAAGGGCGATCCGTCGCTGCACACAGCCCACGGGCCTGGGGTGACCTCTTCCCAGCCCGGTATCGACTGCGCCGCCGGGGCCTGCGCCACGGGGGCCTGCGACGCTGCCTGAGCCGGCACCCACGCCACGGTGCGCGTAACGGTCCATCGTGAACACCTGGATCGGCGCATCGTGAACACCTAGATCGGCGGATCGTGAACACCTGGATCGGTCCATCGTGAACGGGCGATAAGGTATCCTTCGGGAAGGGGATAGCCACAGGCGCGACGCTGGATAGTCGGGACCGC
>JASEHJ010000217.1 GCA_030018905.1 bacterium | reverse complement strand
CTCCAACGCCTATCGCCGCGCCATGGAGCGCGGAGCGCGCTACATCTGTCTCTCGGGTGTGGACGCGGACCTGTTGGTGAGGTCGGTCGGCCAGATCGACTATCCCGGCGTGATCGCGCTCGGGGAGAAGCTGCTTGCCCTGGTCGCGAAGGCCAAGGTCGTGCGGCTGACCAACTCGGCCGGCACGGACCTTTCGGCGGACAACGGCGGACGGTTCGTCCGGCACTCCGGCAAGCTGGCCGACACACCGGGCGAGCCCATCATGCTGGGAGGCCAGATCTCCTGGTGTCCGTTGGAAGGGACGATCAGCGGCCGCGTGGTTGTGGACGGCACCATCTGGCCGCCCGCGGAAGTGGGGCTCGTGCGATCTCCCGTGACGCTGAACATCGAATCCGGGGTCGTGAAGAGCCTGGAGGGAGGGACCGACGCGCGGATCTACGAGCGGTGGCTGGCGGCGTTCAACGATCCGAACATGTACCGGGTGGCGCACTACTCGCTGGGCTTCAACCCCGGCGTGAGGAAGCCGACCGGGCGCATTGTGGAGGACGAGCGCATGTTTGGTTGCTTCACCATGGGGATCGGGACGCAGGGTCAACAGATGAAGGCGACCACGTGGAAGGCGTCGGCGCACACCGACTGCGTGCTGCCCGCCCCCACGATTCACCTGGACGGAGAGCCGCTCCAGGTGGACGGCAAGTACGTTCACCCCGAGATAGCGGCGACGTGTCGGGCTCTGGGCGTATCGGGCTACTGAGTCGATGCCCGCCGTGCTGCACGTCATTCCGGTTTGCGCCCGCCCGGGCCAGGTCGACCTGGTGAGGGCATACCTGGCGGCCCTGAACCCGGCCGTGGACGCCCACGTGATCGACCTCCCCGATGGCCCGGCGGATTTGGAGCACGCCACCGACGAGCATGCGGCGGTTGGGCAGATGCTCCGGGTCCTTCCCGGTTACGTGGAGGCGCACGCCATAGGGGCGGCCAGCATCGGCTGCTTCTACGATCCCGGCATGTGGGAGCTTCGTCAGGCGCTGGAGGTCCCGGTTGTTGGGATCGCCGAGGCGGGCCTCACGCTGGGAGGCTTTCTCGCCTCGAGGATGGCCGTCCTGATCGGGGATTGGAAGTGGCTGCCGAAGATGGAGCAGAACGCGCGCCACACCGGGATGGCGCACCGCGTATGCGCCTGGAGGTCCATCGAGCGATCGGTTCAGGCGATCCAGGACGACCCGGAAGGCTGCTACCAGGTGATCCACCGGGAAGCGCGGGCCGCCAGGGATGAAGACCACGCGGAGGGCATCGTCTTGGGGTGCGCGGCGCTGACAGAAACCGCGGCGCGGCTGCAGGGCGATCTCCACATTCCGGTAGTGGACCCGATCGCCGCCGGCTACCAGGTAGCGTGCGCGCTGGCGCTAACCGGGCTGCGCACAGGCAAGACGTTGGGGTACCGACGGCCTACCTCAGCCGCGGGTCGAGCGCGTCCCGCAGGCCGTCGCCCAGCAGGTTGAACCCCATTACCGTCATGAAGATCGCCACGCCGGGTAGCGTCGAGACCCACCACGCCTCGCGCAGGTAGGCCCTGCCCTCGGCGACGATCGCGCCCCACTCCGGTGACGGTGGCTGCGCGCCCAGGCCCAGGAAGCTGAGCCCCACCCCCGAGAGGATCGCGCCGGCCAGGCGCAGCGTGGTCAGCACGACGATAGGGGCCAGCACGTTGGGGAAGATGTGCACGCGCACGATGTGCGCGTCGCCTCCTCCGGTCGCGCGCGCCGCGTCCACGAACTCCTGCTCACGCACCGAAAGCACGTTCCCACGCACCAGCCGCACCAATCCTGGTATCCCTCCGATCCCGATGGCGATCATGACGTTCTGCAGGCCCGGGCCGAGGACGGCCACGATCGCGATCGCCACCAGCAGGCCGGGGAACGCCAGCCACAGGTCCACGAGTCGCATCACCGCGTCATCGAACCGGCCCCCGCGATACCCGGAGATGAGCCCGAGCGGGATGCCTATCGAGTCCGAGATGGCGATGGCGATCAATCCCACCGAGAGCGAGAGCCGGCCGCCGTAGAGCACGCGGCTCAACAGGTCCCGACCGAACGAGTCGGTTCCCAGTGGGTGCCGCACCGACGGTGGCGCGAAGCGCTGGTCGAACTGCACCTGGATAGGGTCGTCGTCGGTCAACCATGGCGCCAGCGCCGAGGCGGCGATGAACAGGAGCACGATTACTGCGCCGGCCGCGGCGCCGCGGTTGCGGCGCATCCGGCTGAATCCGATTGCCCAGTGCGACCGCCCGGCGTCCATCATCCGTACCGGATGCGGGGATCCAGCAGGCCGTAGAGCAGATCCACCAGCAGGTTCATGAAGACGAAGATCACCGCCGCCACCAGTACCACCGCCTGGATCACGGGAATGTCGCGGGTGAAGATCGCGTCCACCGCCAGCCGGCCTATTCCCGGCCACCCGAATACTGTTTCAACGATCACGGCGCCGCCAAGCAGGCTGGCGAACTGCATCCCGACGATCGAGACCACCGGTATCATCGCGTTCTTGAGCGCGTGCCGGTACACGAGCCGTCGAGGGCCCACACCCTTGGCGCGCGCCGTACGGATGTAGTCCTGACGCAGCACCTCCAGCATGGACGAGCGCGTCAGGCGGGCGATGATGGCGGAGGAGCTTGTGCCCAGCGTCACCGCGGGCAGGATCAGGTGCAGCAGGCTGTCCGCGCCGGCCGGTGGCAGCCAGCGGAGGTGCAGGGAAAACACGAGGATGAGCACCAGCCCGAGCCAGAAGTTCGGCAGCGAGACGCCTGCCAGCGCGACCACCATGGTGCCGTAGTCGAGCGCCGACTGGTGGTGCATCGCCGCGATCGCGCCCAGCACCACGCCCATCGCGACCGCGACGAGCGTGGCCGCCACCGCCATGTGCACCGTGTATGGAATCCTAAACGCTATCTCCTGCGCCACCGGTCGGCGCGTGTGGATGGATCGTCCGAAATCCCCCTGCGCGGCGCGCACGACGAAGGAGGCGTACTGAACGTAGATCGGCCGGTCCAGGCCAAGCTGCCGGCGCATCCGCTCCACCTGCTCCGGGGATCCGGCGTCCGCCAGCATGACGCGGACCGGATCCCCGGGCACCAGATGGACGAGCAGGAACACCAGGAACGAGATC
>JASEHJ010000216.1 GCA_030018905.1 bacterium | reverse complement strand
CGTCCAGATCGTCCTGCAGATGACCGATCTCCCGCCTCGCCATTCGGTCCAGCGCGGCAACCACGCGGCGTCTAACCTGGTTGGTCATCTGTCTCGGGTCGGCCACGCGCATCAGGGAAACGTCGATGACCTCCGTCTTCAACGTCGACTCACCGACGTTGCTGCGACCGAACTGGTGCTTGGCTAAGGCCGTGACGGTGCAATTCAGAATGCCGGTAAGTACCCGCCCGTCCATGTCGTCGGGATCCTTCGGCGTCAGGCGGAACAGGTTATGGTCGCACGCGAGGCCATCCGGGTTGCGGGGCACAATGTGCCGGTATTTGTGTGAAGGGGGTAGGAGTATACAAGCATACTAGCAAGGTGTATGCTGCTTTCAAGGACCGAAGACCCCCGACCTTCTGGGGCAGGGTGAGGCGTCAAAGGCGCCAATTCCCGATCGGCGGTGACAGCCCGTGAGGCCCGCAAGGGTCGTGGCCCGGTGGAATTCCGGGGTCGACGGTATAGTCCGTATGAGGTGAGGGTCGCGGGGAGGTTCGTGCGTCAGCGCGCCCCGGAGACGCCCGTTTCGGGCGTCTTTTGTGTTTGGGCCGCATCGGTATGGCGGTGAATGCCTGAGGGGGTGGTGGTATGGCAGAGCAGGGGACGGTTGCGGTCAAGCGAGGGCTGGCGCACATGCTGAAGGGCGGCGTGATCATGGACGTGACCACGGCTGACCATGCGAAAGTCGCAGAAGAGGCGGGCGCGGTGGCGGTAATGGCACTGGAGCGCGTGCCAGCAGACATCCGGGCAGAAGGCGGCGTGGCGCGGATGGCCGACCCGCGGCGGATCAAGGAAATCATGGCCGCGGTCACGGTCCCGGTCATGGCGAAGGTGCGCATCGGGCATGGCGTCGAGGCGCAAGTTCTGCAGGCCCTGGGCGTGGACTTCATTGACGAGAGCGAGGTCCTGACGCCGGCGGACGAGCAGTATCACATCTACAAGCACGCCTTTGCGGTTCCCTTTGTGTGCGGGGCCCGTGATCTCGGCGAAGCTCTGCGGCGCATCGCGGAGGGCGCGGCGATGATCCGGACGAAGGGCGAGGCCGGCACCGGGAACGTGGTCGAGGCCGTCCGACATATGCGCCTCATCCGGGAGGGCATTCGTCGGCTGCAGACCGCCAGCGAGGAAGAGCTTGTGTCAATTGCCAAGGATCTCGGCGCGCCTCTTGAGCTGGCGCGGGAGATCCGCACGCTCGGTCACCTGCCGGTAGTCAACTTCGCCGCCGGAGGGATTGCGACGCCGGCCGATGCCGCCCTCATGATGCAGCTCGGCTGCGACGGAATCTTCGTCGGATCAGGGATCTTCAAGTCCGCTGAGCCGGCGCGCCGGGCCCGGGCTATCGTGGAGGCGACCACCTACTTCCGGGATCCCGACGTGCTCGCCAGGGTTAGCGAGGATCTCGGAGAGCCGATGCGGGGGCTTGACGTACGCATGATGGAGGAGAAGGAGCTCCTCCAGGTCCGCGGCTCGTGAGGCGGTCGAAATGAGAGTCGGCGTCCTTGCGCTGCAGGGAGACGTCGCCGAGCACCTGCGTATGCTGGAAACGTGCGGGGTAGAAGCGGCAGAGGTCAGGACCCCGGACGAGCTGCGCGGCGTGGAGGGTCTCGTTCTGCCCGGAGGGGAAAGCACAACGATCTGGCGGTTGCTCCATCGTTACGGGCTCGCGCAGCCACTGCGTGACCTGGCGGACCAGGACTTCCCACTGTTTGCGACCTGCGCGGGGACGATTGTTGCCGCGCGTTCGGTGGTGGGCGACCACCCGCCAGGGCTGGGGCTTCTCGACGTCATCGTAGAACGGAACGCCTACGGACGGCAGCGAGAGAGCTTCGAGACCGAGATAGAGGTGCCCGAAGTCGCGGGCGACCCGGTGAAGGTGGCCTTCATCCGTGCCCCGGTGATCGTCGAAGTGGGGTCTGCGGTGAGGGTGCTGGCCACGAACGGTGGACGGCCCGTTGTGGTTCGGCAAGGGCAGATCCTGGCCGCCACGTGCCATCCTGAGATTCGGGGAGACCACCGCCTTCACAGGTACTTCGTCGAACGCGTGATTCCTCGTCCGTGGGCGTTCGCGAGCTAGTCGCTCAGATGAGCGCCGCGAGCGGTCTCTCCCGCTCTCACCGCGCTTCGTGGATCCTTTCCCCCTGGGGATCGTGCGTGTCCTGGTTGGGTGGGTTGCAGAGCTGGTCGCGTCAGCGAGCGGGAAACAGAAGACCGCTGGCCTCAAGGGCGCTTCGCGGGACTACGCAATGTGCGCCTCTCTGGTAGATCCGGAAAGCGACTCCCAGCGTCACCCGAAGTTTGTAGTGGTGCTTTGGGAGGATGTGATGTAGGCGTATTGGAACCCCGGCGGCGCATTGCTCTTCACTGAGACCGGGGTAGAGAACATCGGGAACTCGGAGCGACAGACGAAGGGCTGAAACCCGGTCCGATCCTGGTCGCCAGTGGTTAGCGCCAAACCTTTCTCCCTGCCTGAGGTTCTGCGCACAGACTACCGAATCCGGCGGACGCCGGGCCGCCGTCACGCCCTCGCTGCGCATTGTGCGTATTCCGACGCAAATCGTCCACGCGTTCCAATTCAAATCGTCCACTGATTCCGGGGTAATTCGTCCACCGATTCCGGGCCACTCCGACGGCCGCGAGCGTTGGGGAGCCGACACGTACAGGTGTTCGCATCTGTCGTTCGCAATCTCGTGAGTAGCGATCACGAGAAACGGAGGTGCGACGACTGTGGCGCGCAGGAGGCTACCGATGCACAAGATCCGCGACATACTCCGACTTCACGCCGAGCACCACCTCACCGGGCGCCAGATTGCCCAGAGCCTGGGGCTGTCCCACAGCACCGTGCTGAGCGTGCTCCATCGGGTCGAGGCGCTGGGGCTGCCCTGGCCTCTGCCGGAGGAGCTGGACGATGCGGGCCTGGAAGCGCGGCTGTATCCGCCCACTCCCGGGCGGTTCCTGCGGCGGTCGGAGCTGGCGTGGGAGGCGATCCACCGCGAGCTGCGGCGCAAAGGGGTGACCCTGCGGCTGCTCTGGCAGGAGTACCGGCGCGATCACCCCGAGGATATTGCTCCAGGTACTCCACGTGGAGCAGCTGCAGCGTCACGCCGGGCTTGCGCAGTTCCGTGTGCAGGTACACACAGTCCGGCA
>JASEHJ010000215.1 GCA_030018905.1 bacterium | reverse complement strand
CTTGCCGACAGCCGCGTGGCCCGCCGCAGAGAGGCGATCGCCTCACCGGTGCGGCCCATCTGCTTGTAGAGCCCCCCTAGGTTCTGGTGGGCGATCCAGTAGTCGGGGTCCAGCGCGACCGCCCGCTGGTAGGCTTCCAGCGCCTGCTCCGGCCGCCCGGTCTCCCTGTAGATGTTGCCCAGGTTGCTCCATGCGGGCGCGTTTCGCGGGTCCACGGCGACCGCGCGGGCGAAGGCCTGCTCCGCCTCCTCCAGGCGGCGCTGGTGCGCGATCGCTACGCCGAGCTTGCTGAGTGCGGCGGCCGATGCTGGATCGGCCTCCACGGCGTGGCGAAAGGCGGCCTCGGCCTCGGGCCACTCGCCGGCCTCGAGGTGAGCCTCGCCCTGCGCCATGTGTGTGGAAGCGGATTTGTCCGTCAACGAGATCGTCCCCCTCGAAGAGTGTTCTGCGGCGGTGCGTTCAGGCCCTGCGGGGCGCGGGCGGGGCGGCCAGGCGCCGATAGAACCAGCGCTTCACCACTTCCACGGCCAGCAGGTAGGTCAACACCAGCCCGGCCAGGACCGGGAAGAAGGCCGGCGGCAGCGGCACGAACCCCAATCTCCCGGCGATGGGCGTAAACGGCAGGGCGATGGCCAGCGCGACGGCGCCCAGCGACACGCCCGCCAGTAGTCGGTGGGGGCGGCTGCGGAATGGATTTCCGCGCGTGCGGATGACGAAGATGACCAGGACCTGCGTGGCGAGCGACTCTACGAACCACCCAGTGTGGAAGAGGGCCTCGTGAGCCCTAAACACCGCCAGCAGAACGTAGAACGTGAGGAAGTCGAAGACCGAGCTCACCGGCCCCACAACCATCATGAACTTGCGGATGAAGCCCATGTCCCACGCACGCGGGTGGGCCAGGTCCTCCGGGTCCACGCTGTCCATGGGAATGGGCATCTCGGAGAGGTCGTAGAGCAGGTTGTTCAGTAGAATTTGCGCCGGCCTCATCGGGAGGAAGGGCAGCACCAGGGATGCCCCGGCCATGCTGAACATGTTCCCGAAGTTGGAGCTGGTGCCCATCATAATGTACTTCATGACGTTGGTGAACGTTCGCCGGCCCTCCATGACCCCGTCGTGGAGAACGCCCAGGTCCGGCTCCATGAGAATCAGCTCCGCGGCCTCCTTGGCCACGTCCACCGCGCCCTCCACGGAGATGCCCACGTCCGCGGTGTGCATCGAGGGCGCGTCGTTGATGCCGTCTCCCAGGTAGCCCACCACGTGTCCGCGCGCGCGGAGCGCGCGGATGACCCGGTTCTTCTGCGCCGGGTTCACGCGGCAGAACAGGTTGGCCTCCCTGGCGCGGGCCGCCAGCGCGTCGTCGTCCATCGCCGCGATCTCGGTGCCCAGCAGCGTGCCGGTGACCGCGAGCCCGAGCTGCGCGCAGACGTGCTGGGTGACGAGCTCGTTGTCGCCCGTAACGATCTTGACCGTGACCCCGCTCGTCGCCAGGCGGCGGAGCGCCTCGGCCGCGCTGGCCTTAGGCGGGTCGAGGAAGGCCGCGAAGCCCGCAAAGACCAGCTCCGTCTCGTCGGTCACCACCGCGTGGGGGTGATCGGCGCCGACCGCTCGCCAGGCCACTCCCAGGACCCGGAACCCTTCGCGGCCCAGGGAGTCGAACAGGGCCTGAATCCGCTCCAGTCCCGCTCGGTCCATCGTTCGGAGATCCGACGGCCCGTCCCCTTCGTAAGCGGTCGAGAGGCGCAGGATGTCCTCGGGGGCACCCTTGACCACGAGGAGCCGCTCCCCTCCCCGCTCCACGAGCACCGAGACCCGGCGCCGCTCGAAGTCGAACGGCACCTCGTCTATGCGCGTCCAGCCGCGCACGTCAATCTCTGTGTGTTCCAGGATCGCCTCGTCCAGCGGGCTCCGCAGGCCGGTCTCGAAGACGCTGTTGATGTAGGCGAGCTCCAGCACCCGAGCGCTCTCGCGCCCGAGCCCGTCCAGGTGGCGCTCCAGATGTATGCGCGCCTGGGTCAGCGTTCCGGTCTTGTCGGTGCACAGCACGTCCATGCTGCCCAGGTCCTGGACCGCGGCCAGCCGCTTCACGATGACCTTCTTCTCGGCCATCCGCAGCGCGCCCCGAGACAGGGTCACTGAGACCACCATGGGCAACAGTTCCGGGGTCAGGCCTACCGCAAGGGCTACGGCGAACAGAAACGCCTCCAGGAGAGGCCGGTGGAACAGTGTGTTCACCATCAACACGAACAGCACCAGCAGGACGGTCAGGCGCATGATGAGCAGACCGAACTGGCGGGTCCCTTGCTCGAACGCGGTCGGTGGGGCCTGCCTGCTCAGGGTGTCGGCGATCTCCCCCAGCGCGGTGGACCCTCCGGTGCGGCAGATCAGGACGCGCCCGCTGCCGCTGATCACGGAGGTGCCCATGAAGACCGCGTTCTCGGCCCCGGCCATCCCCACGTTCCCCGTGAGGTCGCCGGGATGCTTCTCCACCGGGTACGGCTCGCCGGTCATGAGCGCCTGGTTCACGAACAGGTCGCGTGATTCCAACACGCGGCCGTCGGCAGGCACTAGGTCGCCGGCGGCCAGAATCACGACGTCGCCGGGCACCACCCGTTCTGCCGGAACCTCCGTGGGGGCACCGTCGCGGAGGACCGTGACGCGCACCGCGACCGACTTCTCCAGCCGCTCCGCGGCGCGACCGGCCCTGTGCTCCTGTACGAAGTCCAGGGTCACGCTCATCAGCACGATGGCGCTGATGATGAAGAAACTCGCGGCGTCGCCGGTGAGAGCGGAAATCCCGCTGGCGACCAACAGCACTATCACCAGCGGATTGCGAAACCGCAGCAGGAACTCGACGAGCAGGGCCCGCTGCCCGTGCGGGCGCAGCACGTTGAGGCCGTAGCGGATCAGGCGGGCAGAGGCCTCGGCGCCGCTCAGCCCGGACGGATCCGCGCGGAGCTCGGCCGCCAGCGCAGCCAGAGGCCGCAGCCAGAAGGTATCTTCAGTCTCAGGGACAGGGGCAGGGGCAGGCATAGGGCCTGCCCCTCATCTTCTCCCTCCGGCGCACGGCGCCCTGCGGCCTACGACGCGGCGGCCCAGAGAGGCAGACCAGCGCAGGCAGCTTCCTGGCGCCGCACCTCCACGGAGCGGAAGGAGTGCCGCAGGGCCCTGGCCTGAAGATACGGCCCGAGCGCGCCCCCGGGAGGAGGGTTGGCACCGGTGATCATGGCCGCGGCTTCGGCATCG
>JASEHJ010000214.1 GCA_030018905.1 bacterium | reverse complement strand
GCGCGGTAGACCCGCAGGGTGGCCGCGCCAACTTGGACCGATTCGCCGGCACGGCGGGCGTCGAGGATCTGGCGGCCCTGACCCCCGAGGGGATCGAGCACTACCTGGTCGATCTGCGGGCCCGCATGCAGGCCGTCTCTGTTCACCAGCACTTCAGGGTGCTGCGGACCTTCTGCCGCTGGTGCGTGCGCACCGGTCGACTTCAGGTTGACCCGATGCGCGACGTGATGATGCGCTGCCCGAAACTGCTGCCGCGGGTGCCCAGCGACGACGATGTGCGCAGCCTCCTGGCCACGTGCGATGCGTCACCGGAGGGCCGGCGCAATCGGGTGCTGATCGCGTTCGCCGCGGACTCCGGCCTGAGGAAGGAGGAACTGAGGCGGTTGCGCATCTGCGATGTGGACCAAGCGACCCGCACCTTGCGCGTTCACCAGGGCAAGGGCCGCAAAGATGGCTTCGGATTCTTCGGGGAGGCCACGGCATCGATGCTGCGCGCCTGGCTGGCAGTCCACCCTGACCCGCGCCCGGCATGCTTCCTGTTCGTCACCCGGGAAGGCGCGCAGCTCGGCCCTTCGGCCTTAGTGCGCATCCTGCACCGCCTGGCCCGCCGCGCCAGCCTGGACCGCAAGCTCGGCCCGCATGCCCTGCGCCACTATGCCGCTACGATGATCTGGCGGCGCACGGGCGATCTGGAGCTGGTCCGGCGGATCCTGCGTCATGAGACGCTGACGATGGCGCTGAGGTATGTCGCCGTCAATCAGACCGACCTCGCCGCGCGGTTCGCCGTGGCGTCACCGATGGATCACCTCAGCGCACAAAAGATGACATGAAGAGGGACCCCCTCCAGCCAAGCGAGGTGAGCGTGATACCCTCGCGGTGTCATGTTGACGGACTCGGAGGAGGTCCCAATGAGGATTATAGGGGCGATGGACGTGCACCGTAAGCAGATCACCTTCAAGCTCCAGGACAACGACACGGGAGAGGTACGGCGCGGCCGCATCCCCTGCGACCGGGAGTCTGTACGGAAGTGGCTTGCCGACCTGGGCGGGCGCGACGGCGTCCACATCGCGCTCGAGGCGACCACGGGGTGGCGGTTCGTGGCCGAGGAGATCCAGCGGGCGGGCTACACCGCCCATCTCGCTGAGCCCGCCGAGACGGCGGCGAGGCGTGGGCCCAAGCGGCGCGCCAAGACCGACAAAACCGACTGCGACAACATGGTCGAGCTGCTGACGATCGGGCGGCTGCCGGAGAGCTGGATCCCGCCCGATCACCTGCTCGAGGTCCGCACGCTTGTGCGCTTGCGCAAAGACCTGGTCGATGAGCGCCGCAAGTGGTGCCAGCGCATCAAGGCCCAGTTGTTTCACCAAGGCCTCCCCGGTGGAATCAGGCTCACGACCGACAAGGAGCGCGCCCGTCTGGCTGAGGTCGAGCTCTCCCCGGCGGGGTGCCAGGTCGTCGCCACCGGGCTCCGCGTCATCGACCATCTCGACCAACAGATCGAGCCCATCGACAGGCAGATAATCGCGTTGGCCAAGCGTCAGCCCGGCTGCCAGGCCCTCACCTGTCTGTACGGGGTGGGCCATCTCACGGCGGTGACCATCTGGGCCGAGCTCGGTGACAGCCGGCGCTTTTCGAACTCGGACGACGCGGTGCGCTACGCGGGGTTGGATATCACCGTCCACGACTCGGACGGCAAGCGACCGCCAGGGCACCTGTCGCGCCAGGGCCCCGAGGTCCTGCGCTGGGCGCTTTACGAAGCCGCGCAATCCGCGGCGCGCCGCGCCTCGCCGGACCACTCCTACTACCTTGCGACCAAGGCCCGCATCGACCACAACCGGGCGTGCCTTGCGGTCGCTCGCAAGCTGTTGCGACGCGCCTATCACATCCTCAAGGAACTGGGGGACGCCGCCCTTGAGCCCGTCGCCACCGACATCACGCCTGAGCGCAGCCGAGGCGTCCGGGCTGCTGCGTGAGCTGGCTGCTGATGGTGGTGCGGATGGCTGTCGCGCGCTTTGTGTCCCACATCAAGCCGATGGCCTTTGCGGCCGGCTCCCTCACAGCCCCTGTCGCCACGGCTGCGCCGTGGACGTCCTCAAAAGACCGAGCGGCCGCAATGCTTCCTGCGGGGGTCACCCGATCACTCATCATGTCGCCGGAGCTTGCTCCGAGCACCGAGATAAGGCTGGGCGACCGCGCGCGCGTCGGCATCTTCCGTGCAGCTTGTTGGGAGGTGATGGCGATGGGCTGATTTCCCGCACCCCCTTGCCGCGTCAGTGTGCGACGGTCCTCTACGTAGGGGGAGGACGGGAACAGGAACTCAGAGGACACAGATCCCCTGAGTGTTGACAGGGGGTCCCTCTACAGATAAGGGGCTCGATCAGACGGACCTCGAGCTCAGCCCGAACGTCCCGCCCCAGCCCCCGCACGCGAACGTCCGGGGCGCCCTCTATTTCGCCGACGAGGAGCGTGGACACTGATGCTGACCCAACAGACCCTTCAGACCTTGCGGGAGCTGGGCCTGACTGGCATGGCGGACGCCTACCAGGCGCAACTGCAGGACCCCGACCTCCACGCCCTCTCGTTCGACGAGCGCCTCGGGCTGCTCGTTGACCGGGAGTGGAGCGCCCGCCAGACCCGGCGACTCACCCGCCGGCTCCAGGAGGCCAAACTCCGCCTCCCGGCCGCGATCGAGGACATCGACTACACGACGCCCCGCGGTCTCGATCGTGCCGTCATCCGCACCCTCGCCGACGGCCGCTGGCTGCATGAACATCAGAGTCTGTTGATCGTGGGCCCCACGGGGGCCGGCAAGACGTTTCTCGCCTGTGCCCTGGCCCACGCGGCCTGCCGGCTGGGCTTCACCGCTCGGTACTACCGGGTCCCACGCCTCGTCGGCGACCTGGCCCTCGCCAGAGCCGACGGCTCCTATCCGCGCCTGATGGCCAGGCTCGCCAAGACCGACCTGCTGGTGCTCGACGACTGGGGCCTGGCCGTGCTCGCCGCCGGCGAAGCCCGGGATCTCCTGGAGGTCATCGATGACCGGTGTACGACGCGCTCCACCCTCGTCGCCAGCCAGCTCCCGGTCGAGCACTGGCACGCCACCATGGCCGCCCCGTCCATCGCTGATGCCGTCCTGGACCGCCTGGTGCACACCGCGCACAAGATCCACCTCAAGGGCGAGTCCATGCGCAAGGTGCGCGCGAAGATCAAGCCGCAGGGGGGATAGCCCAGATGCCTCCCCGTCGGCGAGAAAC
>JASEHJ010000213.1 GCA_030018905.1 bacterium | reverse complement strand
GCCTATGTTGAGCGCCAGCGCGGGATATTGACAGCCGCAGAGTTCGTTCTGTCTCGGGCAACGCTCAGGGGCCTACCCCTCACCCGGGCGCAACGAGCCACTATCGAGGAAATGGCAGCCGATGCCCGACGCGCCATCGCTCGCGGTGCCCCATCCACTTCACAGGAGCCCCTGCCATGAACCTCTCCGACCACATCACCCTCCCCAACACCGCCGGCCACCGCGCTCAGACCGTCCGCCCGGGCTGAAGCCCGGGCGCCGTTCTGATCAGACTGCTGTTGGGACGCGCTGCGATGAAGACCGACAGTTTCCAGCCGGACCGTCACGCCTCCGAGCGTCAGCGCAAGCGCGACCGCGCGCGCTGGGGGATGCGCGTCCGTGGACGCTCAACCCGCCTGCTCGCTGCGCTTCAGGCCCGCACCGCCGCCCCCAGGGCGCGGCGTCAAATCCACCGAGGAGGACAGCCATGACAGAGCAGATGCGCAAGGCTATCTTGAACACAGAATTGATGTTCGGCGCCTGCAACCTCGGCGGGCTCGCCCGTAGCTTCGGAGCCGAGATCATCCCGGCCCTGCAGGAGGAAGCGCACCGGCTCGGCCGGGGCACCGACTGGGTCAACCACCACCCCATCGTCGTGCTCTGGGTCGAGAAGATGGCTGAGCTGTGTGGGCTCACCTCGGTCGTCGACCACGATGCCTGGTCCGCGGCGTACCGCGCGTTCAAGGCGATGCTTGAAGCCGCCCGCGAGGCGGAGACAATGTCGATCGCTAAGGAAGCCTGATCTCGTGTACACTCCCTCCGAGCTCCACCACAGCGCGACGGGGTGCCTCCAGTCCTTCTGGGACGACCCCGAGATAGACATCGCGGGTGAGATCAACTCGCTGAAACCCATCTTGGGCGCACTGGATGCGGCCCTGACGGAAATCCTTGCTCTGCAGGCCGAGGGGTGCAGCGCCGCTGTCAGGAACGAGACCTTGGCGCGCGTGATGAAGGCACGTCTACGACTGGCCGCAACTGTGGCCACTTCCCTTCAGACTGCCATCGAGAAGATGTTCGGCCAGGCGGGGAACGGGAGGGCCCCCGAGTGAGCAACCGGCCGGCCCAGCCCCCAGACACCCCCCGCAGCCATGGCGCCGCGCCCGAGTGGGACCCTCGCGCCGCCGTCGCTGCCGCCCGCGGCGAGCCTCAGCGGGATGCGTTCGACCTCGTTGGGGAAATCCGCGCGCTTGAGATGTCGCTTGCAACGCTTGAGCGTGAGGTGATCGTCGGCCTTGAGGCGCACGCCTGCGCCCGCCGCGCGCTCTTCGACGCCGAAGCCACCCTCCGCGTCCTCAAAGAGAGGTTCGCCATCTCCAAGACGCGCCTCTCAGCGCTCCAGTCCCTGCTTCGGGCGCTGCCGCGCTGAGCCTACCTCCGATTCGTCGGGCTGCATGGCGCGGCGCCGGCTACGACGCCACGGGAGCGCCGGCTGCGCTCCAATGGCTGCCTGCGAGGCCTCGCAACAAACGCAAGCCTGCCATCTCCTAGCATCTCCGTTCAAGCACGCCAACCCGCCCGCGTGCGCCTGACGGCGCCGCCGGCGACAACCGTTCGACGAGCAGAAAGAGACATCCCCCCTTCTCTCTCCGAGCCTCCGCGTCCGGTAGCAGGGGCTCGGGCTGCTTCGCCCCCCTGCCCGTCTTTCTGCTTGGGGGGTTCCCCGGTAGGGACCGGGAACCCCTTCTACCTGCCAACTGTGACGCGCGGATCCTGGTGCAGCGGGGCCGCGCCGGGATGCAGCTCTGCACCCGCCCGTGCCCACGGGGTCCCTCCCGGCGCGTGGCTCCGCGCGTCTGCATGAAGGGTCGCTCGCCCCGGACCAGAGGCGCAAAGCACCCAGGAGCACCCTCTGGCCGGCGGCTCGGGCGAAGAGCCGCCGGCTATGTCTTCCCCCCAACTCGTCCCAACGCAGGAGCTTGCCTGCCCGACGCTGCACAAGCACCTCAAGGCAGGCCACTCTCATCGGAGGTCTCGCCTTACATGCTGCTGATCGCCCGCGCTCTCCGCTGGATCTCGCTGCGCATCCTGATCTACATCGTTATGCCCGCGGCATTCAGCGGCGCGTTCGTCCTGACACTCAACGCGCTCAACCCCGTGTACCGCTCCGTTACCCCCCTCATGGGCATGGTCGGATTCCTTATCGGGGTCCCCGTCTCGATGTTTGTGGCAATGATCGCCGGGCCCATCTACCGCCGCATCGCCCGCCGCTAGTCCCCCGCTTCCCCGCAGCAGAGCCCCTGCGTCTTGACACTATCGCGTAGAAGCCGTCGGCCCGCAGGCGTGCGCCTGCGGCGCCGGCGTATCTGTTCGTAGTCCCCCCTCGGAGGTCGCTTTCGTGTCCGTCGCATCCCTCAATCGCCAGCACGCTCCCTCCAGGAACGGCCCTGAACCGGAGGCCCGGACCAACGCGGCCCGCGCCAGCGAGAAAGATGCCCGCGAGCACGGGTCGGTCTACACCGGCGGTTGCAACGCCACGACGATCACCCTCATCGTGTGGCAGGCGGAACCGACGCGCACCACCAAGGGGGACAACACCGTCCGAACTGTGCGCTGCCTGCGCCGCGAAGGGCTCAATGCGACCAACACGGTTTGGGTGGATGTCTGGTTTTGGCGTTCGCTCGGCCGCGCGGCGGAGTGCATCAAGGTCGGCGATGAGATCACCGTCACCGGTAAGATCACCGGGCTCCGGCCCTGGACGAACGAGGACGGCCTGCCGGCCGCCACCATCACCCTGACCGCCAGCAACTTCGTCCGCAATGTGCCCCGCTCGTCCCGCAGCGCCCCATCGGCACGCCAGAGATGACCCTCGGAGGAGCTATGCTCTTCGGAATCACCATCATCAGCGATCGCCCCGTCGTCGCAAACCGCCCAAACCGGAGCGTGTGGCAGGTCGGGTTCGACGATGCCACCGCCTTCGTTGCCGTCCCGCTGCGCTCTTCGGGCCGAGGGCCCAACCTCTCCGAGCGTATGGTTGACGCGATCCTGCACGACGCGGCCGCCGAGAACCGCCCCGAGCTTGTCCTCAACGGCTGGATGGTCCAGGCGCACGGCCGCGCCTGGAAGCAGCCGGCGCTTGTCGCCTGCCTCCGGCAGACCCTCGTCCGGCCCCACCCCTACGCCCTGCCCGAAGGCGCCCTCCTCCACCCCGGCGCGATGGTCGGTCAACCCGTTGCTTCAACAATCAGGTGACCGGCTTGACTGTTTAGCCGGTAGTTGCTACGGTGGGGGCGCAGCCCGGGCTCCCCGCCAACCCGGGTCCCGCACACTCGGGGTCACTCAGTCCCCGAGTGTGCGGGACCC
>JASEHJ010000212.1 GCA_030018905.1 bacterium | reverse complement strand
CGGAGCTCGAGCCGGTCAGCCTTGACTTCTCTGTTGGGGGCCGCTTGCGCTGCCACAACATGCCTCCTCGGACTGCCTGCCTCCCAGGGTACGGACGCACTCCGTACACCATAATGTACGGATACACGCCGTACATGTCAAGAGCTGGTGAGGGACGCCGTAGCTGCGGTGGTGGCTGCCGTCCATCTGGACGAGGAGGCATGCCGAGCATACTTGGCGGCGGCGCGCTGGCCGGGCGGCTACCGCTGCCCGAGGTGCACCCATAGTAAGGCGCTGGAGCTGCCGGGGCGTCTGCTCTGGCGATGCTTGGCATGCGGGCACGACACGTCGGTCACCGCGGGGACCGTGCTGCATCGGACGCGAACACCCCTGACGCAGTGGTTCTGGGCTGCCTACCTCGTGGCGACGCACACCCCGGGCTTGTCGGCCCTCCAGCTCCAGCGCCAGCTGGGGATCGCTCGCTACGAGACCGCGTGGGTGATGCTCCACAAGCTCAGGCGGGCGATGGTTCGGCCCGACCGTGAACCTCTCCACATCGAGGTCGAGGTGGATGAGACATATATCGGCGGCCCTGAAGCCGGCCTCCGGGGCGGACGGGCCCTTGAGGACAAGGCGCTGGTCGTGGCGGCCGTTGAGGTGCGGGCCAAGGGCTCGGGGCGGGTTCGGCTCCAGGTCGTCCCGGACGCCTCTGCGCAATCCTTGACCGGCTTCGTGAAAGCCAACGTCGAACCTGGGGCGATGATCAGGACGGACGGTTGGCAGGGCTACGCGCCGCTGGCGAGCATGGGCTACCGCCATCGACCTCGAACCTGCGGAGACGACCCCCGGCGGGCAGCCAAGCTGTTGCCCCGGGTCCACCGCGTGTTCGGAAACCTCCAGACTTGGCTGCGTGGGACCCACCATGGCGTCGGTCACAAGCATCTGCAGGTTTACCTCGACGAGTTCACCTTCCGGTTCAACCGCCGCCGCACGCCGCTGGCAGCCTTCCAAACGCTCCTCGGCCTGGGCGCTCAGCGGGGACCGACGACCTACCAGCAGTTGTATGGCGTGGAGTCAACCGGATAAGCACTACCCTTCTTTCTTCCCCGCTGTAGTGCGTCGACGGGCGTACTGTCGCACCATCAGGCGACAACCTTGGCGAGAATCTGGAATATCGAGACCCCCCGGACGGGTTCAAGCACCACTTCGATCTCCCTCAATCTCCAGGTCGAAGCCGCGCCCGTTGGGTTGAGTGTCTAGCCTGCGGCAGGGTTCACGGCTCATCCTGGCACCCCGGTTCTACCCCAGGAGCAAGACGTGTTCGGACTGCGGCCACGTTCTGGACGAGTTGCCGCTGTCGGTGCGCCAGTGGATGTGCCCGGAGTGCGGAACGGTGCATGACCGCGACTTGAACGCAGCCAGAAACCTGTTGAGTTTCAGTACCGCCAGTTCGGCGGGAAGTAACGCCTGTGGACACCGGAGGTTGCAGGCCGCAGGGCCGGTGCCGGTGGATGAAGCAGGAAGCAACCGGGGCGAACGCCATGTGACGTTTGTCTATGAGTTGCAGAACGGTGTTGTCCCACCGCGGGTTGAGCGCCAGCGCCCACCGTACGATCGGATGTCCCCGGTTCCTCGGGCGCCCGCCTGGTGCCCTGCGCTTGCGCGCCGTTGCTTCCGATCCCCGCTTGCGCCCGCACCCAGCAGAAGAGGTGCTCAGATGGTCGAGATCGAGGTTGTTGATCGAGTGGATGTCGAGAGAGACGGCGTGCGCGTCGCCTTTGAGTGGATCGGTGAGGGTTGGGACGGCGACTACAACTCCGACCATCCCGAGGATGAGCCGCTCCTGCGGTTCACCGTCTACCGCCGGGTCGGCGACGAACTGGTCGATGTCGACAGCGGCAGCTACTGCACCGCCGTGTCGGCCCTCACCTCCCGGGATGTTGTTATCCAGCTCGCTCTCGCCGTCCTCGATCGCGTTGAGGACCATGCTCGTGTGGGACAGAGCATCCGCCGCATCGCCGAGGAGCTCAGCTGGCTCGACGAGACCGACGCCCAGAGGGTCGCAAAGCGCTCGCTCGCGTCCTTCCTGCGGCCCGGGACAACGATCGACGATCAGCCGGCAGCCTGAGATGCCGTTTTCCGGTTCGCCCTGCGAATACTTCAAGGGGGTTGTGCGCTAACTACCATGGCTGCATTCAAGATCCCCACTGGATTGAACCCCTATACCGGCGCCATCCAGTATTCCAAGGACGACGGCACGAGCCTCCACCCCGGGATCACCTCCCCCCTGGCCCTGCGGTGCGCAGTCCACAATGTGGTTGAGCACCTGGGCGATCTTTACATCGCGGGAACCAGCCCTCTTGCCGAAGCCGGCGCCCTGGATGAGCTCAGCCGAATCTTGCTTGCAGCGTCGATGCCCACCTGCACAGACTATCGCGTACGGGTCGAGGAGGTTAGTGGCCGCTTTGCCGCCCGGGTGTTCCAAGCGCCTTGGGGGCAGATCCCCCTCGCCTTGCACGACGCCTACATCGAGGCCTGGGGCGGGTTCGCTCCGCTGATGACCACCATCTCTGCGCTTGCTGACGGTCACTACCCCCAGATCGTTATGGGCACCCCATCGCGCATCGCTGCGTTCGTGCACGGGATACCCCCCGGTCAAGATGCTATCGTGTCCACCGACGGGTCACCCGGGATAAGGGCTAACCGCAGTCGGCTGCCCCATGGTGGGCGTGGCGTCTACCAGTGGTGCGAAAAACACAATCGCCGGGAACACCGATTCACCCTGCGGGAAAACCAGTCCCGCGCGAAGGTCCGATTCAACCTTGGTTGCGTTCTCATGGCGCGTACCTGTTCGTCATGTGACGAGTACCGAGTGCGAGAACACCGTCTGCAAGCCCTCGAGCGAGAACGCCGTTTGCAAACCCGACAATTCAGTGGGCATGGCGGGTCTTCAAACGCCCGCCTGATTCTGTGGTACGACTCCTGCTTGTGGGCGAGGGCGTTGGTTGCCGTCTTGCAGCCAACCACGGAGATCGTTACCAACTCCCTCGTTGCTTTGACTATCAATACCTCCTGATCCAGATGGAAACGAAGGTGCGGGCCCGCGCTAACGATCCAGCGCTCCCGATCGCGCTCACCCAACACATTGCCGCGTTTCGGGATCGCCCGAGCTCCCCGCGCGCCGCATTCAACCGCTGTCGGACTCTGGCTGTGCGCTTCGCGCGGCGGGCGGGCGGACGGGTTTTCCGCCTGGTCGGCTCCCCTCCGTTCAATCGACCGTTTGGACCCTGGAGAGCCATCCCGCCACAGTCCCGGATCCACTACGTCGCCACGGTGGAGCATAACGGCTGCGTGTTCGTTGTGGACTGGACCGCCCGGCAGTTCGACCC
>JASEHJ010000211.1 GCA_030018905.1 bacterium | reverse complement strand
CCTCCAGCCGCGGCACCCCGAGCACGCGCACGCCATCCATAAGCACTAGGTGCTCGACCATCGAGTCCTGGACGAGGCACCCAGAGCCGATGCTGGAGTAGGGACCTACGAACGACCGCTCGATCACGGTGCCCTCCCCGATCACAGCCGGACCCCGGACAGTCGAGCCGACCAGGCGCGCGCCGGCACCCAGCGAAACGCGGCCGTCCACCCGGCTGCCGACATCAACCTCACCGTGCAGGTCGCGCTCGACCCACTCGTCCAGTACCACGCGGTTGGCTTCGAGCAGATCGTCCTTCTTGCCGGTGTCCAGCCACCAGCCCTGCAGAACAGTGCTGTGCACGCGCCGTCCCTGTTCCAGCAGGCGCTGGATCGCGTCGGTGATCTCCAGCTCACCCCGCCGCGAGGGCTGGAGCGTCTCAATCGCCTGGTGAATGGCCGGCGAGAAGAGGTAGACGCCGACCAGCGCCAGGCGACTGGGGGGGTCTGCCGGCTTCTCGACCAGGCGGAGCACCCGACCGGCGCCGTCCACCTCTGCGACTCCGAACAGCCTTGGGTCGGCGACCTCCTTGAGCAGAATCGCTGCGTCCGCACCCTCTTCGGCCAGCGACCGCGCGAAGTCGTGGATTCCCTGTCCGATGAGGTTGTCGCCCAGGTACATCACGAACGGGTCATCGCCCAGGAAACCGCGCGCCACCTTGATGGCGTGCGCGAGTCCCAGCGGCTGCGGCTGCACAATAAACGTGAATTGTAGCCGCCACGGATTGGCCTCCAATGCGGCCCTGATCTGCCCGCCGGTCTCCGGGGAAATGACGACGCCGACCTGCTCCAGGCCGGCGTCGCACAAGTGTTGCATCACGTAGTGCAGGACCGGCCTGTTGGCCACCGGCACGAGCTGCTTGGCCATCGTGTAAGTCAGCGGGCGCAGCCGCGTGCCAGTACCGCCGGCCAGGACGAGTGCCTTCACAGAGTCTCTCCAGAGCGTGACGGCAGCTCCGGCCCCAGCATCCGCCCGTCCCCCGACGTCATGACGGCGGTCAGTTCCTGGTAGCGGGAAACGACGGCGTCAACCGGTCCCAATGCCTCCACCTTCCCGTGAACCAGCAGGCAGACCCGATCACAGAGCGCGGCCACGGTGCGCAGGTTGTGCGAGACGAACATGATGGTCAGCCCCCGGGCGCGGAACTGCTGCATCCGTTCCTGGCACTTGCGCTGAAACCCTTCGTCGCCGACGCTGAGCGCCTCGTCTATGAGGAGGACATCCGGGTCAAGGTGGGCGGCGATCGAGAATCCAAGGCGCGCGTGCATCCCGCTCGAGTAGTTCTTGACCGGGACGTCAATGAAGTCCTCAAGCTCGGAGAACTCCACGATCGCCGGGTAGAGCCGCTCGGTCTCACGGCGAGAGAGTCCCAACAGAGATCCGTTGAGGTAGATGTTCTCCTGCCCGGTCAGCTCCTGGTGGAACCCGACCCCTATCTCCAGCATCGGGGAGACGCGGCCGCGAACCGTGACGCTGCCGCGGGTCGGATAGTACGTGCGGGCTATCAGCCGGAGCAGCGTGCTCTTCCCCGACCCGTTCGGCCCGATCAGGCCGAGGGTTTCCCCCGGCTGCACGTTGAGCGTCACGTCCTGCAGCGCCCAGAAGGTCTCGCGGCGCTCGCGAAGGCGGGAGTCGAAGACACCCATAATGCGCGACTTGAGCGTCTCAGCGCGATTGTGACGCAGCACGAAGCGCTTCCAGAGGTTGCGCACCTCGATCGCCGGGGTCATCTCAGAGGTCCTCCGCCAGGTACGGGGCCCGGCGCCGGAAGATCGCCCAACCGACCAGAAGCGCGCCCACGGCCCATCCGGCCAGCACCAGGAAGTCACCGGCGCTGGGGGGGCGTCCCCAGTAGGCGATGTCCTGATAGACCGAAACGAAAGAGGTCATTGGATTCAGCCGGAAGGCCGCCTGCATTCCGGCGGGTACCATCGAGATGCGGTAGACGATCGGCGTCAGCCAGAAGAGCATCGTCAGCCCCACCTCGGTCAGGTGGCGGAGATCGCGAAAGGACACTGTCAGCGCCGACAGCCCCAGCGCCACGCCGAGGACGAACACCGCCTGTATCGCAAGCACAACCGGGTAGAACACAAGCGTCCAAGGGACAGACCCCCGCAGCACGAACAGCGACGGTAGGAAGACTGCCAGGGCGAGCAACGTCTGGATGAGGTTGAAGAGCACGGTGGCAGCGGGAAGTATCTCGCGCGGGAAGTGGACCTTCTTGAGCAGTCCGGCATTGACCATGAGAGAGATCGTGGACGCCGTCGCCGAACTGGCAAAGAAGCCCCACGGCAGAAGCCCGGCGATCAGGAAGACCGTGAAGCGCTCGATCTGGATCCTGATGATGTACCTGAACGCCACCGAGTAGATGAGGATCAGCGCCAGCGGATTCAGCAACGACCACAAGAACCCGAGCGTTGACCCCCGGTACTTGACCTTGAGCTCGGTCAGCACAAGGCTGAACAGCAGATCGCGGTAGCGAAGGTGGGCAACCACGTCGGCAGCGGTCATTGCGCCAACCCCCGCGGCGCCAACCCTCGCGGCGGGAGGTAGCCGCTGGCGGCCACCACGCCGCAGATCTCGGCGACACAGCGCTCTACGGACCACTGTTCGGTGTCCGCGACCAGCTCGGCGCGTTCCGGCGGCTCATACGGCGCCTGCACACCGGTCATCTGCGCGTTCTGCCCGCTCAGCGCGCGCCGGTAGTGGCCCTTGGGATCTCGCCGGATGCACTCCTCGATCGAGCACTTCACCCACACCTCTACGAAGCGGCCCAGTTCCTCACGCGCGGCGTCGCGCACCGCGCGGTAGGGTGAGATCAGAGAAACAATGGCAACCACGCCGTTGCGGCTCAGCAGTTTCGCCAGGAAGATCACCCTGCGATTGTGCAACTCGCGGTCGGCCGGGCTGAAACCCAACTCAGGACTGAGCGCCGCACGGATCTCGTCGCCGTCCAGAACCTCAACCGGTACCCCTTCGGTCCGCAGTTCGGCTTCCAGTGCCCTGGCGATCGTCGTCTTGCCGGAGCCGGGCAGTCCGGTCAGCCACACCACGCACCCCTGGTGACTCACTCGATCTCCAACCCCTTTCCCCGCCCGCCTGCCTCGCCGTCGAGCCCGAGGACCCGCAGCACCGCAGGGGCAACGTCGTAGATCGTCGCATCCGACCGCCGGCTCCCTACGGTCCCGGGCCTGTGCCAGATGTAGAGACCTTCGTGCGCGTGCACCGCGTCGTCGGGTCCGGTGTCGTTCTCGTCCAGGTACAGCGATGGGTGGCCGATCGTGCCGGCCGAGCGCCAGTAGAGATCGTCAAAGTAGACCATCAGATCCGGCGGGTCGCCCAGACACGACGGATAGAGCTCTTCCGGCG
>JASEHJ010000210.1 GCA_030018905.1 bacterium | reverse complement strand
ATGTCGAATGCCCGGACGGTGTTTGGGTTATCGAATATCACGGCACCCCGGGCGTCCAGCAGGTGCTCGGCCTTGGCCACTACCATGAGAGGATAGATCTGCTGGACCGCTGCCAGGTGCCAGTCGCCTGCTACGCCGATGGCGTGCCTCGCGGCTCCGGTCCTGGTGATCGTGGCCGCCGCGCTCAGCAGCTCAGACCAGGTCCTGGGCGGCCTCCTGGGATCGAGCCCCGCCCTCCGGAACAGGTCGGTGCGGTACCACAGCACCTCCGCCATGTTGTAGAGGGGGACGGACCAGTACTTGTTCTCCGAGAGGAACGGCTGCAACGCCGCGTCGTAGATCTTGGAGCTGCGCCTGGCCTCAGCCACCTCTGCGGTCACATCCTGTACCGTTCCGGTTAGGCGTACGTCCATGGTCAGATCGGGGGTTGTGAACATCATGTCCGGCGGCCGCTTTGCCATGACCGCGGCGGATATCTTCATGTACACGTCGGCCCAGCTCTGCACCTCGACCCTGACGCGAACGCTGCCCTGGCTCCGGTTGAAGGCGTCGACGAGATCCTCAATCGCCTTCACGCGGGTGGGGCGCGCCTCCATGTGCCAGAGGCTCAGCGTTTGCGGTGCCTGAGCCTTCACGGGCGCTGCCAGTGCGATTGCAACCACACCGGCCAAAACCATAAGGGGCCAGCCTCGGACGGCGAATCTCACGGACACTCACCTCCCTTTGGATTGTTCCGGCTGCCCCGGAAACGGGCAACCGTACGCGTATGACAACGTTGACATCCTCGCGTGACCTTCGGCGCCTGGATAGGGACTCCTCCTTGCAGGAGGGTGCCCGGCCGCCGCGGAAGAATGCTGCCTGAAGCAGACTGCCTGATGGTAAACGTTGTCATAACGGGGAGGTCGTGGTGTCCCGGCACTCCGGGGTCAACCGGGCCACAATCAAGCAGGTCGCCAGGCTCTCGGGCGTCTCGATCAAGACCGTCTCGCGGGTGATCAACGGCGCGGTCTACGTGAGCGCACAGACCCGCCGGAGCGTGACAGACGCGATCAACCGGCTTAACTACCGACCCAATGCGCTCGCGCGTGGCCTTGTTACGCGACGCTCCCGCTCCATCGGCCTTGTGATCGCCGATATCGTGAACCCGTTCTTCCCTCCTTTTGTTCGTAGCGTGGAAGACGCGGCGGCCGCCAGGGGATACAATGTCATTCTTTGCGATACCGACGAGGACCGCGGCCGGGAGCGGGCGGCGATCTCCCTGCTGCTCGAGAAGCAAGTAGACGGCCTCATCCTGTGCGCCTCGCGCCTGCCCGCGGCATTCCTCATGGCAGTCGCAGACAGCGGGATATTGCTCGTGCTCGTCAACCGCGTCCTGCGACACCCGCGAGCGGCGGCCGTAGTTGTGGACGCCGCAGAGGGGGGCCGCCGCGCCACGGCCCACCTGCTCGACCTGGGCCATCGGCGCGTGGCCTATCTGTCGGGTCCGGCTACGTCGTTCTCGCACATCGGCCGGCTCCGCGGTTACAGGCAGGCGCTCGATGCCCGCGGGATCGCGTTCGATCCCGAGATTGTGGCCGGCGGTGCGGCATCGATCGTCGCGGGAGGCGAGGCGGCGGCCAAGTTGATGAGCCTGAAGAGGCCGCCCACGGCCATCTTCGCCTTCGACGACCTGATGGCCATCGGCGCGATGGAGGATCTTCGCCGACAGGGACGCCGCGTTCCCGGCGATGTCGCCGTCGTCGGATTCGACGACATTGACATGGCGGCGTTCGTCGCCCCCCCACTGACCACTGTGGCTCAGCCAAAGGCCGAGATGGGACGGCTGGCGGCGGCCCGGCTGCTTGAGATGATCAAGACCTCATCCCCGCCCTCGCCTAGAACCGTGACGCTGACCCCAGAGCTGATAATCCGGAGATCGTGCGGTTGGTACAAGGAGGCTGCAACGTGAAGATAAACTGCTGCTGGCTATATGCCATCAACAAGTACGGCTATCCTCCTTCGATTCAAGATACGCACAGGGTGCTCGGTGAGATGGCTGCCCTGGGCTTCAATGCGGTCGAGCTGGAGGGTGTGCGCGAGGAGAACCTGCGCGCCGTCTACGCCGCGCGCGCAGACCTCCGGCTGCGGTGCAACGATCTGGGCCTGCGCATGATGAACTTCTGCCCGGTGCTGCCCGATCTGTTCAGCCCTGAGGCGGCCAAGCGTAAGGCAGCGCTCGATCTCTTTCGCCTGGCCGCCGAGGCGGCGGTGTACTTCGACGCGCCCACGGTGCAGGTGGACAGCTACGCGGCGCCGGTGGAGTACGTGAAGCACCGGCCGTATGCTGATGCCGTCGAGTTCAAGCGGCAGTTCGACGTGCGAATCCCCGACGGGTTCTCATGGCAGCGCACGTGGGACACCCTGGTGGAAACGGTTCGGGCCTGCGCCGCCATCGCCGGAGGTGCGGGTTTGCGTTTGTGCCTGGAGCCGCGGGTGGGCGAGTTGGTCAGCAACACCGATGCGCTGCTGCGTCTCATCGAGCACGTCAACAATCCGATCTTCGGCGCCGTGCTCGATACCGGGCACCTGCACGCGCAGAAGGAGATCCTGCCGCTGTCGGTGGAGAAGCTGGGCCCGCGCATCTTCTATGTGCATGCTTCCGACAACGACTCGCGCGACAACGAGCATCTGGCGCCGGGCCGCGGCACCGTGGACTGGGAGGCGGTGATCGCCGGGCTGAAGCGGCAAGGATTCGACGGCTACATAGGCATAGACATCGGCGGCGTGCCCGACCTCGACGCGCAGTACCGCGAAGGGTACGCCTACATCCGCGCGATTATCGAGCGCGTGGGCGGTGGGACGGCGTAGGAGGCAGTCCGGCCGCGGCTTGCCTCCCGCAAGCCCCCCCCGTATAATGAACCGGCCGGCCTGTCCCCCGGCGCACCGCTGCACGCGTGGCCCCATCGTCTAGGGGACCAGGACGCGGCCCTCTCAAGGCCGAAACGGGGGTTCGAATCCCCCTGGGGCCACCAGGAATCCTCCCCCCGCCATCCGAATCGAGCACAGAACCGCAGACTCCCCGGACGAGGTGAGACCGCATGCGCGTTACGATCTGGGCCGACATGGAAGGCGTGGCCGGCATCTCCACCTGGGAGCAGGTAGGCGGCAGCCTGCCGCTCTACGAGGAGGGCCGCCGCCTCTACACCGAGGAGGTCAACGCCGCGGTCCGCGGCGCTCTGGCGGCAGGGGCCAACGAGGTAGTGGTGATTGACGGGCACGGGGGAAGCCATCCCGGAGCGCGCGGCTTCCTGAGCCTGATCCCTGAGCGCCTCGAGCCCGGCGCCCGCTACGTGCTCGGCCATACCTGGACGCGCCACATCGAGCCGTTTGAGCGCGGATGCGATGCCGCCCTGCTTGTGGCCGCGCACGCGATGTCCGGCACGCCCGAGGGCGTCCTGTCCCACACCGTC
>JASEHJ010000020.1 GCA_030018905.1 bacterium | reverse complement strand
CAGGGCCTCAGTCAGGTCGGCTATGTTCTCTTCCGACCTCGCGGTAAGGTGGGATGCCAGCGCGCGGTAGATCACACTCGGGAGTGGGATATAGGTGAGGTCTTGGACATCCTGGACGATCCAGGTTGCCACAATGCGAGGGCTTGGGTCAGCCATTATCGCAACAAGAGGCGAGCTCGGTCATTCAAGACTTGGTCAATCCTAGCCCTTAGGTCGCTGAGCAATGAGATGTCAAGTTCGCTCATTGATCTCAGGGCATCGGGGGGCACGGCAGCGAGGGTCGTTTGGGCAGAGGCGACGGCGCCTTGCCACGCGGGTTGGTGCTCAGCCTCAAACCTCCCGACGGCCCTTGTCAGTGAACCGTCGGGGGAGCGAAAGATGGCCATCGCTCCCTCGTCCTCGATAAATCTGCTGAGCTCACGGATACTCTTCGCCTCCGGAAGCTTGGGGTCCGAGCGGCCCTCCTCGCCTTCGCCCTCTCTGGGTTCGCCTACCATCCATGCGTAGAGCTCTCTGGTTCGGCTGTGATTCGTAAAACCTCGTTCGGCGTCGCTCCACGCAAACCAATCTCGTACGTTGGGCCTCCTCATGATCTCTTCAAAGTAGCTGTACATTCGGGGATCTGCCTCCTCGCCGAACTCCTCATCGGAGCGCATCTGCTCCAGGGCGAGATAGGATCGCCAGAGCTGGTTGGCGGCACGTGTGGGAAGGCCGAGGCTTTGAGCGACTTCTTGTGGTGAGTTGCCCGCCTCACGGAGAATGTGGACAGCCCTAGCTCTCTGATAGGGCCCCCATTCCTTCACGCCGGAAACGTGCCGCAATCCCGGGAGGATCCATCCGATTGTCTCCGGCGCTCGCTCGTGGTCGAGGAGGAGCGCAGGAAGGTGAGTGAAGTTGCGGAGCTGCTCTTCTGTTAGCGTTTCGCGACCGGTGTCGTGAAGCTCCTTGAGCCATCGAAGGGCTGCGACGCGACGGTTCCCTTCGACGACCACGTATTTGGGTCTTGCACCCTCTCGGTTACCCGCCCAACTCTTGACAACGATTCGGTCCATGGGAAGGTATCCGACGGCCTTGATTGTGTCGCGGAGCTCTGTAACATCGAACCTCTTGGACTTCATGCGGTCGAACGTATCGCGCTGAACCCGCTCCTCAGCTATCCGAAGCTCGGGGACAGGCTCATCATTGTCGCCGAGTTCAGCGAAGCGTGGATTATTCGGGTCCAGAAGAAGTTGGTCCAGGTCGATGTCGATGGGCGATAGAAGGTCGTGCAGAGTAGGCATGTCGACTCCTCCTTCAGAGAAGGGGGTGTCCCGAATCTCGTCGAGATTCGGGGGACCAGCCCAGCGTTCATTACGCCACCATCACCTCCCTCCCCTGCGTACTGCCTTGCTTGATGGCGATGCGCAGTTGGGGGAATGCCCGGTACCCTCGCAGCCGTCATAGACGCTCCGGGACAGCGTGACGCCTTTGGGGGCGACGATGCTCGAACGGCCAGACCGGCGCTCTACCAATTGGAGCTGCGCCCCTGCGCCGTCTCCCATCATAGGAACGGACCGGCCGAGCCGCAACCGAGGTTAGTACTACTGTGTCACAAAAACCTGGACATCTCCGGGGCGGTATGGGGTCATGCAAGGTATGGCCCACACCCCAGCTACCCCTGACCGCCGGTTTCGCGCGTACATCGAGCGTCTGACTCAATGCCGGGTCGGTGCTACATCGAGAGGCTTTGATGGCGGGAGATTGAAGCAATTACGACGGGCCACAACAGAAGGAGGGCAGGCGATGACTCCTGCCCTCAACGGGGTTGAGCGTCGGAGACTTGCTCAACGTGAACACAAATACCTCCTGGTGAGCCTTGCCTATTTCTCCATAAGAAGTTCAAGCCCGTCGGCGCATGCTCGGCTTACAGTACGACTAGCCTCTGCTTCCCCGGGCATTCTGTCCCAGCCACCCTTTTCAATGAAGGCAGCTCTCTCCCAGGAACTTATCTCCTTTAGTTCTTTCAGTTTCTCTTGACCGTTCGGTTGCTTCATGAATTGGGCGACGCAGATTGCCGCCCGAGTCGCCAAGGCAGCCTCTTCAGCCCTCTGCAGGGAAGTGCCCCTGGTTGTCCAACCACCCCACGCAAAGCCGATAATCATTGTGATGACTGCCCCGATAACCAGACCCCAAACCCCATGCTTAACCATCGCTTAGTACCTCCCTGAAGTGTGGTGACATCATTGCTTCATGAACAGTACCGTGTGGGTCCTCCCTCTACCACGACTTGATTTCCGGACTCTTCCAGCCGACTTCCCGCAACCGTCCGTGCCAGTAAGCTCGGAACATAGCCGACCACCTCGACAGTAGGCCGACCACCCGACCACGCCCGGCAGCGCCTGTACTCAACTATTGATCCCTCGGAGATGGGGTCTTGCTACGCCCCATCTCTATCGAGATCGCGCCAGGGGTCTCCGAACGCGCCGACGAGGGAGGCCGGAACGGGTTGCTCTATGCCTCGGCTCACGACGTTGCACAGGGGTCCGACGAAGCCATGAGCGCCCAACACCCGCAATTCGCAGCCTGCCCCGACCTCTCGGCGCATCGACGACCACTACGTCGCCAACTGGACGCCCCAACAAGGCCCGACCTACCGGGCTGAGGTAGGAAATGCGGCCGCTGTCGGGGTCGACCTCTGCTGGCCCAACCACCAAGTATGTGGACGCCCGTTTGGTTCTGAGGTCGACCACTCTCACAGGCATGCCAAGGGTTACGGCATTGGTCGCACGGGCGGGCTTGATGACCTCCGCCTGTGCGAGCATCGCGCCCAGATCGGCAATCCGTGCCTCGATAGTAGCGCGTTCCAACTGGATGGCCGAGAACTTGATCATCCCTTCATCTTCGGCCTCGTCGAACGAATCGCCCTCATCCCTAATCTGCGCAGAGAGGGATCGGAGTTGCTCCTTCAGACGCCGCAGGCGTTCGATCGCCTGTGCGATGCCCTCTTGGGTGAAGTACACCGGCGCTGTGTGTCGGTCGCGACCGAGCCCCCACTGTACCATTATGCATGCACCTCCAATCGCTCGCTCGACATGTGGTTGAAGGCGGCCCTAGTCACAGGGAAGCAATTCGGACCTTGGACGGTGAATTCGCCTGGGATCGTACACGATGTCTGAGGCCCAATAGAGGCGAGCGCCATGCGCACCTGCTCGAATGCGGAGTGCGCGCGTCGGCGCAACTACAATCAGGTCGTTCGTCGACGCAGTCACCTCACCAGTCCCACGGCGGGCCGCGACGCAGCCGTCAAGCACATAGAAGTACCCGTTCTCGTCGCATGCCAGCCTCAGTTGCGCCCGGGAGGCAAGGGTAGCGATGTTGACAGTGTACCTGTGGTAGGAGTCTTTGACGTGGAAGCGCCGAATGAGGATGTGTCTCCCCACCTGCTCCCAGCGAACCGAGCACACCTCAGCCCGTCCCCGCTCCGCACCGGTGAGCTCCAGTGCAGGTAGCCAGATGCTTATCCCAAGCGGGTATTTGAGCGTGAACGTCCGCCCCGAGCATGTTCCCCGATTGGCAAGGGCGTGATAGGTATGGGGCCAGAAGTGAAAGAGTTCCTCGTCGTGTGCTGTCAGCTCGCATGCCTTGCCATCGATGAAACGGCCGGCAAACCGGGTGTCCAGGACAACGGTGTATTCATCAACCGTGTGGGCGTGCCACAGTTGCTCATAAGCCGACGATGTGAAGGCAATGACCACCGAGGGGCCCTCATCATTCCTTGTCCCTTGATGAAGGCCGAACCCCTTCCTCAGTTCCCGGCGGCGATTCCGGTTGAGAACATATCGGTCCGGCATCTCGTCTGACCTGATGACATGCAGGGAGCTCTGGACCTGCAGAACCGGGTTCTCTCGTAGAACCGACTCGGCCAACGCGCGGACCGTCTTGAGATCTCTCACCCAATGCTCCCCGTGCAGGCTCTCGGCGCAATCCAGCTCAAGCTGCTGACATAGTTCATTGATCCGGTTGGCGACGAAAAGCCTTCTCCGCGACTCCTCTGCGTCCACCTTGCCTGCCATGAGGGAATCTTGTTCCTCTACGAGCCGTTGGAGTAGCGAAATCTGTCCCAGGAGAAGCTCAAGACGGGCTTCGATCGGCGCGATTTGTGTTGCTGCGAGCACGTCAGCTATCCCCTTTGTTCAACGGCACGTATGCATCTATGGCCACACATCGTGAGCGCCCGCCGGCAAGCGGTCCCGAATCCCGCGGGGCCCGAGGAGCCCGTCTCGCTGACCCCCCTCTATGCAAAGAGGCTGACCACGGCGGTCAGCCCCTCTGCCAATGCCGGTTGTGTGCTATGCGGTTTTGGCCACTTCACCGAACCTGCAACTGCTGGGCCCGGATGCCCCTCACGCCCCGGTCCTCGCCCCGCGAAGAGTCAAGCGTCAGACGCCTGCCTCCTGTTTGGACGACGTGTACGCGAGAACGGCAATGATGATACCGACGATGATGTTACTCCATCGACCGGCACCCGTGATGTTCAGCAAGAATGGGGAGACAACCAGCCAGAGACCAAGGACGATGTGCACCCACTTGATCTGCATGCGCATTCCCTCCTTTGCGTCGTTGTCCGCCTGTCGTGAGTGCGCCTTTCCGTCAGACGCCGGTCAGAGCAACCGAAGGGGCCGAACCGCGGCGGTCAGCCCCTCTGCCAATACCTTGGTGAATCTATGCGATTGGGTCCTGACTTCGACCTTCAGTCTACATCACTGGTTCACGCATGAGCGTATTTCCACGCCATCCGTTCGGTCTCCTGCGTCCACCACCGCATTCTGCCGAGGGCGTTGGCGAAGCTCCTGACGTAGTGCGCCGTGCCCAAAGCCTCCCGCCGAACGTGAAGTGCGCGGAGCTGTTCCGGGCCTGCCAACACGAGGCGCGGGCTCCGGGCGCGATGAGATCGTGAGGAAAGAAAGCGCCTTCGAGGCACGACTGCTTGACCGCATGACCGATCTGCTGATGCGGCAAACGAGGGCCGTCCGGCTCGATCCCAGCCGTCGCTGGGGGTCGAACTTGCCCGGTTTCAGGCGACCGCCCGTCGCACCACCGGCCACTGCGGTAAGTCAGGAATCCCCCTCCCGGCACCAGAAAGTTGTTCAATATCCAACAGTTTGCCCTCGCCTAAAATCCTCACCTGGAAACCAGGTACCACATGGGTTCTGGGGCTGGATCCCGACTCTGGCATTGGGTGGGCTCTTGTCCACGACGTCGGCGGCGATGACGTGGGGGGGTAGGGGGCCCGGTCAGGCCCTGAGCCCAGCCATACGGCCCGCAGGCGGCAGGCGGACGATGTCGTCCTCTATGCGCGCGGCCGGTTGGTCGGGATCGAGGCTGCGGTCTCAGTCTCACCCGACGAGTTCCGCGTCTTGCGCGTGATGGCCGATGCCACAGGCCGTCGGTTCTATCGGGGCATCCTCTTCTGCCTCGGCGACACCGCGGTGACCGTTGGTCCGCAGCTCTACGCGCTGCCGCTTCCGGCTCTGTGGCGGATACGGGCGCAGACGGTCTCGCCCAGCGCACGCTCCGATAGGGTTCTCGGCACCGCCAGCACCAGCAGCACCGCCGGCGCAGGTACCAGCGGCGCGACCATGATGATCAGCAGCAGCAAGGCGACCATGGCGATGGTGGGGAACGTCGTCGGCACCGCGGCACCGCCCTCCGCCGCAGATCTACGGGAGTCCGTCGAACGCGGCCAGGGTGGACGGGGTGGGTTGACTTGTCCTTGTTTTGCTTAGTAAGATTGAGTAAAACAAGGACAGATATGAGGTGGGCCGGTGCCCCGGAAAGTCGCCGATTTCCAACGCCTATATCAGCTCGCCGCCGGGCAGGCGGGGCACTTCACTACCCGCCAGGCGGCCGAGGCGGGCTACACGCGCTCCAACCTTGCGTATCACGCTGCTCAGGGCCGGTTCGAGCGCGTCGCCCAGGGCCTCTACCGGCTGCGTGACTTCCCGGCTTCTCCCCACGAGGATGTGATCGCTGCATGGGTGCGCATTGGCCCTGAGCGGGCCGTGGCGTCTCACGAGACGGCTCTGCGTCTCTTCGATCTTTCCACCGCGGAGCCCCGGAAGATCCACCTCACGGTGCACCGACGAGACCGGCCTCGCAACCCATTGCCACTGAAGAGTGTCCGGATCCACAGCACCACGCGGCAGCTCCGGCCAGATGACGTGAGAGTACATGCCGGTGTGCGCGTGACCGCACCCGCCCGGACGATCGCCGACGCCGCAGAAGCCGGGACCGATCCTTCCCACATCGTTGAGGCGGTCGCACAAGGACTCGGCAGGGGGCTTATCACCGCAGGAGAGCTCCTTCATGCTGCTTCCGACCGCCCGGGTCGCGTGAAGAGGCTCATCGAGCGCGCCATTGAGGAGGCCCGCGCCCATGCCGGAACCCGGTGACGCGCTCCGCTTCCGGGAGTCCATTGACCAGCGCCTGCGCAATCGCGCTCGTGCGCTGCAGATCAACGTGACTGCCGTGCGTCGGCAGGCCGCGCTGGAGCGGCTGCTCGCCCGCCTGTTGCGGGTCGCTCCGGACCGATGGGCTCTGAAGGGCGGAATGGCGCTGGACACGAGGCTGCGGCGTGCGCGCGCGTCGCTCGACCTCGACGCAGATCACGCGCTCGGCGCCGAAAGTGCGCGGGCAGACATCCTGCAGGCGATCGCGCTCGGCGTCGGCGATCACTTTACGTTCTCGTTTGTGGGAAGTTCCATGCTTCAAGAAGGCGGGATGCAGCTCGCCATCCGCTACCGCATGGACGCCTACCTCGCCGGCCGCCTGTTCGAGTACTTGCAGGTGGATGTCACGCTGCATCCGCCTGAGATCTGGGAAACCGAGCTCAAGATGAGAGAAGGCCTAATCCCTGAGCTGGGTCCGCTCAATGTCCCGCTGATCCCGTTGGAGCGACAGGTGGCCGAGAAACTCCATGCCTACTCCAGAACGTACGCTGGCGGTCCCACGACGCGCGCCAAGGACCTCGTGGATTGCGTGCTGATCCGCTCCTTTGATTCCGTCGATGCCCAGCGGCTGCGGTCTGAGGTCGCGCGCACATTCGCCGCACGGAATACGCACGCTGTCCCGTCACGGTTGCCGCCTCCGCCGCCGGCGTTGCGGGCTTCCTTTCGCGCGCTTGCGGCAGAAGTTGGTATTGATCCCGATCTGCAGGCCGGATACCGACTGGCCGCGGGCTGGCTCGACTCGGTCCTTTCGGGCGAGGCCCGGGGAAGGTGGGATCCGGATGTCGGAGCGTGGAGTGAGATGGAGTGAGATGGTGGGTCCTCCCGCGAGCCCCCCAGGGCCACTGGAGACCCAGGTAGGGGCCAGTTTAATCGGCCAAACTCAGGCCGCAACCTTGACCCGCCGCAGCGAGAACGCAAATTCCGTTGAAGACGCCCTCCCGGCACCATTCGGACGGCCGCGCTCGATCCCCAGTAGGGGCCCGACGTTCTCGCACCTCGGCTACAGGCTCGGTCTCCTCAACCGCGGGACAAAATCGCCTACAAGTAACAGAGCATCAGCCGCGGCGGGTTGATGTCCCGCTAGAGAACACTTCGCAGGTTCCTCGGAAAGTCTCGATCAGGGAGGCGTGGGCGGCGGATAGACACGGTGATCTTTGGGCTCTGCAGCGAAGCTCTCGCGCGCTACAAAATACTTGGAAATCCGGCGCGTTCGGCCGGATGAACCCACGGCCTTGTGGCTTCGTGTCGCAGCCGTCATCGGTTTGCTCGGTCTTCGCATCGTGGTGGTCCTCAGCAGATCGGAACCTCGCGTCAGTCGTTGGAAACCCGTTGGACAGGAGGGCGGGAAGCCGCGTCCGGCCTTTCTATCAGCCAGGCGTAGCGGCTTCCAGCGATTCCGTTTCGTTCCGGTCAGGCTCCCTGGATGGCCCGAGCCTCGCACACAGCTCCCATGGATCCTATGGGCGCTGCGACCACCTGTCCTTCGGGCCTTGCCGTTTCCTCTGTTGCGCGTATAAAATTAGCGTATCTGGGGAAATGACGGTCTGGAGAGTGGAGCCCAATGCCCACGCAGGCCGAAAGGCGCCAGCGGCTTTTTGAGGTCGCCTCCTCTCAGGGCGGCTATTTCACGGCAGCCCAGGCGAGGGCGCTCGGGTACGACACCAGCACGGTCACGCACCACGCCCGCACGGGGCGCTTCGAGCGCGTCAGCCGCGGCTTCTACCGGCTGGCAGAGTTCCCGGCGCTACCCCATGAAGACGTGATCGCCGCGTGGGTCAAAGCGGGTCCGGCGCGAGCCGTGGTATCCCACGACGCCGCGCTCGCGCTGTACGAACTGGCACCGTCCCGGGTGCGCGAGATCCACCTGACCGTCCCGTGGGAACAGCGGCCGCGCCACGGCCCGATCTTTGCCGGCGTGCGTATCCACACCACCAAGAAGCCGCTGCGCCGCGACGAGGCCGTGCAGCGGTTCGGCGTGCGGGTTACGGCACCCGCGCGGACAATCGCCGACGTCACAGAGGTGGGCGCGGATCCCAGCGTGGTCATCGAGGCTGTGGCACACGCGCTCGACACCGGCCTGGTGACCGCAGATGAACTTCGCAAGGCTGTCGGCGACCGGTCTGAGCGAGTCCGGAATCTGATCGAGCGCGCCATCGCGGAGGCCGGCTCGCATGCGCCAGTACGGTAGCCCCGCGGCATTCCGGGCCGCCGTCGACGAGCGCCTGCGCAAGCGCGCGCGCCACCTCGGCGTGGCGGCGTTCGTCGTGCGCCGCCAGGCAGGTCTTGAGCGGCTGATGGCGCGGCTGATGAAGGTGGCCCCGGGATGGTGGGCGCTCAAAGGCGGGCTGGGGCTGGAAATCAGGTTGGGCGAGCACGCGCGCCCGTCGCTGGACCTGGACGCAGACCACGCGAAGGGCGCAACCGCCGCACGGGAAGATCTGCAGCGCGCCGTCGCTGAGGATATGGGCGACCACTTCGCGTTCGCGATCGTCGGGAGCGAGGAGCTCAAGGAGGGGAACATCAGCCTCGCCATGCGGTACCGGATCGAGTGCTCTGTAGGTGGGACACCCTTTGAACCGCTGCAGGTGGACGTGACCGTCGCTCCGCCCGAGCCCTGGGACGCCGAACCAGCGCAGCGGCCTGGCCTGCTGGCCGACCTCGGGCTGGGCCCGGTGGAAGTGCTAGTGGTGCCGCTGGAGCGCCAGCTCGCCGAGAAGCTCCACGCCTACACCCGCCAGTATGATGGGGCCACCACCCGCGCGAAGGACCTGGTGGACTTCGTCCTCGTCCGCCAGCACGCGCGGGTGGACGCGCAGCTGCTGAAAGACGCGATCCGGCGCACCTTCACCCGCCGGGGCACTCATCCGGTCCCCGAGCGCCTACCTGCGCCTCCTCCGGAGCTGGCCGTCGCGTACCGCCGGGAGGCGGGGATGATTGGGATCGTGTCATCGCTGGAAGAAGCGCACAATCTGGCCGCGCAGTGGCTGGATCCGGTGCTTGCCTGCACCGCCCGCGGCAGCTGGGATTCCGGCAACGCGCAGTGGGTGGAGTGAGCAGCAGCACCACCCCCAGCACCAGCATCATGAACGCGACGACGATGACGATCATGCTGGCGATGGCTACATGCCCACCGAATCCCAACGGATCAGAGATTCACTTCACCAGCTCGACATCCCCACGAAGTTCCTCAGTTCACCGATCGTGATCGATCATTGAGAGGCGCCTCACAATACTGCCCCGAATCCCCGTGACGCTCTACGCCGTGCGCCGACGCAGATTTGCGGGTGGCCGCCAGCCGATTCTGATGTGGCAGACCTTCGATAACCTTGATGACTGGCTCCCGGCACCATGATTCCTACACCCTACGATCTCCCCGCGTCTAACCGGTCTTGTGTCCCTGCAATCTAGATCTGGCCCCATCTGGCGGTCCACACAGTCAACCAACTCTACGAACTGACTTGACGTGATGTAACTTTCGGGTTACTGTGACGTCGTGACGATGGGATCGGCGACTGGTCCGTGGGAGCTTGTGTTCTATGAGACTGCCGAGGGCAACCGTCCGGCCGAGGTGTGGCTGCGGGAGCAAGGCCCGAAGGTCCAGGCACGGTTCGCTCGGATCTTCGATCTATTGGAGGAACACGGCACCGGCGTCAGGGAGCCGTACGTCGCGCACCTTCGGGGCAAGATCTGGGAGGTACGCGTCGAGCACGCCAAGGTCCAGCGCCGCGTGTTGTACTTTGCCGCGCCGGAGCGGAAGTTCGTCCTGTTGCACGGCTTCGTCAAGAAGACTCAGAGGACTCCGTCGAGGGAGATTGGCGTGGCGGAGCAACGCATACAGGACTACACGGCACGACTCGGGAGGGATTGAGATGGCAAGGCTCAGCCGCCCTTGGAAGGAACTGAAGCAAGATCTCTACCGGGACCCCGAGTTCCGGAAGGCTTACGATGAGCTGGAGCCCGAGTTCCAGCTTGCTCGGGCGATCATCGCACTTCGGGCCGCAAAGGGGCTGACCCAGGAAGAGATGGCTGAGCGAGCCGAGATCAAGCGGCCGATGCTCAGCCGGCTCGAGGGCGCCAAGGACCTCCCTACGCTTCCTACGCTCGCTAGGCTGGCTGCCGCCATTGGAGCCAGAGTGGAGGTTCGCTTCGTCGACCGGAAGAACCGGGAGCTCAGACGTATCCCGCCGATTCGGGTCGGGCGCAAGCCTGTGGCGGCATCTCGCGAGCGGGTGAAGTGAATGCCCCGGCAAGCGTCCGCGATCCATCTAGCAACGGTCCCAGGATGCGAGAGGGGCAGTTGGCCATTTCCCACAGCCGTGGCAACCCTGTGGGCGCGCACCTGGCGAATGCACGATCCAGCCGAGACGAGAAAAGGGTCCGGCAATGCGCGCTCGCACTCATGTACCACAGTACTAAGCCACCCGGATGGCAATCTCCGAAACGGGGTGAACCGCCCTCCCGGCACCAGTGATTCTCAGTGCAGACCTGAGGGATTTCCAGTAAATCCGGCGTCGGCATAGAAGCGAACGGACAGCCCCGCCCGTATCGGTCCACCGTCCCCATATCATGAGCTGCAGCGCCGCCGTCTGCGACAGGGTCTCGAAAGCGGCCCCGATGGGGTAGCGCTTCTGCCGCTCCGAGTGGCCAGCACGGCGGAGGGCCCTGCGCCACGGCGCTCTGTGTTGGCGCCCGAATCCTACGCCCGTTGGATCTTGCGCGCCCATGCCACAAGGCGCTCGGCGTGCTTGGTCGCGGTCTCGGCGTCATGCGCCTGGAACAGCCGGCCTTCGTATTCCACGGTGTTCTTTCGATCTAGTAGTGCCGACAGTTGGTCTGAAGCCTTCTTGGCCTCATTGTTGCCTGGGAACAACTGCCGGATCAGCCTCACCTGGTCCGCATGCGTCTGGCTGATCGAGCGAAGGCCATGCTGCGCGACGCAGGCGGCGTCGCCGGCGGAGATTCCGGCATGAACGGCCAGAAGAACAGCCGTGTCCCACCGGCCTGCCGCCACGGCCTCAAACGCCTGCGCCAGGTGGCCCTCGGCCTTCCTCAAGTAGTTTGCCGCCTGTGCCCGGGACGCCTCGCGGGTCGGAACCGTCGGCCGAGGGCCTGGTTTCTCCCTACCCACCGGCGGTGATCTCCGCGAGGCTGCGCCCGGCCAGCACTCGCCCTTCGCCGGCAATCGTCCGGATCAGGCGGTCGCCCCTCCGTAGCTTCTTCCTGATCTCTTCGGCAGTCATCACCAGCAGCGAGACGAATCGGCCGAAGCGTTCGCTGAGGCGTCCGCGCACCTCGTCGGCGCGTCGTTCGGCGGTTTCGCGACCCGCTGCATCCGTCGCCACCACGAGCACGTCAACGTCGCTCCTCGGCACTGCCGTGCCACGGGCCCAACTTCCATACAAGACGACCGACTCCGCCGATGGCCGGAGGGCCATCAGGATCTCCTTGCCGAGTCGTTCCAGCCAGCCCGCTTCGCTTCGGAAGGCAGGCTCCAGGATCTCGGCCACGACGTAGGCCTTACGGTTCAAGGAGTAGAGATAGGCCGTACCGGCGCGACGCCGCTCGAGGAGGCCCTCTCGGGTCAGTCGCTCCAGTGCTTGCCTCGCCACAGAGTGGTGTACTCCTGCGGCGCTGGCCAACTGGCGGCCCGTGATCGCTCCTGGGTGCGTGACGAGGTAGCGGAGCAATCGGACGACCGGCTTGGAGGCCAGCACATCAAGCGGGTGGGAGTAGGAGGCGAATGGGCGTGATTCCTGCCCGAGTGTACGCTTCTTATATCCACGCGTACGCATTTCATGTCCAGTCTACACTGGGAGTGTTGCGTCGGCAACCACATTCTCCGAAGAGAGGCGGCCTTCGGGAACCCGGGACCCGGCGCTACGCCCTCTGCCTGGGCAGGAGTTGAGACTAGGAGCAGCAAAGAAACGCTCCGGTGCTAGGCCGCAACCTTGACCCGCCGCAGCGGGAACGCGAATTCCGTTGAAGACCCTCTCCCGGCACCACGAACGTTTGTTCATATCATCCAAGACTCAGCGGCAGTGTATCCGTGATTCTGGTAGCCCTGGCTCAGCGACTGAGGAGTCCGAGTTCGCGTGCGCTGGTAATGGCCGTCACCGATGACGATGTGGGCCGGGCGGAGTTGCCGGACAGGCAGTGCACCAGGACGATTGTGGCCGCCCTATGCCGTGAAGGTCTCCAGGTTCAAGGGACGACTTTGAAGGGCTTGCCACGTGCCAGTCTGTACACCTGGAAATCCCTGTCCAGGGATAAGACCGTTCCGAGCCCGCGTTCCTCGGCCAGAGCAACGAGCGTGGCGTCGGCCAAGTCCATGGGCAGGTCACGGTATCGCCGCATGAGCTCGACTGCATAGTCGAGGCGTGCAGGCATCTCCACGACCAGGTCCCCTCGCTGCTGAAGCCGCCACAACACTTCCTGTGCCTGCCAGCCCGCGGCATCGCCGAGAAGATACATCGCCTCGGTGAATGCGGGCCAGGTCGTCAGCATGGGCCCGAGCAGCTTGGTCAGGGCATCCACGCACTTCTTGTGGTGGGGTTCGCCCCGATCAACGATGGCGACGAGAGGCCCGGCGTCGGTGAGAATCACGACCGCCGCCTGATGAGGCGTTTGAAGCTCTCGCCGGTGCGCTGGGCACGGCCTCCGCCCGACCGGACGGTGCCGACTGCGTCGGCCAGCCGCACCCGCAGAGGGCCGCCCAGCTCACTCAAGTAATGCTGCGCCGCGCGCCGCAAGACTTCCGACAATGGGACTCCCTCAGACTCGGCTACGGCACGCAGCCGGGCCTCCATCTCGCGATCTAAACGAACACTCGTAGGCATGCCGCACTCCCTTGGCGCCATCTGTATGACACTTCAACGACGTTGTACTACAACCGGCGATCGAGCGCAAGCTGCCGAGGCCCACCCGTCAGGATGTTCTGCTCCACGTTGGCCTCTGTGCTATGGCGTTCTCTATGAGCGAGCAGTGTCGTCCGAGGCCGAGTAGTCCAGGCAGGTTGCCCCCCATCTCTGCGACCAGTCTGTTCCCCTCCAGATGTAGGACGATCTCTCCGACGACCCGCTCCAGGAGCATCCGGGTGTGTACAGTCCCCGATTCCGTTGAAAGCCCGCTGCAGGAGTCCGGGGAGGTGTACCCCGGCAGGAAGATGGCTCGGTCAGGTCGTAGTTGGTTACTATTGGTCATGACCAGACAGGACCTCTGAAGGACGGTGCGATGAAGCTTCAGCGGAGAACAGCGACCCCTCTTCACAACCAGCTCGGTGCGGCGCTCGCCAGCGACATCCGGAAGGGCCGGTTCCCGCCGGGACAGCAGATCCCCTCGGAGCGCGAGATCTGCGAGACGTACGGCGTCAGCCGTACGACGGTGCGCCAGACCATCAGCGACCTGGTCGCCGCGGGGCTCTTGATGCGGGTGCCGGCGCGGGGCACATTTGTCGCGGGCCAGCGCATCGATCAGGATCTGACCCGCGTGGTGCGATTCTCCGAGGCCGTGTCCGCGGCCGGCTACACGCCGTCCTCGCGGTTGGTGGGTATCTACCAACTCGTTGCTCCTGCCGCGATCTCCCAGGCACTCGGGCTGCCCGTCGGCGAGCGTGTTGTCGTCATCGAGATGCTGAGCCTGGCCGACGGCGCCCCGCTGGCGTTCTACCGCATTCATCTTCCCCTTGAGACCGGCGAGCCCACCGGCAGAGCCCTGCTCGCGGCGGAGGCAGAAGGCCGCGTCACCTTTGGGTTGGTGCTTGAGCATGTTCGCCGGGTGACCGGGCTCGAGCCGGCCCAGGTTGCCCAGACATACGAAGCCATCGCTGCGACGCCGCCGATCGCCCGCGCCCTGGACATTCCAGAGGACGCGCCAGTCATCGCCAGCACGCGGACGGTCCTCACCGCGTCCGGAGCGCCGATCACGTACGATGAGGCGTACTATCGCGGCGACCGCTACCGGTTCGCGATCCGCCGCGCGTATTCCCTTTAGGCCCGGTCTTCCCCGGGCCTGCCCGGAGAGCACATCGTCACCGCGAGAGGGATTTGAGGGAGGGGCGAATGGATACCACGGCTGACGGTCACGCGAAGAAGCGCCGCGTCATGGTCGGCGCCATCGGCAAGTGCGTCCACAACCTGGGCGTGGAGGGGTTTGCCGACTGGCTGCAGGACCTCGAGCTCGGCTACATCGCGGTCAAGCTGGGCCCCGCCGTGCCCATCCCCGAGGTCGTGAACAAGATCCGCGAAGCGCGGCCTGAAGTCGTCGGGGTCTCGATGCGGCTGGGCGACCTGCACGTGGACAAGCTGATCACCGAGTTCATCGAGACGATCAGCAAGTTCGAGCTGCACCCCAACGAGTCCGGGATTCGCTACTGCTTCGGCGGGCTGCGCCCGGCAGCCAATCTGGTGCGCGCGATGACCGGGGTGCCGCTCGAGCGAGACGAGTTCACGCCGCCTGACGAACGGCACTATGACCTGGACGCCGTGGCCGAGGAGTACAGGCACAAGCCCGCATTCCACCATTTCTTCGAGGTGATCGCCGACGACTACATCACCATGGAGGAGCTGGAGCGCTTTGCGCGCGGCCAGCCGGTTCACGGCGTCACGGAACAGATGCAGTGGTCCGACTATCTGGTCGAGCGCATGCGGCAGGTGCAGGAGCGCGAGAACAGGCCGATCATCCGCGCGCACATTGGCATCGCCGCGGAGACGATAGAACCGACGATCGCCGGCATCGAAACGCTGGCCGACGCGGGCGCGTTGGAGATTGTGTCGCTGGCGCCCGACCAGACCTCGCAGGAGATGCTGGCCAAGTTCATCCGAGGGGAGGAGGATCCCTCGAGGTACCTGGCGGGGCAGGGCGGAGCGCCCATCCGCAGCATTGGGGACCTGAAGCGGCTCAAGGCGGCGACGCGGCGCGGCAACTATCCGATGACGCGCATCTACACGGGTACCGACGAGCTCCTCGAGCTGGCCAAGTTGTGGGAGGAGCACCTGAACGCCTGCTTCCCCGCGGTTCCCATTTTTTTCTACAACCGGATGGACGGGCGCGGCCCCATCTCGATTCACGACTCCTTCCGCGAGCACTACGACACGATCCGCTATTGGGCGAGCGTCGGCAAGCCGTGCGAGATCAACGATCCCCACCAGTGGGGATTGCGCTACGCCAGCGATGACATGCAGGTGACCGATCACGTGCTCTGCGGGCTGATGGCGCTCAAGCTGGGCGTCAAGCACTACGTCATGCAGATGATGTTCGAGCTGCCCCCTGAGATCTCGGCGCTCGACGACCTCGCGAAGATGAAGGCGGCCTACGAGCTGATCGAGCCTCTCGAACGACACTTCGACTTCACCATCATCCGGCAGACGCGCTCTGGGCTGCCCAGCTTCCCGCCCGACCTGTACCAGGCCAAGGGCCATCTGGCCTTTGGGATCTACACGCAGCTATACCTCGAGCCCCACATTCTCCACGTCGTGACCCACTCCGAAGCCCACCACGAGGCCAAGGCCGAGGACATCATCGAGTCCTGCCAAATCACCAAGCAGGTTTGCTGGGACTTCGCCAAGGGCCACGTGCCCAACATCTGGGCAGATCCCTGGGTGCGCGACCGCATCGCCGAGCTGAAGAAGACCAGCATGTACAACGTCCTGCACGGCGCGCTCATTGGCGGGTATTGCGGTCCGGTCACCGTGGCGAACTTCTCGGAGTGGGCCCGCGAGCCCGGCGAGGACCCCGAGCGCAACTATGAGACGATGCTGCTGTCGCTGGCGGACGAGGGGAACTACTCGACGGGGACGTGCGGTGTCATCAGCCCCGACGCGCTGGAGCTGGCCCTTCAGATCGGGCTCTTTCAGGCGCCGCACCTCACCGTGGTGGACAAGCGCTACGAGATGGTGGGCAAGTGCCGGACCCAGGTGGTCGGAGGGGCATGCCGGATCGAGGAGTGGAACGGCATCCCGGTCAAGGACGAGTTCACCCGGGTGGACCTGGTGCGCCATCATTACCCCTGGTACTTCGACAGGAGCATATCGGTCGCAGCCGACCAGACCTACATCACCGAGACCGAGAAGGAGGAAGAGGAGACCAGCGGCAAGGAGGATAGCGCCGCCGGGCGCGTCGGTCTGGTGCAGGCGCGCGCCAAGCAGGTCCTGGTTGTGGACTTTGGCTCGACCTTCACCAAAGTAGGTATGTTCGACGTGCAGACAGAGCACTTCGACCTCCGCTATGTGCCGACGACGGTTGACGACATCCGTGTCGGGCTGGCCAACGGGATGGGCGTCCTGCCGGCATGCCAGGAGCGGAGAAACTGGAAGCCGCTCGAGGAGGCGATGAGCAAGTTCGATATCCGGCTGCCGTGCTCGAGTGCCAAGGGTGGCCTGAAGATGGTGACCGTCGCCCTTACCCGGGAGGAATCGGGGTTCGCGGCGGAGCTCGCCGCGCTCACCGCTGGCGCCAAACTGGTGGCCAGCTACGATGGCAAGCTGACGCCGGAGGAGGCCGGCCGCATCTACGCCGTAGACCAACCGGAGATCATCTTGATCGCGGGTGGGGTCGACGAGGGGGGCGACACCGAGACCCAACTGCACAACGCGCGTCTGCTGGCCGAAAACGCCAAGCACGCCATCTACACGCGCTACGGCGTCCCCGTCATCTACGCCGGCAACCTAGATGTGCGCGAGCAGGTGGAGCACATCTTCCGTTGGAACAACGTGGACATTCGGATCACCGACAACGTGATGCCCGAGGTGAACCGGTTCCACATTGAGGTCGTGAACGAAGCCATTCGCGAACTGTTCCAGACGGTGATTATCCGCGGGAAGGGCTTCGACGTGGTGGAGGAGTACATGGACGCCCCCTTCATCCCCACGCCTCGAGCGGCGTTCCGGGGCATCAATCTGCTGGCGCACGGCCACGGTAACGAGGAGGGCCTGGGGAACATCATGGCGCTCGATATCGGGGGCGCCACCACCGATTTCTTCTCCAACGTGTCCGACAACCCCCTCTACGTCTACGAGGGGCCGGACAACGCCCGACGCGTCAAGCGCACCATTCTCAAGACCCCCAACAGCCCATTGGCCTACCGCCGGGTCGAGGGCAAGTACGGGCTCGCCTACAACGCCGAGAACCTGAAGGAGCTGGAACGTTTCCGAAACGGCGAGATGCAGCGCGAGCTGTCCGAGTACTTGAGCAGGAGCTTCCTCGACACCTTCGTCCCCGGAGCGAGCCAGTTCCCGCAGTTCCTGTATTCGCGCAACGGCCAGGTCGAGGTTGACCTCGACCGGTACCTAGGTTTTCTCTCCTCCAATCCCCACGTCGTCCCGGATACCGCGATCGAGAACGCCGCCCGAGCATGGCTGGCGCACGAGATCCTCGCCACGGCCACCCGCAAGCATGCCGGATACGTGGAGGAAACCGAAACCTACTTTCTGCAGTACGGTGTCAATCTGCTCAATCAGCCGGTGGCGGTCGTTCTGATTGGGGGCACCGTGTATCACAAGTGCCAGGAGAAGGCGCCTCGCTACCTGGACGACCTGGCTTTGATCGCGCGGGGCGTGCTCTACAACCCTACCGAGCCCCACGTGCTGCGGCCCCGTGGACCCGTCTTGCTGGATGCCCAGTACCTTGTCAGCATCATCGGCGGGCTGTACGGAAGGGTGAACCCCGAGCAGGCGGTGCGGGTCATGAAGCGCGAGCTGATACCGCTCGACGTCCACCAGTACGCGGGGGGGAGGTAGCGGCATGAAGCCCAGAGTGGCGGTCCTGGGGGCAGGCAACGGCGGGCACGCCTTTGCCGGTGATCTGGCCCTGCGTGGCTACCCGGTTCGCCTCTACAACAAGTTCGCTCATGAGATCGTTGAGCTCCAGGCGGCGGGCGGCGTGCGGCTGGAGGGTGCCATTGACGGGTTTGGACGGCTGGAGATGGTGACGACGGACATCGCGCCGGTCATAGCCGAGGCCGACATCATTCTGGTTGTGGTGCCGGCCAATGCCCACGCCTTCATGGCTGAGGCGTGCAGCCCCCACCTTCGCGACGGGCAGGTCATCGTCCTCAATCCGGGGCGCACCGGGGGTGCGCTGGAGTTCCGCCAGGTGCTGAAGTGCCACGGTGTGGAGGGCCGGGTCGTGGTGTCAGAGGCCCAGACCCTTCTGTTCGCCTGCCGGATCTCGGGTCCGGCCCGCGTCCGGGTGAACAGCATCAAGCGCCAAGTGCCGCTGGCCGCGCTGCCCGCGAGCGACACACCGCTGGCCCTGGAAGCCCTGCGTCCTCTGTACCCGCAGTTCGTGGCAGCCCGGGACGTGCTCGAGACCGGCTTGGACAACATGGGGGCCATGTTCCACCCCGGCACGGTCGTGCTGAGTGTGGCGCGGATCGAGTCCGGTGTGCCGTTCGAGTTCTATCGCGACATGACGCCGGCCGTGGCGCGGTTCCTGGAGGCGATCGACGAGGAGCGGCTCGCCGTGGCGCGGGCGTACGAGGTGAGCGCCATCTCGGCCGCCGATTGGCTGGAGCGAAGTTACGAGGGCGTCAGCGGCGTCACGCTATACGACCGGATCCTCAGCAATCCGGCCTACGCGGGCATCGCCGCCCCGCGCTCGCTGGATACCCGCTACGTCTTGGAAGACGTGCCTACAGGTCTCGTGCCCATCGCGTCGCTCGGGCGCCTGGCCGGTGTGGACGTGCGGGCGACGGCGGGTCTGGTGGACGTGTGCGGTGCCTTGTATCGGCGCGACTTCTGGAGCGAGGGCCGCAATCTCCATCGGCTGGGAGTTGCCGGCCTCACTGTTGCCGAGGCCAAGGCGCTGATCCGGGATGGGCCCGCCGTCGCGCGGTAGGCCGCCGACCTGCCGCAGCAGGTGACCACCCCACTTCGCCGGCTAGCGCGCCACATACAGCGGTTCGCCGAGCGCCCTGATGTCCACCTCGACGCCGAGGCCTGGACCCGGTGCAGGCCCGCCCCAGCCGTCTTGAGAGCGCGGCCGGTAGCCGGCGATGTGCTCCTTCGTCCAGTCATTCATGAACGACACGGTGAAGAGCGCCTCCGGCCGCACGCTTGCCGCGAGGTGGCTCACCGCCGCCGTGACCAGGTCGCCGCCCCAAGTGTCTTCGATTGTCAGCGACACCCCGAGCGCTTCGCACAGGTCGCGGATCAACCGTGCCTTGGTCAGGCCGCCGACCCTGCTGATCTTGAGATTGATGCCTCCCGCGCCGCCCTGCTGCACGGCGGCCAGCAGCGAGGGCACATCCGTGACGATCTCGTCGTAGATCATCGGCAACGTCGTCACCTTGCGGACCGCGACACATTCCTCCAGTGTGGGACACGGTTGTTCCAGATACACGCGCGGCAGCGGTTCGAGCAGGCGGGCCGCGACGATGGCGTCCTGAAGGCGCCACCCGCCGTTGGCGTCGGCGATGATGACGTCATCAGCATCGGTGACCTCGACCGCGTGCCGCACGCGTGCCGCGTCCTGAAGCGGATCGCCGCCGATCTTCAACTGAAATCGGTGGATGCCCTCGGCCCGGCGTGCCTGGACGCACGCGGCCATCTCCTGGACGCTTCCGAGCGGGACCGCCATATACAGCGGGTACCTATCCTGCCGCTGGCCTCCCAACAACGCGGCGACCGGCACCCCGATGGCCTTGCCCAGGATATCCCAGCAGGCCACGTCCACCGGGCTCTTGGCATACGCGTGTCCGCGCAGCACACTGTCCATCCGGTCGTTGATCAGGGCCAGATTCCTAGGGTCGAGGCCTATGAGCGCCGGCGCGAGTTCGCGCAGCGCCGCCCGGGCGCCTCCTGCGAACCCGGGCAGATAGGTCTGACCGAGCGGGCAGACCTCGCTCCAGCCGGCGATTCCCTGGTCGGTCGTCACCTTCACAACGGTAGACGGCAACGCCCGCACGACGCGGCCGCCGGACATCACGTAGTCGCCGTGGATGTAGTGCAGGTCGTACCCGTAGACCTCGATCTGCGTGATCTGCAACGACACCCACCTCCGGAATGCGTGCGCGGTGTAGGTTCGGCGGTGCGGCGCTCGGCTCCCGCTGCTTAAGGACTGCGGTCTTGAGGGGATTGTGGCCTCCAGGGTCGAATGCTTCACCCACACGCCAGGCCATGCGGATCACGATCAAGATGATGGGCCAGCTCCGCAGCCTCCAGTCCGAGGGCCAGAGTACCGTCGTGCTTGATCTGAGTCCCGGCAGTACGGTCGCCGACGCCATTCGGACCGCCGGCGTGCCGGACGGCGAGCCGTGGAACGCCAGCGTCGCAGGCCAGCTCGTGTATGCTGAACACCCGCTTGAGGAAGGGGATTCCCTTCTGGTGTTCGCCCCCATCGCAGGGGGCTGTAAGTCGCTCTGATTGCCAATAGGCCAGGGAGGCTACGATGATGCGCGGGTTTGCCGGCAAAGTCCTCAGGGTAGACTTGACCTCTCGCACGATCCATGTAGATCAGCCCGACGAGGAGTTCTACCGCACCTACCTGGGAGGCGCCGGCTTCGTTTCCTACTACCTCTTCAAGGAGGTGCCCCGAGGCATAGACGCCTTCGACCCCCAGAACAAGCTGATCTTCGCCCTCGGCCCGATGACCGGCCTGGCCATGCCGGGCGCCACCCGCAACTGCGTGGGCGCCAAGTCTCCGCTTAGTGGAGGGTATTCCAAGAGCGAGGGGGGCGGTTTCTTTCCCATGGCCCTCAAGAAGGCCGGCTACGACGCCGTCATCGTGGAGGGGAAAGCCGACCGGCCGGTCTACCTCCTGGTGAGCGACCAGAAGGTGGAGATCCTGGACGCCTCCCACCTGTGGGGCAAGACGGTTCTGGAAACCCAGGACGTCATAGCCGCCGAGCTGGGGGAGAAGAGTATCCGCACGGCCGCCATCGGCCCCGCGGGTGAGAACTTGGTTCGCTTCGCCTGCATCATGAACGACCTCAAAGATGCCGTCGGCCGCGGCGGACTGGGTGCGGTCATGGGTTCCAAGAACCTGAAGGCCATCGCAGCCAGCGGCGCTTGGAATCCTGAGTTGGCCGATCCCGCTAAGATCCGCCAGCTGACTACGATAATGAACAAGGGCTATGCTGATAACCCCCTTGGATTTGCCAAGAGCCTCCACGAGAGAGGCACCGGCGGCGCCGCAATGATGCTGGCGGGCAACGAGATCGGTAACATGCCCTCCCACAACTTCGGTGTCAACTCCTTCGAGGGTACCGCCAAGGTCACGGCTAACGCCGTTCTCGAGTCCTATGGTGTGGGCATGGAGGCATGTGCCGCCTGCGGCGTGCGCTGCAAGAAGGTGGTGGAGATCAGTGAGCCCTGGAGCGTCAACCGCCGCAACGGCGGCCCCGAGTACGAGTCCCTGGTTGCCCTGGGGCCTCTCTGCGGTGTGGACAACCTGGCCAGCATCACCAAGGCCAACGAGTTGGCCAACCTCTACGGCCTGGACTCCATCTCCCTGGGGGTTTCCATCGGCTTTGGCATGGAGTGCTTCGAGAATGGGATTCTCACCACCCGTGATACTGACGGCATCGAGCTCAAGTTCGGTAACGCTGAGGCGATGCTGCAAACGGTGGAGATGATCACCCATCGCAGGGGCGTGGGCGATCTTCTGGCCGAGGGCACGAAGCGGGCGGCCGAGAAGCTGGGCCGGGGCGCCGACGCGTTCGCCATGCACGTCAAGGGCCTGGAGATCCCCATGCACGAGCCTCGCGTCAAGCAGGGCCTGGGCCTCATCTACGCCGTGGAGGCGCAAGGCGCCGATCACTGCGCCGGCATGCACGACACCGGCTACACCATGAACTCGCCCGGGTTCGAACACCTGCGGGGCATGGGAGCCACCCGGCCCCTGCCCGCCAACGATCTGTCGGACGAGAAGGTCGCGTCACAGAAGGCATCCCACCTGTGGAACCTCTTCCTCGATTCCGTGGTCTGCTGTCAGTTCGTGCCGTGGAGCGTGGACGAGCTGGCGGAGATAGTGCGTGCCGTTACTGGCTGGTCGTACACCACTTACGAAGCAGTGAGGCTGGGCGAGCGCGTCGCCACCCTGGGCCGTCTGTTCAACCTACGCGAGGGGATCACCTCAGCCCAGGACAACCTGCCCAAGCGGATGTTCGGCCCCACCCGCGCGGGCGCCTTGAAGAGCGGCGGTATTGACCCCGAGAAGTTTGACCACGCCGTCCGCACCTTCTACGCGATGATGGGTTGGGATGAGGATACAGGCGTGCCCACCCGCGGCAAGATGCTGGAGCTGGGGATCGGCTGGGCGGTTGAGGATCTGCCCGCAGCCCCGCCGACCCCGTAAGGGGCCGGCACAGGGCCCCGAGCCGAGATCTAGCGGATTTGCCCCCGAATCTCCCCACCCGGGAAGCGTGCCGTGTGGATGTTGACGTAGGCGTTGCCGGCCTCGATGGCCGAGGGCAGCGCGGAAAGCGGCTGGCCGGCCAGCGGACCCGTCAGGTTGGCCGCAGCAATGGTTCCCTCGCCCAGCAGCCCTGAGAAGACCCCAGGGATCGGCCGGGCCGGCGGCGCGGACGGGTACAGCCAGACCACGATCGGACCGTTCACTCCAAGTGGTGCGATGTGGATGTGGGCCATTGAGACGTTCTCGATGTTATGGGCGTACAGCGAGTACCGCAGTCCGGCCGGGGTCAGTTCGAACGCAGCCCAGCCTATCGCGGTCGTTGTTAGTGTTGGAACCTGCTCCGCACCAGTGATGTATACTCCGTAGACTCTCTGCTGTGCCGTTGCCACACCCGGCGATGACACCAGCATCACCAGAAGCACGACGACAAGGATTTGGGCTCTCATGTCCCTTTCCTCCTTTTGCGTATGAAGCTTGCCATCTGCTCTCATCCGCTTGGGGGAACGGCGGGTTCGCTAGGGTTATTCCTGGATTGTCACCTCGTAAGCCCCCGACCTGACGCGGGCTGCTCCTGACGGGCTGGTAGGAGCGGGGCACCCCGGCCGAGAACACGGAGGAAGGAAATCACACCATGGGGGCGTCGGCATGAGCGGGAAGATCGAGTTCACCAGCAACTACTCCGACCTGAGCACCAATAAGGGCTTCCAGTTCGAGGTCAACTGCGACAGATGCGGGACCGGCTTTCGCACCACGTTCCGGGCCTCCGTTACCGGCGCGGTCACCGGTGCGATGGACGCTGCCAGCAGCCTGTTCGGAGGGGTCTTCGGCAGGGCGGCCGACCTCTCCGAGCGCGTTCGGTCGGCTAGCTGGGAGAAGGCGCATGACGCGGCCTTCACGGAAGCCATGGCGGAACTGCGGCCGGAGTTCATCCAGTGCCCCCGTTGTTCCATCTGGGTGTGCCGCAAGAACTGCTGGAGCGTCCAGAAGGGCCTCTGCAAGTCGTGCGCCCCCGACCTGGGCGTCGAGATGGCCGCGGCGCAGTCCAGCCGCACCGTCGAGGAGATCTGGGCACACTCCAAGATGGCCGAAGAGGACCGCTCGATGCTCAAGGAGCAGAGCTGGCGAGAAGGCGCGCGCGCGACGTGTCCGAGCTGTAACGCCCCGCTGGCCAAGAAGGTGAAGTTCTGCCCGGAGTGCGGCGCCAAGATCCAGGCCGAAGCCCACTGCACGGAGTGCGGGGCCAAGCTTGCACCCGGGGCGAAGTTCTGCGCCGATTGCGGCACGAAGACACCATAGCAGGGGGCACGCAGGCGCCCCAGGATCACGGCCACCCCAGGAGCCTGGCGTCTGTGCCCTCCTCGGAGAGTTCGATCAATGCCCCCGCGTTCTTGCCGCTGCCCATCGAGCAGTTGACGACCAGCGTCTCCTCCAAGCGCGCGATCCCGGGTGCTTCGTGGATGTGCCCGCAAACCAGCACCCTGGGACGGTAGCGCATCAAACGCTCGAGAACCTTGCGCGATCCGGCGCGCGTGCGCAGGAAGGTCAAGTCAAGTGTGCCGAGCGGGGGCTCGTGCGTGACGAGTACGTCACAGGCAGCCTGCACGTCCGGCCCTCCAAAGGAGAAACCCGCAATGACCGCGGGCATCTCACCGGCGAGCCCGCCGTGGCGCGTGATCTGGTCCACCGCACCCGCGCCGTCCATGTTTCCGGGTACGGCCAGGACCGGGACCGGCAGGGTGTGGAGCAGGGCAAGTGCCTCAGCCCCCGCGTCAACGTGCGTCAGGTCACCTGACAACACCACGAGATCAGGGGCGTGCTCGGCCACCAGCGCGCGAACGCGGGTGACGCGTTCCGGCCGCCCGTGGAGGTCGGCAAAGGCAAGGATCCGAACTGCCGGCATCAACCACCATGATACCAGAGCAAGGGAGTGGCACGAGCAAGAGAGTAGCAGGCAGCCGTAGAACTGTGACTACGGCTGCGCTCTCGAGGCGCGGCCTGTGGGCGTAGGATATCCTGCGCTGTCCATAGCCGGGGGACCGTGATAGCGATGATGATCCGCAGATGGCTGCTAGTGCTGCTCGTGATCGCGTTCGTGGCGGTAGTGGTGAGCCGCCTCACCGAGGTCGAGCACCTGGTGGCGACACTCCGGCAGGGGCTGTGGCCGTGGGTGCTGGCGGCGGCCTTCCTGCAGGGGATGTACTACGCCGCTTACGCCGCGCTCTTCCAGGCCGCGTTCCGGGTAGTAGAGGTGGACGGCCGATGGCGCGACCTGCTGCCGGTGCTGCTCGCCTCGCTGCTGATCAACACCCTGGCGCCCAGCGGGGGAACGGCCGGTTCTGCGCTCTTCGTGGACGACGCGGCCCGGCGCGGGCAGTCTCCGGCCCGTGCCCTGGCCGGCACCCTGCTGGTGCGGGTGGCGGACGCGTGCGCCTTCGCAGCCGTCCTGGTCGTCGGATTGATCCACCTATTCCTGCGGCACCATCTCAAGCCCTACGAGATCACCGGCGCCCTCCTGCTGCTGCTGGGCACAGCCGGGCTTGCGGGCGTGCTGCTGCTTGGGTTGTGGCGGCCGGCGCAGTTGCGCCGGGGCCTGGGTTGGATCGAGCGCACCGCAGTTCGGCTGGCCGGCCGGTTCCGTCGCCCCGGGCTCTTGAGGCCTGGTTGGGCTGAGCGGAACGCGGATGAGTTCACCCAGGCCGGGGCCGCGATCGGCGCGCACCCGCGGCGGTTGGGGCGCCCGCTCGGCATCGCGCTCGCCGCGCACCTGGTGGACCTGGCGAGTCTCTACGCCCTGTTTCTGGCGTTCCGCCAGCCCATCGCACCCGGCGCGCTGGTGGCGGGCTATGCGATGGGCATCCTGTTCTGGAAGATGTCGCCGATCCCCGAAGGGGTCGGGGTCGTGGAAGGCGTGATGATCCTGGTCTTCGTATCGTTGGGCGTGCCGGCTCCGCAGGCCACGATCGTCGCGCTGGCCTTCCGCGGCCTGACGTTCTGGCTGCCGATGGTGTTGGGCTTCTTCATGGTCCGGAGGTTGAGACTGTTCAGCTAAGGAGGCCTACGATGGGTGACGGGTTTGCAGAGGTTCGCGCTGCGGTGGTACAGGCGGCCCCGGTGGTGATGGATCGGGAGGCCACGCTGGAGAAGACTTCACGCCTGATTGACGCGGCCGCGGCAGAGGGCGCGCGGCTGATCCTGTTTCCAGAGGCATTCATCCCGGCCTACCCGTGGGGTCTCCGGTTCGGGACGCGCGTGGGTGGGCGCACCGTCGAGGGCAGGAAGGCGTGGGCGCGCTACTGGGCCAATGCCGTGGAGGTGCCGGGTCCGGCCACCGAGGCGATCGGGCAGGCGGCACGCCGAGCGCAGGCGTATGTGGCCATCGGCGTGATCGAGCGCGACCAGACCTACAGCCGCGGGACGGTCTACTGCACCCTGCTGTACTTCGGTCCCGACGGCCGGATGCTGGCCAAGCACCGGAAGCTCATGCCTACCGCCGCGGAGCGGTACATCTGGGGGGCCGGCGACGGCAGCACGCTGCCGGTCCTGGAGACTCCCTACGGACGGCTGGGAGGGCTGATCTGCTGGGAGAACTACATGCCGCTGGCGCGGATGAGCATGTACGCGAAGGGCGTGGAACTCTACGTGGCGCCCACCGCCGACTCGCGCGACGCCTGGCAGGCCACGATCCGGCACATCGCGTGCGAGGGGCGGTGCTTCGTGCTGTCCTGCTGCCAGTTCGTGACCAGGGAGATGTACCCGGCCGATCTCGAAGTGCGGGACGAGCTGTCCGAATTGCCGGAGATCCTCTCGCGCGGCGGCAGCGCGATCGTCGGCCCCCTGGGAGAATACCTGGCAGGCCCGTTGTTTGGTCAGGAAGGCATCCTGACGGCTGATCTCGACCTGGGGCAGGTCGTCCAGGGCAAGTTCGACTTCGACGTGGCCGGGCACTATGCTCGGAGCGACGTCTTCCGCCTTCTGGTCAATGAGCAGCCGATGCCTCCGGTCCAGGCCTTCAGTTGGTGTGGCGGCACGGACCCTGAGCCGCCCTCGGCCGACGAGGAGGCGCACCGCTCGTGAGCGGCCGGACCGTCATCGTTACCGGCGCGTCGAGCGGGATCGGCGAGGCAACGGCCAGGGCGTTCGGCCGCGCCGGAGACCGGGTAGTGTTGGTGGCGCGCCGGGCCGAGCGCCTGGCGCAACTCGCCGCCGAGATCCACGACAGCCTGGTCTTGCCCGCCGACGTTACCAGGCGCGAGGACATTGCCCGGATCGTGGAAGCGGCGCTGGCACGCTACGGTACGATTGACGTGCTGGTCAACAACGCCGGACTGGGGCGCTACGACTGGCTGGAATCCCTGACCGAGGATGAGATCCTGACCCAGATCGAGGTGAACCTGGTCGCGCCGATTCTCCTGACGCGCGCGGTGCTGCCGGTCATGCAGGCGCAGGGCCGAGGGGTCATCATCAACGTCGGCTCGGTGGCCGGGAAGATAGCAACCCCGACGACCACGATCTACAATGCTTCGAAGTTCGGCCTGGAAGGGTTCAGCGAGGCGCTGCGCCGCGAGGTGCGTCCTGGGGGGATCCATGTCTGCGTGGTCACCCCAGGGCCGGTTTCCGGCACCGAGTTCAGTGCGCGGAGGAAGCCAAACCCCCTCAGGGTGAAAGGGCCCAGGTGGCTGCGGACCAACACAGTTCGGGTGGCCGAGGCGATCGTAGGGCTTGCCGACCGGCCGCATCCGCGGCGCGTGCTGCCCTGGCCCTACGGGGCCATGATCGCGCTCAACACCGTGCTCCCGTCGGTCGTGGACCGCCTGGTTCTCCACCTGACCCGCCGCAGGCTGAGGAACATTCCGCGCGGGCCGAGCGTAGACCAGGGAGAGTGTGGAAAGGAGTGATCGAGATGAGCGTTCATCGTTTGCTTGCCGGCGCGCTGGCGGCCGTGTGGCTGTTCGTTCCCGCCATCCTTGTTACGGCCGAGCCCCAGGCCAGGCCGGAGCCCCCAGAGGCGATGGCGAAGCCGAAGGCCGACGTCGTGCGGCGCCAAGGAGACGCCTATTGTTTCGACCGCCCCATGTCCCTCGGTAACGTCGTCGTCGCGGGCGGCCGATGCTACACTTTCTATGTCTTGCGCACCTCCGGCGGCAGCTTCCTGGGATTCGGCCCTCCGGGACCGCCGATGATCCCTCCGGGACAGCTCGTCCGGATGGGCACACCTGCCGGGGCCAAGTTGAAGGGTCGGTTGTTCCACATGGTACCGTTGCCGCGTCCGGCTACGGGCATTCCCTTGGGATCCATTGGCTTCGCCAATGTGCGGATCGTCTGGGAGTCGGGGCGGATCGTTTTCTATATCCCGGGGGTCACTACAGGGGGAGACCAAGGAGAGATCGAGATGGCTTTCATGCAGCGCTAGCGCAGGCCCCGACGCGCAGGCCCAGGTCAGCGCAGCGTCGGGATCTCTTCGACCGCCTGCGGGTTCTCCAACGAGGAGATGTCGCCCGGATCCTGGCCCAGGTAGCGTGCCCGGATCACCCGTCGCATGACCTTGGCGTTGCGTGTCTTGGGGAGGTCGCGGACGAAACGTATGTCATCCGGG
>JASEHJ010000209.1 GCA_030018905.1 bacterium | reverse complement strand
CGGAGAAAGACAGGTGGCCCTCTGCCTGCAGTCTGCAAGGCTTCACTGAGGGCTTCGTATTCGCTTTGCGACGTGGAGTGTCGCGCTTGCTATGCTGTCGGTCCGGTGAATACCTCTATTCGCCCCCTGTCTCGGTTTTCCTCCTGCCCCACCTAGGAAGCAGGACCTGCCCCCCTGCGCTCACGCTCCTCCAGCATTGGCTTCAGATGCCCTGCGGCGATGCGCACCAGACCGGCCCCGCCGATGGCTCCGGCGATGGCAACTGCGATCCCCAGTGCCTGGACGGGCATGGTGACCAGCAGCGCCAGCCACCCCACGCCGATTATGAGCAGAGACGCGGCGTTCAGCCACCGCTGCTCCGCGACCACGAACTCGGCATCGGTGTGGGCTTCGAGGTAGTGCATAACGAGTCCCGGGGGGCCGGCGACAGCGGGCCGGCGGACGACGACGTCTTCCACTGGAGACGGTGCTGTCGGGGATCGATACTGCCACAGCTCCGGGAACTTGATGGCGGCCGCCAGGGTGCCTACAAAGGAGACACCGGCCATCATCAGGATCGCCGGCCTCACGCCGATCGCATCCGCCAGCCACCCGAATCCCACGAGGGCTATTACCCGTATGAGCGCCACCATGACCTGCCGCGTGGTGATCACGCGTCCGATCTTGTCTGGTGGCGTGTGCTCCATCAAGATGGTCGAAACGTTCACGAAGAGCAGCATGTTGGCGAAGCCGACCCAGAACCCCGTCACCAGGAGCACTCCATAGTTGGGGCTCAGTCCCATCACGCCGGCGGCCGCCGCCCACAGGAGATAAGCGAGCACGATCGCGTGGCCTTTGGGGAACCGGCCACCGTACCAGCCCAGCAGCAGTGCCGATCCGATGAAACCGACACCCCAGATGCTTTGGAACCAGCCGAACTGGTCGTCGGTGATGCCGAGCACGCCCTTGGCCAGCGGTGTCTGAAGCGAATTCAATCCGGCGACCCAGAACCCGGCCAGGAGAAACCCCAGCAGGGCAACCTGCACCCGGTCGCCCCGGATGTACCTCAGGCCCTCCCGGATGGACTGCAGCGTTCCCGGGCGGCCTGCGACCCGCGCATCGCTCGCGCTCGGCTCTGGCCTTGGAAGTGACAGCCCCGAGACGAACAGGGCCGACACTAGATAGCTGACCGCATCTATGTACATGGCCGAAGCGTACCCATACTTCGCCACCACCAGCCCGGCCAGCGCAGGCCCGAACACCTCTGTGCTCGAGTCCATGGAGGCAAAGAAGGCGTTCGCCTGCAGCAGTCGCGGCTTGGGCACGGACTGGGGGATCGCGGCGAACATCGCGGGCCTGAAGAACGCCGATGCCGATGAGATAAGAAACAGGTCAAGGTACACCCACGCGATCCCCTGCTGCATGAGCCATGGAATGGCGGCGACAAGGCCGGCGCGCACGAGGTCGGCCGCGATCAATATCCTGCGGCGGTCGAGACGATCAACCAGCGTACCGGCATAGAATCCGACCAGCGCCGGCGCGACCATCAGGGCGGTGATCGCGTAGGAAACCGAGAGTGCCGATCCTGTCTGCGCGTATACCCAGAGGGAAATGGCCACCCAGTGGAACCGGTCTCCCACCTGGGAGATGAGCTGACCTGTCCACAGCAGCCCGTAGTTGCGGTGGCGCATGAGCGCCAGGAACCCGCCCCGGGACTCCTCGCTGTTAGGGGGTGTCGTGGTCCTGGACACAGGTCCGCCTCAGAGGTGGCGGACTGCCGGCCCAGCCCACCGGTGTGTTGGGTCAGGTGGCCGCCGCCAAGGAATCGGCGCCCACGACCCGAATTCTAGGACGACCATGCACAAACACGCGGCCGTCCTCTTGATCTTGCTGCTCCTGCTTGTTGCTCCTTCTTACACCGGGCACACCGAAGCGCAGCCGGCAGGCCTGACGCGGCCCGGCGTGGATGTTCTCCTGGAGACGCCGGGGCTCCTGCAGGGACGCCGCATCGGACTCGTAACGCACGCCGCCGGCCTGACCAGCAGCGGAGAGACGACCTCGAGCGCGCTCTTGCGGGACCCGCGTTTTGCCGTCAGCGCCCTGTTCGCCCCGGAGCATGGGGTCTCCGGAACGATTCCGGCCGGCCATTCGGTCCCGGATCTCGCCGGCCGCGTGCCGGTCTACAGCCTCTACAACGCCACGCGCCGGCCCACGCCCGAGATGATGGCCAGCATAGATACCTTCGTGATCGATCTTCAGGATGTCGGGGCGCGCGCCTACACCTACGCCTCCACGATGGCGTTGGTGCTGCAGGCGGCGCGTGAAGCCGTCAAGCCGGTAGTGGTCCTCGACCGGCCCAACCCACAGGGCGGCCTGCAGCTCGACGGGCCGGTGCTGGAACCCGCCTACAGGTCGTTCATCGGGATGTACCCGATACCGCTGGTGCACGGCATGACGATGGGGGAGTTGGCCCAACTCTTCAATTGGATGTTCGAGATCAACGCGCAGCTCACCGTGGTGCCGATGCAGGGCTGGTCGCGCCGCACGGTCTGGGGAGAGACCGGCCTGGCCTGGGTGCGGCCGTCGCCCAATATCCCGACGATGACGACACCCTTCTACTACGCTGCCACGGGCGTTCTGGACGGAACGAACCTCTCCGCGGGCATCGGCACTCCGCACCCGTTTGAGGTCGTGATCAGCCCCTGGCTGAACGCCGGACGGCTGGCAAGGAGGCTGAACGCCGCCGGATTGGGCGGTGTGGCGTTTGAACCGTACGAGTTCGTGCGGGGCGAGAGCGTGCTCCGCGGGGTCCGCCTGGTGCTGACCGATCCGCTCCGCTTCAAGCCTGCGACCACCGCGGTCCACATCCTCTACGAGATCCGGCGGCTCCACGGCCCGACGCTGCAGTTCATCCCGCGGGGCGGCCGGTACGTGTTCGACTTCGTATGGGGAACCAGCAGCGTGCGCAAGGCCATATTGAGGGGTGCGCCGGCATCGGCGATTGCCGCACGCTGGGAGCCCGAGTTGCGACGGTTCCAGATGCTGCGGAGCCCGTACCTGATCTATCCGTAGTCAGGGGAGCAGGCCTGTAAGCCGGGTTCTGTGCGCCGGGGTACCTCACGGCACCCTTGCGCGGCTGTCATCTCTCTAGGATCACCGGTTACCCGGGACCTCAAGCGGCCTACCCGGGGATCAGCGGGCCGCCTCATCTCCCCCTATATGGCCTTGCTCCGGGTGGGGTTTGCCTGGCCGACCTGTTACCAGGCCGCCGGCGGGCTCTTGCCCCGCCGTTTCACCCTTACCCGACGGATGTAGCCGTCAGGCGGTATGTTTCTGTGGCACTCTCCCTGGGGTCGCCCCCGCCGGGGATTACCCGGCACCCTGCCCTGCGGAGCCCGGACTTTCCTCGACGCGAAACGCGCCGCGACCGCCCGGCCTGCTCCCGGCTCGATGGTAGCACCGGGTCTGGGGGGGGTCAAATCTGGGCGGCGGCCCTAGCGCCTCATCCA
>JASEHJ010000208.1 GCA_030018905.1 bacterium | reverse complement strand
GGGAAACGATGAACTCGGCCCCTTTGCTCAAGAGCCAGAAGCTCGCGCGCTTGCTGTTGGTCTTGACTTCAACCGAGAAGGCTTGGTTGCACGACTGATCGGTGACCAGGAGGTCAGCGCCTTTGGCGCTCCGTGAGGTGAGGGACACGGTGAAGCCACGGTTCGCGAGTTCGGCGGCCACTAAGAACACTCCGCGCATACCCGACCGCTGGCGTTTGGTTCCTGTGGCGGCGCGTCCAGTCACTGACCGTCCCTCGGATCAACCTAACGGATCTGAGCTGAGCGGCGCGCGAAGCGCGTCCGCTCGATCGATTGGTTGGGCGACCAGGCACGACTAATACAAACGCACTAAATAAGGTGACGAATTTGGGCTCAGCCATGGTACACTCAGGGCATGCGACCCCCAACGCTGCACCTGACGCACCCCGATGCCACGCGGACACTTCTGCTGGCTCTGGCCAAGGACATCCCGGGAGCCTGGGTCGGGATCAAGATCGCGGCGTTGTTGCTGATCCTGGAGGGGCAGCGGCCGGGATGGATCAGCGAGGTGCTGGGGCTGACGCGCATGAGTCTGACCCGCTGGATCCATGGCGTCAATGCCTCCGGGGTGCAGGCGTTGCTCCCCAAGCCGCGACCCGGGCGGCCGGCGAGGTTAACCTCACAGGTGCGGGCGGCGCTGACTGCGCACCTGGAACAGTCCCCGCGGACGTTTGGGCTCCCGCGGGTGCAATGGGATGGCCCCACCCTGGCCGTGCATCTGAAACGCCAGTTTGGGATCGCGCTGAAAGTCCGCCAGGCTCAGAACTGGATGCACCAATTGGGCTACCGGCTGAAACGCGCGAGTCACGCCTACCTGCAAGCCCAAGCCAGCGAAGCCCGGCGCTTCCGGCGGGCGTTAGAAAAAACTCGCAAGCCTGGGGCCTCGGGAGACCGTGACCTTCCTGGATGAGACGGGGTTTACGCTCCATCCCCGGCTGGGCCGGGGGTGGGCCAAACGAGGGCAGCGGTTGCGCATTCCCACTACCAGCGAGCACCGCGAGCGGCTCAACCTCTCTGGCTGGGTGGCTCCCCTGCTGGGACGCTATGGCATGGTCAAGATGCCACGGGGCAATCGTGCTGGATTCTTGCTGGGGCTTCGGCATGTGTATCGCCGGCTTCGGAGCTACACTCTCTGGCTCTATGTCGATCGGGCGGCTTGGCATCGCGGGAAGGAGGTGGAGGCGTTCCTCAACACGCACCCCCGCCTCCACCTGGACTATTTCCCCCGCTACCAGCCAGGCCTGAATCCTCAGGAGCGGATCTGGCGCCGCGTGCGATATGAGACGACGACCAACCGCTGGTTTGAGAATCTCGACGCGATCTGGGAGACAGTTCGCAAAACGACGCATTCGTGGTCTCCCCAAAAGATCAGGCGGCTATGTCACATCACTTAGTACGTTTGTATTAGATAGGATGAACGAGCCGGCAGCCCGCGTAGGTATTTGATAACGTGGGTTGCGCCGCGGTGAAGCGGCGCCTATCCACATACGGAGGTGCCGGCTCATGGATCATTGTAGCGCAGTTATCGGGCTGGACGTGCACAAGCAGGCAATCGTGGCGGCGGTGCTGCCGCCCGGAGCCGATCGGGCGACAGAGGTGCTCACGATCGAGAACGATCCCCGCGCAGTGGAGCGACTGGTGAAGCGCGTAACCACGCACGGCCAAGCGACCTTCGTCTACGAGGCGGGGCCGTATGGATACCAGGTCCAACGACAGATCGCCGCGTTGGGCCAGCAGGCCGTGGTCGTCGCCCCGGCGTTGACCCCAGTCCGCCCTGGCGATCGCGTGAAGACGGACCGGCGGGACGCCGAGAAACTCGCACGGTTCTACCGGGCGGGCGTGTTGACCGAGATCCGCGTGCCGACCCGAGCAGAGGAAGCGGCCCGAGACCTGGTGCGGACCCGGGAGGATATCCTGGGGGAGCGCCTGCGGGCCCGACACCGGTTGGGCAAGTTTCTGCTGCGACAAGGCCGGGTGTATCGCGAGACCAAGGCCTGGGGCGTCAAGCATCGGGTGTGGCTGAAGGCCCAGCGGTTCGAGTGGGCACCGTTGCAGCAGACCTTTGACGCCTACCTGCGGGCGCTCGAGGAAGCGGAGGCTCGCCTGGCGACGGTGGATCAGCAGGTGTACGATCTGGCCCAGAGCGATTCGTACCGCGTCCCGGTGCAGTACCTGCGGTGTCTGAAAGGCATAGAGACGCTGAGTGCCTTGACGCTGATCGTGGAAACCCAGGACTTCCGGCGGTTTGCCACGGCACCGGCCTACATGGGCGCGACCGGCCTGGTCAGTGCGGAACGCAGCACCGGCGAGAAAGTCCGACGCGGCGGCATTACGAAGACGGGCAACGCCCATCTCCGCCGGGTCCTGGTGGAGGCCGCGTGGTGCTATCGGCAGCGCAACGTCGTCAGCCGCCCGGTGGCGGAACGGCGCCGAGGGTGCTCGTTGCCTGTAATCCGCATCGCCCAGAAGGCGCAGGACCGATTGCACCGCAAGTTCGGGCGGATGATCAGCCGCAACAAACCGCATCAGGTGGCGGTAATCGCGGTGGCGCGAGAGTTGGCCGGGTTCGTCTGGGCGATCGCCCATCGCTTTCCTGTGGAGGCGCCGGCGTAGGACGCTGGGAATCTTATGCGAACGTCCTGGGACCAGAGGCGAGGCTACGGTACGGAGAACCCTCGCGGTTTCTATGTGGCGCACAGGCGACAGCCTGCGGTGACCCACGACCCTAGATCGAGGCAGCTCCCGACGAATCACAATCATGCGTCCCTGCCCGCCCCGTTGGGGGTAACCCGCGAATATCAGAGTGATTCACCGTCGAGAAATGCCTCGCTTCTGGACCCGGGCTCTCACCGATGACCTGACTACGTGACTTGCAGTGGCACTTACCAAGACGGGCTTGACCGGCTCGTTCATATCAGAAGCCATAGAGCGACAGGTCCTCCCGGTGCAGGAGGGTGACACTTCCGGAGGACTTCACGATAGCGAGCACCAGGATCTCGTCGTTGACACGGAACGCGTGCGCTGAGACTGTGTCCGGGTGGTGCGTGAGACTGGTCGCATCGCGGGTCGAATACTCGCGAGCGCGAACAGCAAGTACGCCAAGTTCTTCGATAGTGCTCGCGCTCTCGCCGAAGGCCTCGTAGACCGATTCGAACGCGAGCAGCCGACAACCCTCATCATCGAGTCGCACGGGCCCAAGGCGCGCACGAAGCCGTCGGACGAGAGCACCGAAGCGCTTTGCTAGATCCTTCCATGCGTCCAGGTTGTCGCGAATGGGCTTCCCAAGGATGAAGAGGCCGCCTAGCGTAACGACGAACACTGGCCAGTCCGCCGCCTCGGGCACCGCGTCTCGATCTATGCTGAACTCCCACCCATCGACGCGGAACTCCTGAGCAACGAGGCTGGTCGCCTCCTCGGGCGAGAGATCGTCGCCGTCGTACGGCCTGTCATTTACGAGGATCTGAATCACAGCAACGTTCCTCTGGT
>JASEHJ010000207.1 GCA_030018905.1 bacterium | reverse complement strand
CTTCTGGAACGGCCTCGCGTACCTTGCCATCTACAACGTGATGTTCGTGCTGCCCCTGGTGGCGCTGCTGCTGGTGGTTGGCAACCGGCGCGTGGTGGGACAGTTCTCGCGCTGGATGGCCACGAACAAGCGGCAACTGCGGCTCGGCCAGGGCCTGGTGATGATCGCCATCGGCGCGATCATCCTGCTCTGGTTCGTCTAGGGATGCCGTGGACCGGTTCATAGCCGCGGCGAACAGTCCCGGGGGTCGGTGGGCACGGTTGATCGGCGGCGGGCTGTTGGTGCTCGCCGCACTGCGGCTGCGTGGGCAGACGGGCTACCTCATGGCGCTCGCCGGGTTGGCCGCCGCGGTGCCCGCGCTCTGGGGCGCGTGCTTCTGACAGCTCCTGCACCGGGGCCGGTCGGCCCCGCGCTCTCAAGCAGATGATCCGCGACGCGGAAGCCGCGATGGGTAGCGAGCCGACCCGTGTGCGGTACGACCGCCTGGCGCCGTTCTATGACCTGTTGGAGTGGCTCCCCGAACGTGGCTCGTTCGGCCGCTGGCGCCGGAAGCTGTGGGAGCACCTGCCCAGCGGTCGCGTGATCGAGGTCGGGGTCGGCACCGGCAAGAACATGCCTCACTACCCGAACGACGCCTCGATCACGGCCGTTGACATCAGCCCCAGGATGCTCCAGAGGGCCGTCCGACGGGCCGGGCGCCTCGGCCTGCAAGTGGACCTCCGTTTGATGGACGCGCAGGCGCTGGCGTTCCCTGACGCATCGTTCGACGCGGCCGCGGCCACCTTCGTGTTCTGCTCGATCCCAGACCCTGTACTCGGCCTGCGTGAGCTGGCGCGCGTGGTCCGGCCGGGTGGGCAGGTTCTGCTGCTTGAGCATATGCGCGCAGAGCATCCCCTGCTCGGCAGGATAATGGACTGGCTGGACCCGATAGTTGCGCGGATCCTGGGCGCGCACATCAGCCGGCGCACGCTCGAGAATGTGCGGGCCGCGGGCCTCGTCATCGAAGAGGTCGAGGACTTGGCACCGATGGGGATGGTCCGGCTGATCAAAGCGAGAACTCCGAAACCCGGCACCTAGCAGGGATTGACCCCTTCCTGCGTCACCCAAACGTATCCCAGGAATCCGGAACTGCCGTGAGCGCCCGGGAGGACTATGCGCCGATGGACAGAAGGCATATGTCACCGTTCTGACCCTTTAGTAGAGGAGGTGGACCGCCACAACCAGTAACCGCAGATCAGGCCCTGTCCATTCGCACGAACGGGGCAATGACCGAATGACTGATGGCTGTTCCCGGGAGGTGAATCAGTGGTTCGAATCGGCCTACTGCGCTCGGCAGCCGTCGCGCTGGCAGCGATCCTGACCGCAGCCTGCGGGCAGTTCGCGCTTCCAGCTCTGGGACAGATCTATGTTACAGATCTAAACAACCACCGCATCGTGCGCATCAACGACATGACCGGCACGGGTTGGATCACATTCGGCACCTTCGGCACCGGGACCAATCAGCTCAGGTTACCGACCGGCATCTCCGTGGACACCAGCGACCGGATACATGCGGCAGACAAGGACAATCACCGCATAGTTCGCATCGACGACATGACCGGTGCGGGTTGGACCACCTTCGGCACCTTCGGGAGCGGGACCAATCAGTTCAGCTTCCCGGAGGGAATATCCGTGGACAGCAGATACGTGGCAGACAGGGACAACGGCCGCATCGTGCGCATCAACGACATGACCGGCGCGGGTTGGATTCCATTCGGCTCCGGAGGCACCGGGACCGGCCAGTTCCAAAACCCATTCGGCATCTCTGTGGACAGCAGCGGCCGGATATACGTGCCAGACTACGGCAACAACCGTGTCGTGCGCATCAACGACATGACCGGCACAGGTTGGATTGCATTCGGCGCCTCCGGCACCGGGACCGGCCAGTTCAACGGCCCCTACGGCATCTTCGTCCGCTAGGAGGCACGGCAGGCCCTGTTAGGACAGCGCAGAGGGGGACGCTCCCCTCGTTCCCCCTCCGCAGATCTTCTGGTCCCTAGATCTTCTGGCTCCTGGCCCGGACAGCACGCCTCAGGCGCCGCCTCGACCCACGACGTTCCCACCCACGACAACCGCGCTCACGGCCTGATCCTCGGACAGCATGACTAGATCGGCGCGAAACCCAGCACGCAACTCTCCCTGCTCCAGCCCCAGTAGGCGCGCCGGGGTTGTGGAGGCCATCCGCACCGCCTGATCCCAGGCCCCCACCGCCCCGGCCATGCTGTGCACGGCCCGGTCCATCCGGAGGATGCTGCCCGCCAGCGTCCCACCTGCCAGGCGGGGCGCGCCGTCGGTGACGGTGACGGTCCGATCGCCCAGCGTCACCCGGGCCTGAGCCGCCCCTGCCGCGGAAATCGCATCGGTGACCAGGGCCGTGCGCTCCCACCCCTTCAGTGCTGCAACCTGGGCCAGGACAGCCGTATGCACGTGCACAAGATCCGCAACAATCGAGCACGTCACCCTGCGATCTGCGAGCGCCGCGCCCACCACGCCCGGCTCGCGGTGGTGGTACGGTGGCATCGCGTTGAACAGGTGCGTGGCCAGGCGGGCCCCGGCGTCGAACGCCGCCGTCGCTTCCGCGAAGGTCGCGTTCGTGTGGCCCACCGCGGCGACCATGCCCTCAGATGCCAGGTGTCGGATGACTTCCAGCGCGCCGTCCAGTTCGGGCGCCAGGGTCACGATGCGGATCAGTCCCCTGAAATCTTCCACGAGCCTGCCGATCCACTCAATGGAGGGAGGCCGCAGGTGCTCCGGCCGGTGGGCGCCGGGCCGCTCCGGTGACAGGAACGGACCCTCCAGGTGCACGCCCAAGATGCGCGGGGCCGATGGGCGGCGTGCGTACTCCGTGAAGAAGGAAAGCGCCTCCCGCAACTGCGCTTCGGGCGCGGAGATGAGGGTCGGGAGGTAGGCAGCCGTACCGGTGCTCAACAGGTAGGTATCGGCGGCGGCGAGGCCGGCTTCGGTCGGCTGCAGAAAGTCGCACCCTGCGGCGCCGTTGATCTGAAGGTCCACGAAGCCGGGGACTACCGTGGAGTCCGGATAGCTCAGGTCGGGATTGGGATGGAGGCCTTCTTCCACGCGGGCGATGTGCTCGCCCTCGATCACCAGGAACCCGGGACCGCGTGCGCCCCCGGGGAGCAGCAGTGTGCCCGCCTGGAGCACCCACCTCCCGGAGGGAGCTGTCGGGCCTGGACCGGTCATGAGTCCATCCCGTCCATCCGGGAGCCCCGGGGGGTATCACCAACAGCGTCACCGAGCCTCACGGGCAGCTTCCCCCTGGCGCGGGCCAGACCTAGCAGTACGCGCGCAGCCGCGTCCAGACTCGGCTCGTCGGGGCCGTATGTCGCAACGTAGACCGGGATCTCAGGGAGCAGCGCCAGGTCGTACGGATCGCCTGCTGCCACGACTACCAGTCTGTCCCCGGCCCGACGGTACAGCGCGCGCACGGCCGCGACCGTCCCTGCATCCGGGGTTCCCCGTACGCAGGTCACGGCCACCACCGGACCGTCCGGGATCGGAG
>JASEHJ010000206.1 GCA_030018905.1 bacterium | reverse complement strand
GTGCCGCGCAACGCCCCCTCACGCGCCAGGTGCACCGTTTCGGGGCGGACCACGACACCCACGCGCGCGCCGACCGGCGGGACCACTGCGGCCGGAGGGACCGGCACGAGCGCTTCAATCCCATCCAGGGACACGCGGCACCCTCCGTCACGCGTCCCAACCACCCGACCCTCCAGCAGGTTGACCTTCCCAACGAACTCGGCCACGAACGGGTTGGCCGGCCGCGCGTAGAGTTCGGCGGGCGGGGCAAGCTGCTGCATGCGGCCGCGGTCCAGCACGACGATACGATCGGCCAGGGTCATCGCCTCGATCTGATCGTGGGTGACGTAGATTGCCGTGATTCCGACTTCGCGCTGAATTCGCCGCAGCTCGACGCGCATCTGCTCACGCAGCTTCGCGTCGAGGTTGGACAGGGGCTCATCGAGCAGGAGCACCCGGGGCCGGGTGACCACGGCCCGCGCCACCGCGACCCGCTGCTGCTGCCCGCCGCTGAGCTGGTCGGGCGAGCGCCGGGCCAGGCCCTCGAGACCCACCAGCGCCAGCGCGTCGGCAACGCGTTCCAGCGTCTCCGCCGCGCCAATCCCGCGTACCCGCAGCCCAAACGCAACATTCTCGAAGACGTCCAGGTGGGGAAAGAGCGCGTAGGACTGGAAGACCATGGCGGTCCCGCGCGCGTCCGGGGGCAGGTGGGTCACCCTTTGTCCTGCCAGTTCTATCTCGCCCGCCGTAGGCGTCTCGAACCCGGCGATGATGCGGAGCAATGTGGTCTTGCCGCAACCGCTCGGCCCCAGCAGCGAGACGAACTCGCCGGCGTGGACCGCGAGCGACACGTCGTCCACCGCGGTCACCGGCGCGCCGGTGGGATCGGCGAATACCTTGGTGACGTGATCCACGCGCAGGGATATATCGCCTGCGGGTGGTGGGGTTTCATGCGCCGACATCAGAGAAACCTCCCCTGCACCGGGCTGTACCCGCGGCGGAGCATCAGCCCAATAATCCCGATGGCTACTATCACAATCGCCAGCAACACCAGGCTGTAGGCGGCGGCGGCGTTGTACCGGCCCGACCCCACCTCGCTGAGGATCTGGACGGTCATCAGGTTCCAGTTCGCCGAGACCAGGAAGACCGCGGCGCTGATCGCGGTCATCGCGCGCACGAACGCGAAGACCAGGGCCGAGAAGAATGCCGGCCGCACCAGCGGCAGCGTGACGCGCCTAAATGTCACCACGCTGGACGCCCCCAGGTTTTGCGCCGCCTCCTCGATCGAGGGATCTATCTGCCGCAGGACCGCGATGCCCGCCTGGATCCCCACCGGCACGTAGCGGAAGACGAAGCACGCCACCAGGATCGCCATGGTGCCTGTCAACAGCAGCGGCCGCTGGTTGAACGCCAGGATGTAGCCGATGCCGACCACGGTGCCGGGCAGCGCAAAGTTGAGCAGCGAGGTCAGCTCGAGCCATCCGCGCCCTGGGAACTTCCGGCGCACGACCAGGAACGCTATGGTCATGCCCAGCAGGCCGGAGATCGGGGTCGCGGTGACCGCTATTGCCAGCGTGTCCCTGATCGTCTCCCGTCCCACGTTGAGCACGTACCGGAGCGCCTCCAGCGACGGCGTGTTGTCCACGCCCCAGGTCCGCGCAAGCGCGCCGGCCACGATTACCGCGTAGAACATGACCACCACCCCGGCGGTGGCCGCGGTGACACCGAACAGCAGCCAGGTGGCCGCCGGGCTGGTGGCCTTGAGCGACGATCGGCCCGGCTTGCCCGTGACGGTCACGTACCGCCGGCTGCCCACGATGAGGCGGTAGAGGATGAACGCGGTGACCGAAGGCACCAGCAGCAGCACTGACAGCGCGGCGCCTGCCTGCAGGTTGAACATGCCGGTGATCTGCAGGTAGGCCTGCACCGACAGCACCGGAAACGCGCTACCCGCCAGCAGCAGGGGGTTCCCGAAGTCGGCCAGCGACTCGATGAACACCACCAGGAACGCGCTGGTGATCCCGGGAATCGCCAGCGGCAGGAGCACTCGGCGGAAGACCGTCAACCGCCGCGCCCCCAAGTTTAGCGCGGCGTCCTCCAGGGTTGGATCAATCCCCTCCAGCACGCCGCGGAGCACCAGGTAGGCCACCGGCGCAAATGTCATCACCTGCGCCAGCAGCAGCCCCTTGAAGCCGTAGATGTTGAAGTCGCGTAGGCCCAGCAGACCCGAGGTCACGATCCCGCCCCGGCCGAAGAGCAGGATGATGGCGATTGACGAGACGAAAGGAGGCGAGACGATCGGCAGGATTGCCAGCACGTGAAAGAGCCGCTTGAGCGGGACGGCCGTGCGGACCAGCGTGTAGGCGTAGGCGAACCCGAGCGCCACGCTGACGGCGGCGGTCAGCCCGCCTACCATCAGGCTGTTGACCACGGCCCGCTGCACATACCACGACCGCAACTGGTCGCGGTACGCGTCGAGTGACAACACACCGCCCGGTGTAAGACTAACCACGAGGACGCGGACGAGCGGCCAGACGATGAAGACCAGCAGCGCGGCCTGGATCAGCGCGGCCGCCAGCAGAACGACCGGATCGGCGAGCAGCCGGCGCAGGCCTCCCCTGCCCTGGAGGAGACCCGCGCCGGTAGCCTCAGGGCGGCTCATGCCCTAGCGGCCGCCCAGCACCTCATTGATCCAGCGGTTGACAAGGCGCAGGCGGTTCTTGCCCGCGAAGTCCACATCGTACTTGATGAGCGGGACCAGGCGCAGCGCCGGAAGACCGGGCTGGCGCTTTGCCTTCTCGCTCACCGGGAAGAAGAAGGTCTCGTGCTCGGCCAGGCTGTTCTGCCCCTCGGGCGAGATTATCCAATCCACAAGCCGCCGGGCCTCGGCCTCGCGCCGTGTCCCCTTGACGATCGAGATCGCCGGTGCCTCAAAGCCCACGCCCTCCTTCGGGAAGACCGTGAGCAGGGGGTAGCCGCGGAAGTAGAGCTGGTAGAGCGCGGGGGTGAACTGGATGCCTATGGCGACCTCGCCGAACGCCACTGCGCGCGAGGGCGCGGTGCCGCTGGTGGTGTAGGTCTGGACGTTGGGGTGGAGCTGCTTCATGTAGGCAAACGCCTTGTCCTCACCCATGATCTGCACCAGCGCAACCACCATGTTGTAGGCGGTTCCCGAGGTCTGCGGGCTCGGCATCTGGATGAGCCCACGCAGTTGAGGGCTGAGCAGGTCCTGCCAGGACACCGGCCGCTTGATTCTCCGATCGTCCAGCACCTTGGTGTTCAGACCAAACCCCAGCGGGTTCATGTAGAAGCTCACCCAGAAGTTCTCCGGGTCCCGGAATCGGGCGTCGAGCGCCGCGGCGCCTGGTGAGGCGTAGGGCTGCGTGAGCCCGCGAATCTTGGCGTCCACGTGGTTCTCGCTGGGTGCGCCGAACCAGACGTCCGCCTGGGGATTGCCGCGCTCGGCCTCCATCCGCGCCAGCGCCGGACCGGTTGAGAGGAAGGTTATCCGCGCCTCGACACCGGTGGCCCGGCTGAACGCGCCCAGGATCTTGCGCGCGTTCTCCTCGTCCACGCTGGAGTACACGGTAAGTGACGGTGCCTGCGCCCGCGCGGCGGATGCCGGCAGTAGCAGGACGACAACAAGCAGAAACGCGAACCATCGTCGCATTGGACAGTT
>JASEHJ010000205.1 GCA_030018905.1 bacterium | reverse complement strand
AGTTTCCGTGGCGCGACGATAGGCCCTTCGGTAACAATTCAGGCGGCGCGATTCGCCAAGTGGCCCTTGAGGGGTGGCCGTGCTAGAATGATGTAGTGACAAACACTACTTTGGAGGATGTCCTCATGCGACTGGGCCTGCGCGAGGCGAACCAGGGGTTCTCGAAAGCGATTCGCGCCGTGCGCGCCGGGAAGGAGGTCGTCCTCACCGACCGGGGGCGGCCGATCGCCGTGATCAGCCCTCTGGGGGCGGTCGGGAGCGGCGGGGTGACGCTGGACCGGCTGGTGCGGGCAGGGTTTGTCGAGGCCGCGCAGCGGGAGGGCCGCATGCCGTCAGCCAGGCCGGTGGCTTCCCGGGGCAAGCCCCTGTCGCGCATTGTGAGTGAGGAGCGGGACGGGCGGTGAGCGACCCGCGCTGGACCTACGTGGACACCAGTGTCCTGGTGAAGCGCTACGTGCGCGAGCCGGGGTCCGCCGAGGCGGGTCGCCTGACGTCCGAGTACGACGTCGTTACGTCGCGCCTGGCGCCGGTGGAGGTCATCTCCGCCCTGTACGCCAGGCACCGCGGCGGGGCGCTGTCCGCCCGGAGCCTGGCGACGGCCCTCGAGCGGCATAGAGACGAACGCCGGTGGTGGACCCTCGTGGAGTTGGCGCCCGTCGTCCTTGCCCGCTCCGAGGACGTCATCAGGCGCACCCCGGCGCGGACGGCCGACGCCATCCACATCGCCTCGGCCCTCTTCTTTCAGGAGGCCATGGGAACGGGCGTTCCATTCCTGACCTCAGACGCCAGGCAGCGCTCGAGCGCCGAGGCAGCAGGACTCCGAGTGTGGTGGGTGTGAGGCCGGCCGGCACCGGGCAGACCGCGCTCGATCCACCCCCCAGCCCCCAGGCAATGGCCAAGGTGGGTGAGGAGAGGGGCCATTGACACGCTAATCCTGGGTGTTATTGTTGGATGTAAGAGGTGGGTCCAATGCCGAGTGCGGGCGCCCCAAGCGCGAAGAAGCGGACATTCTATCTTCACACCGATGTGCTCGGCGCCATTGAAGCCCTTGTGCTGGCAGGCTGCGCTCCCAGCCAGAATGCTCTGATCGAGCACCTCGTACGGCGCAGCTTGGGCCGTCTCCTACGGGAACAGCGCGAGGTGGAGCTGCGCATGGCCTATGCCGCCGCCATGCAGGATGACCAGTATAGAGCCACACAAGAGGCCGTTGAACGGGATTTCGATGCTCTGGACCGGGAGACCTGGGGGACGGCTGTCTGATGTCGGTGCGCCGGCGCTGGGCGTTGGTTGAGATTGCGCTTGACCCAGCGGAGGGCCACGAGCAAGCGGGCAGTCGCCCCGCGCTCGTCGTCAGCAACGAGCCGTTCAACGAGACATCTGGCCTGCTCACGGTCCTTCCGGTCACCAGCATGAAAGAACTGCGACAGCCGCAAAGTTGGGAGATTCTGCTTCCGGCAGCCGCGGCGGGGAACCCGCTGGACAGCATCATTATGCCCCAGCAGATGCGCACAGTCTCAGCAATGCGTGTCCGGCGGTTCTTTGGCCGCCTCACCGATCCCGTGCTCCGCCGTGAGGTTGCGAGCAAGGTGTTCCTGCACCTCGGCTTCGAGAACCTCGACGACCTGGCCGACGAACCTTAAGGCACGTGATTGGGATCCAACCCGAGCTCGCGGACCCGGTCGGCGGCCCACGCATAGTCCTCTGCGTCAATCGCGTTGGAGAGCAGGAACTCGGCCTTGCGCTCCGGGGTGTAGACCTCAACCGGCAGCACCACGGCACCGCGCTTGCCCGTCCTGATCGGCCGTCTGAGTTCCATCGGTGATCACTCCTGCCTGATTATTGGATATCAGGCGACGCGCATAAGCACCTTCCGGGTCGGGTAAGCCGGGGAATTCTGGGGTCAGCCTTCAGACTTCCGGGTCTTCCTGTAGCGTTCCAGGTCCCGATAGAAGTTCTCGTGCTGGCCGATATCAAGGAAAGTGACCATCTGAGCCTTCTCCTCGATCTCGTAGGCCACCAGGTATTGGTCCTTCTGCGTTCGGAACTTCTCAACCCAAACGTGCCTCAGCGGTCCCCGCTTCTTGTCTCCCACACGAGGGTCTTGGAGAATCTTGGCCTGCATCTCATTGAGAGCTTTGCGGACCTCAGGTGACAGCTTCCTACGCCGCTTGTTGTACCTTGGTACCGCCTGACCTTGCCAGGGCACTTACCCGACGCTCCAATCAAGTTCCTCAACCAGGCCGGCATCCTTCTCGGCTCGGGCCTCCAGAATACCCTGGATAAACCCAAAGGGAAGATCCGGGTTCTCTTCAGCAATCAAGGCGATCTCGATGTATCGCCGCGCCTGCTCGCTGGGCTTTCGATGCTGCCCTCTGGCGCGTGCCACTATGACGCGCTTCAAATCCTCGTTTATGCGAATGCTCAGAGCCGCCACACCCATCACCTCACTGCAGCCATTGTAGAACGTTGTATTGCATTGTGTCAATATGTCGGATCACGCTCCCCCGGCCCCGCAGGCGAACCGCGGTCATCGGCTACGGGAGCGTGTCCAGGAACTGCTGCAGGTGGTCCAGGTAGATTGGGATGTTCACCAGCGCCCGTCCTGCCGCCTGGTAGACCTGGCGCGGGTCAATGTCGTTGTACTCGTGGGCAAGGCGGTTGCGCAGCCCGGCGGTCTGCGCGATCTGCCGGGCGAAGTCCGGCGGCAGCACCTTCAGTTCGGCCATTCTGAGGAACGACTCAAAGAAGTCCCGCGGCGCTGTGCCGCCCATCTCCACCGCGACGTGGTAGTTGACATCCAGCATCCGGCCGATCATGCGCTCCAGCAGGCGCTCGGTGGCGAGCTGAACGTCCACCCGGGACAGGTAGTCGTCCGCCGGCATGTCGGCCAGTGGACGGAGGCGCACCAGGTCCTCGGCGATCAGCGTGCTCTTTCGGACGAGCACCTCATGGTCAATCGGCACGGCGCAGCCTCTCGACCAGCCGCCGCGTTGCCGCCTCCTCGATACGGAGGTAGGGGAGGTACTCGCTGTAGCGTCGGAACGCGTAAACGCGGTACCGGCGGAACTCGACCTCGTCCCCGTGCAGCAGCACCCCTGTCTCGAAGATCTTCTTGAGGAACAGGGGGTCAGCGCGAGGGATGAGCGAGACGTCAACTTCAACTCCAGGGAAGATCCCGGCGAGATCTGCGATCAGGTCGCCCAGCACTCTGATGGGAACCTCCGCGCCGGAGGACGGGAGGACGGCGAGGTCGAGATCGCTTTCGGGGCGGCCCTTGCCTGTCGCGCGCGACCCAAAGGCAACGATCAGGCGTAGTCCATGCTTCTCGGCGACGCCGGTGAGATCCCGTTCCTGCTGTCCGCTGATGTGCATCGGCTTACCGTCGCCATGGTATCATGCGCGACTCGGGGGGTGCCAGGGAACCCGGCCTCGTAGGGGGACACCATACCGCTCCGGGGCGGCGCATAGGCGGGTCTCCACCGCCCGGGCGATACGCTCTCGGGCATCGGGGCTGATTGCCGGGAGATCGTCCCAGGCCACCGCTGGGTGGTGGAGGAGGCGGTAGGTCATCCGGCCGGGTCAGCGGCGTCGCGAAGCGGCCGCTCGATCACGATGTTGATCCTGGGACTGCGCGCGGGCATCTGGCCCACCTCCTGATTTCGGAGTGTATCACCGGTGGTA
>JASEHJ010000204.1 GCA_030018905.1 bacterium | reverse complement strand
AGACCGGAGTGGGCGGTCTTCAGGTCCATGGTCTGCTCCCGGCCCGCGTGGCAGGCGGTGCAACCAAGCTGGCCGTGCGTGGACTTGAGGAACGCCGGTGCCACCAGCTTGCGTTCATAAGGCGGCCCCACCTGGGGCACCGGGGCTGCTCAGCCCTCTCCCTCGGCAGGTGGCGGGGGCAGGGGAGGGACCAGCGGTTCCAGCAGTGCACGGCTGGTGTGGCAGGCCACGCAACCGCTTTGAGCCGGTCCGGACGGCGCCGGCGGTGTGGCGAACCCCAGCGGCAACGCGATCAGGAGGATGGCGGCAACCAGCGCGGCGAGTGCGTTGTTCCGCCCGAGCCGCATCATCTCACCCCGGATCGCACTCGCGCCTCACGGTCCCGGGCACGGTTCATCACGCAGAGCACCGCCTGCAGCCACTCCGGATCCGCACGGTCACGCGGGATACAGGCGCAGGCACCGGCGCCCCACACGGCCTCGCGATACTCTTGGGCGCTGTCCGGCAGCAGGACCATAACGCGCAGGTCCGCATGGTCAGCAAGCAGGCCGGCCAGCGTCTCCATCATGTTGGCCTGCGCCGGGTTCCAGTCCAGCATCAAGGCATCTGGGTGCCAAGTGGCGAGCCGCTCGCGAACCTGATCGAGCGAGGACGCGTGCAGGACTTCCAGTTGAATAGGAAGCATCGCGCGCGCAGCCTCGGTAAGTTCGCGCAGCGTCTTGCCGAACTCGCTGTTCTCAGTTGCGACGAGCAGCCTGAACTCCATACGGCACCTCTCCTTGGTAGCCATATTGATCGTAGCGGCGCGGGGCGTGGACCGGTATCGGGGAATCCTGGGGTTGTGCGGAGGGGTTTTCCCCACAGGCAGTCCAGGCGCTGACGGGGGCCGCACGGGACGCCCGGTGAGAGATGCGCCTCAGGCGTCTTCGGTCAACAGGCCGCGGCGCAGCGCGTAGCGGACCAGGTCTGCCCTGGTGCGCAGTTCCAGCTTCTCGATGATGCGGGCGCGGTAGGTCTCCACGCTCTTGGGGCTGAGGCGCAGCAGGCCCGCGATCTCGCGCGCCGTGTGGCCCGCGGCCACCAGTTTGAGCACCTCCCTTTCTCGATCGCTCAACCTGTCGTAGCTGTCCCGCTCCTGACCCCCCTGGGCTTCGGCAACGAAGTCCTCAAGCAACTGTCGCGTCGCCGCCGGATGCAGGAACGCGCCGCCCGCGGCAACCGTGCGGATGGCCGCCACCAACTCGACGTCCGCCGCGGTCTTGTTCACGTAGCCGGCTGCGCCTGCCTTGAGCACCGGAAACAGGTAGCGCTCCTGCGCGTGCACGGTCAGGATGAGGACCTGCACGGGCAGGTCCAGGCCGCGGATCTGACGCGTGGCCTCCAGCCCGTCCAGGCCGGGCATGCTGATGTCCATGATGACCACGTCCGGCCGTAGCCGCTGCACCAGGGCCACGGCCTCGTGCCCGTCGGAGGCCTCGCCTACAATGCGCATGTCGGGCTCCTGCTCGAGAAGCGTCCGCAACCCGGTACGTAGCACCGGGTGATCGTCGGCCAGCAGCACTCGGATCTCAGTCGCCACGCTGATTCTCCCTGCCGGTTAGATCCACTCGTGCCACGATGGTCGTGCCGCGGCCCGGTGATGAGCGCACCATGATCTCGCCGCCGATCAGGGCCATGCGCTCGCGCATGCCGGCGAGGCCGAGGCCGGTGCCAGCGGGCGGGGATCCTCGCGGGTCGAAACCCGCACCTTCATCCTCAACCTCAAGTATGATCTCCGACCCGCTCCGCCGAAGGCGCACGCGGGCCTGCGGGGCGTGCGCGTGGCGTCGCACGTTTGTCAGAGCCTCCTGCGCCACGCGATAGAACGCCAGCTCCACATCGTCCGGCAGCCGGCCATCCAGGCTGTCGGCCAATAGCGTCACCCGGGTGCCCCCCGCGGCGTTCAGGGCGTCCACGTGGGCGTGGAGGGCATCCACTAGGCCGAGGTCGTCGAGGACGGACGGGCGCAACTCCAGCGCGATGCGGCGCACGTCTTCGAGGGCGCGCATCGTTAGATCGCGCAGCTCGCGCACGCGCTGTCGTGCCAACTCGGGCGTCTGGGACTGCTCCAGCAGGCGAAGACGTACCAGGAGCGAGGTTATTGACTGCGCGGCCTCGTCGTGCAGTTCTCGTGCGATCCTGCGGCGCTCTTCTTCCTGCGCACGGAGGATCTGTCCGGGGAGCGACCGCAACCGCTCGGCGCTCTCCTCCAGGGTCGCGAGCATGCGGTCGAATGTATCCGCCAGGTGCTCGAACCGCTCGTCCGAGATCCCCTGGCGCGCCACCTGCACGCCCGGCTCGCCCGCACGCACGGCATCCACCGCGCGTTGCAGGTGGTCCAGCGGTCGGAGCAGTACCCGCAGGACCACGTAGTTCACGGCCAGGCTGATCGCGACGCCGGCCACCGCGAAGGACGCCATCAGACCGGGGTGCGGCTCTCCAGGATGCAGGGCACCGTGACCGAGAGAGATGGCCGTACCGACCACCGCGCCCACCAAGACGATCGCCGCATTGGCCGCCAGGATCTTGTAGAGTAGCGGCATACGCCCCAGGCGCCTCAGTGGGGTCACCCCGGGGGAGGCGCGATCCGCACCCGTGCGTCCGCCACCGCGGCGCCCTGCCCCTCCGCATACACAAACAGGGGATTGATGTCGAGCTCCGCCACCTCGGGGCAATCAACCGCAAGCTGGGACAGGCGCAGGAGGCACTCGACTATGGCCTCCAGGTCCGACCGGGGCTCGCCGCGGACGCCCCGCAGGATGGCCGAGGTGCGGGTCTCCTCGACCATCCGCCGGGCACCCAGCTCCCTGACCGGCGCCAGGCGGAAGGTGACGTCCTTCAGGACCTCAACGTATATGCCGCCCAGTCCAAACATCAGCACCGGGCCGAACTGCGCGTCGTGGCTGATCCCGAGGATCACCTCATGACCCTTGCGCGCCATCGCCTGCACCAGCACCCCATCCAGCACCGCATCGGGGTGGTGCTTGCGTATCGAAACCATCATGGCCTCGTAGGCCGCCCGAACCTCGGCCGCAGTCCCGAGGTGAAGGCGCACCCCGCCCACGTCCACCTTGTGAATGATCTGCGGGGAGAGGATCTTGAGTGCCACCGGAAGGCCGATCTCCAGCGCGCGCTCCGCCGCCTCACCGGCGCTGGTGGCCACTGCCCACGGCAGTAGCGGAAGGCGATAGGCCTCCAGCAGCTCCAGGGCAGCCGACTCGGACAGAAACCCCGGCTCCGCGCCGGCGATAATCTGCCGCGCGCGTTCTCGGTCCACGTCGTCGAAAGCTACGTAACTGGTACGGGGCCGCCCGATCCATGAGACGTAGCGCGCCATCGCGGCCAGCGTCCGCGCGATCGCCTCGGGAAACGGATAGTGTGGAATCCCAGCCTCCTCCAGGCGGGCAACGCCCGATTCCACGGCCAGGGCGCCAACGAACGAGGCCAGTACCGGCTTGCCGGAGGCGCGCGCCCGCCGGATTACCGCGTCGGCCGCGGCCTCAACATCAATGGTCGCTTGGCGGGTCACCAGCACCACGCCCGCGTCCACCGACGGATCGGCCAGCACCGCCTCCAGGGCGGCGTCGTACCGGCGGTCATCCGCGTCACCGATGATATCGAGGGGGTTGCCCACATGGGCTTCG
>JASEHJ010000203.1 GCA_030018905.1 bacterium | reverse complement strand
TGCACCCTGATCGGGCGCTCGCGCCAGACCTCGCGTCGCGCGATCGCGTAGTTCCCGTCGCCCCAGGCCTCGAAGATGGTCTGGACCAGGACCTCTGCCTCCCTCGCGGTGGCGTCGCAGACCTGCGCCAGTCTACCGAGCGCCGTCGAAGATACGCGGTCGGGGGCGGGCTGGAAGTCCTCCTACAACAGGAAGATGCGCACGCTATCGAACCCCGCCGCGCGGATCACCGCGAAGTCGCGCGCTGCGCGCGGGGTCGAAGCGCCGTCACCATGCCATGGCGGTATCTGGCGGCCAGTAACTGATGCCCAGCCGGAAGGTCATCGTGCAGCGGCATGCTTCCGCAGGACCTCGTGGTAGACCCGCAGGTACTCGTCCACCATGCGGTCGCGGCTGAAGTGCTGCTCGACATGCCGGCGCACCCGCCTTCGGTTCAGGGCCGGGATCTCGTCCATCGCGCGCACCGCCTCATCCACGGTGTCCACGATGAAGCCGGTCTCCCCGTGGCGGACGATCTCCGGCACCGCGCCGCGGCCGCGCGCGATGACCGGTGTGCCGGTGGCCATGGCCTCCACTATGCTGAGCCCAAATGGCTCATCGAAGTTGTTGAGGTGCAGCAGGGCATACGCCCCGCCCAGCAGGTCATCGCGTTCCTCGGGGCCCACCGAGCCCACGTAGCGCACCCGGTCGCCGTCCAGGTGCGGCACGACCTGGCGCTCGAAGTAGTCGCGATCGTGGATGATGCCGGCAATGATCAACCGGCGCCCCGCCTGCCTGGCCACCTCGATCGCCTCGGCCGTCCCCTTGTCCGGATGAATTCGACCGAAGAAGAGCAGATAGTCGCCCGAAGTCTCCCACAGCGTGAACTCAGACAGCAAGATGCCGTGATGGATCGTGGCGACATAGTCGAGCCGCGGATGGCGATCGGCCTCACTGATGGCGACGTAGTGCGTCCGCCCGTCGTAGCGCTCGTAGACGGGGAGGATCCGGTCGGACGAGAAGCCGTGGATCGTGGTGAGCACCGGCGTCTGGACCAGGCCGCTGTAGGTGAGCGGCGGGAAATCCATGTGGTTGTGGATGAGGTCGAACTCCGCGGCGCGCTCGAACGCCGCCGCGACGTGCAGGCACTCCCACACCTTTGCATCGAGGGTGGGATCTTCGGAGTAGGGCCGCGGACAGACCGACACGAGCCGTGCCCGGGTGATGGAATCGGCCGTGGCGAAGAGCGTGACATCGACCCCACGCTCGACCAGCCCTTCGGTGAGCAGCCAGACCACGCGCTCCCACGGCCCATAGTGCCGGGGCGGCACACGCCAGGAGATCGGAGCCAGCATCGCGACGCGCACGGACGTCTCCGTTCGAATCAGGGATGAACCACAGCTGGTTGCGAGAGGACCGGCGCCGCCGGGACCTCCGGGACGATGGCATCCGCCGGGCGCATCACGTGCTCGGCCAGCCGCATCTCCAGCAGGGCCAGCAGGAAGGCGAGGGTGGACTCGGCGCCCTGGTTCTCGTTGGCGCGATCGGGGTGCAGCCCGTCGCGGCAGCCGCCGGACGATGGGTCGTACAGCAGCAGGCCGAGATCGTTCCGTCCCAGGAACCACTCAAAGGCCCGTCGGGCTTCTTCTTGCCAGCGGGCCTCGCCGGTGATCCCCGAGGCCGCCAGGCACGCCGAGACCATGGTCTGCGCTTCGACAGGCTGCTGATCGAAGCGGGCGCGCTCCCCGCCCCGGCGATAGAACCCATTGGAGCCGATGGGCGCGAAGTGCCCCTTGCGCGATCGCTGGACGCTCGCCAGCCACTCCAGGGAGGTCAGGCCGGCCTCGATCATATCGGACCGTTCCATCCACCGGCCGCACTCCAGCAGGGCATGCGGCAGGCTGGCGTTGCAGTAGGCCACGATCTCCTCGAACCAGGGCCAGTCCGGGGAGGCCGTCCGCCGGTAGGCGTCCAGGAGCCGGCCGGCCAGCACCTCGCGCGCCTGCCGGGCCGCCCGGTCCCCGGAGAACCGCCTGAGGTACTCCTGGATGCCGAAGAGGGCGAATGCCCAGGCCCGCGGGCTGGTGAAGTCCAGCACCGTCGGGAGCGCCTGGTCAAACAGCCTGCCGGCAGGCCCCCGGAGGCCCGCATGTATGGACCGGCCCACGACCACCCCGAGGGCCCACAGGGCGCGGGCGTGGCTGTCCTCCGAGCCCGCCCGCTCCAGCCACCGGCGATCGAATGGAAGGAAGTTCCGGAACCGGCCCGACGGGCCATCGAAGGCATGCCAAAGAAAGGCCAGGTAGCGCGACGCCAGATCATGGGCCTCGTCGATGGCCGCATCCCCCGCCTCTTCCAGCAAGACGGCCGCGATGAGGGCCCGGGCGTTGTCGTCGGTGGTATACCCTTCGTCGTAGTTTGGCACCGTGAAGACGGCGTGCTGCATGATCCCCACATCGTCAGTCAGACGATGCAGGTGGTCGAGCTTGAGGGCCGGCAGCTCGACGGGCCGCTCCCACAGAGGCTTGACCGCGAACGCCGGCCGCGGCCGGCGCATCCGATCCTGGCGCGCCCGCTCGAAACTTTCCACGTACTTCCGCGCGATGACCGGCCAGATCATCTCGCGGCCATAGAGGTACGCGCGCTTGCGCATGGCGTGCCGCTCGGCCTCGTTGTCGAGCAGTTCGATGACCCGCTGGGCGATGGCCTGGGGATTCCGGAAGGGCACCAGCACCCCGCGCCCGTCCGCCAGGAGTTCCTCGGCATGCCAGTATGGCGTCGAGACGACGGCTTTCCCCGCGCCAACCGCGTAGCTCAGCGTGCCCGAGGCGATCTGCGCCGGGTTGAGATACGGTGTGATGTAGATGTCCGCGGCCCCGATGACCTGCACGAGTCTCTCGAGGCTGACGAACCGGTTGTCAAAGATGACGTGCTGGCCCACCCCGCGGGCCTGGGTCAGCCGTTCCAGGGACAGCCGGTACGATTCGCCTTCCCGGCGCCGCACGTGTGGATGAGTGGCGCCCAGTATGATGTAGACCACATTGGGGTAGCGCGCCAGGATGGCCGGGAGCGCTTCGAGCGCGTATTCGATTCCTCTGTTGGGAGACAGCAACCCGAAGGTCAGCAAGACCTGCCGGCCTTCCAGCCCAAACCGGCCCTTGTAGAGGTTGGGATCGACAAACGGCACGTCGGGAATGCCGTGGGGTATGGTGTCGATCTTCGCTTCGGGCGCACCATACAGCTCCCGGAGAAAGTCGGCGGCGCGCTGGTTCATGACCACCAGCCGGTCCGAGCACTGAACCAGCTCCTCCAGGACCCGGCGCTGCAGGGGATCGGGCTCACGCAAAATTGTGTGTAGCGTGGTGACTACCGGCATGCGGAGGTCGCGCAGCATCGCCAGGAGATGGCTGCCGGCGGGCCCGCCGAAGATGCCGTACTCGTGCTGCACGCAGACCACGTCGACGTTATTGATGTTTAGGAATTCCGCCGCGCGCCGGTAGGAGGTGAAGTCCCCTTCTTCGATTTCGAAGCGCACGCGGGGAGGATACGCGCAACCCGTGGCAGTGTCGTTCACCGCGACGGCAAAGCACGTCACCTCAGGGCACCCGGCGCCCAGGGCGTCACAGAGATCGCCGGTAAAGGTGGCGATCCCGCACTGCCGGGGCGGGTAGGTTCCTATTAGAGCCACCTTGAGTGGCCGCGCCTGGTTCTGGCGGTC
>JASEHJ010000202.1 GCA_030018905.1 bacterium | reverse complement strand
CGCTGCGGAAGGCCGCCGACCTCATCCGCGAGCGGCGCGAGCCCATCGCGCGCCTGCTGACCGCGGAGCAGGGCAAACCACTCAAGGAAGCACTGGGGGAGGTAGACGGAGCAGCAGAGGCCTTCGAGTACTTCTCCGAGGAGGGCCGTCGCCTGCTGGGCGAGACGATCGCCACCGACTCGAACTCGCGCCGCAGCATCGTCATAAGGCAACCGGTAGGCCCGGTGGCGGCGATCGCGCCCTGGAACTACCCTCTGCTGCTCGTCTCGTGGAAGCTGGCGCCGGCGCTCCTCGCCGGATGCCCGGTGGTGGCCAAGCCTGCCAGCGACACCCCACTCTCCACGCTGCGGATGTTTGAGTGCCTCCATGAGGCCGGACTGCCACCGGGCGTGGCCGGCGTGGTGACCGGGCCTGCCTCGGTCGTGGGCCGTGCCCTGGTCGCCCACCCTCTGATCAGGAAAATCGCCCTCACCGGGCAGACCGAAACCGGCAAGGAGATCATGCGGGTCGCCTCCGACCGCGTGGCCCGGCTCTCCCTGGAACTGGGCGGTCACTGTCCGCTGATAGTGTGTCCGGACGCCGATCTGGACGCGGCCGCGCACGGCGGGGCCTACCGCTCGTTCCGCAACATGGGGCAGATCTGCAACGCCATCAACCGGATCTACGTGCACCAGGACGTCTACGACGAGTACGTGGACCGGTTCGTGACAAAGACCGCGGCCCTGCGCATAGGCAACGGCCTCGACCCTGATGTGGACCTCGGACCGATGACCAACGCGGCCGGCGTGGCGACCGCGCGCGACCACATCGAGGATGCCGTTTCCAAGGGCGCCCGCGTGCTCTACGGCGGGGGTCCCCCAGAGGGCGAGGCCTACAGGCGTGGAAACTTCTTCCTTCCGACAGTGCTTGTGAACGTGAACCACGAGATGAAGGTAATGCGCGAGGAGACCTTCGGACCCGTGGCGCCCATCATGGCCGTGGGTAGCGTGGACGAGGCCGTGCGCTTCGCCAACGATACGCCCTACGGGCTTGTCGCCTATCTCTACACGCGCGACCTGGCCACCGCGATCACGGTGGCCGAGCGCCTGGAGGCCGGAACCGTGGGCGTGAACAACGTCGCCGGCGGCGAGATAGCATATCCTTACGGCGGCTGGAAGCAGAGCGGGTTCGGCATCGAGAACTCCCGCCACGCCCTTGCCGAGTACCTGGCGGTCAAGCACATCCGCATAGACCTCGGCGGATAGATAGGCTTCAGACGGATAGGGAGGCCGCCGATGGACCTGCTGGAACCCTTTTCCTCACGCGTGGACCTCCGTGAGGGCCTGGTGGGAACCGTGGCGCACAGGCTGTCGCGGCGGTTGAGCGACTTGCGAGGGTTGTTCCTAGACGAGCAGGCGCGGGCCGAGATGGTGGCCCTGGGGGATCCTCTCGTCTACGAGGTGTTCGTGGCCCCGGCCCCAGAGAGCGAAGGGCACCTCTGCCACGGCGTGACGGTACTGCACCCGGGTCGTGTCGGCGACGAGTACTTCATGACCAAGGGGCACTACCATCAGAAATCCGGGACGGCCGAGGTGTACTATGGTCTTGCAGGGACCGGCTTGATGATACTGCAGACCCGATGGGGCGTCTGGCGGACCGTGGACATTGCGCCGGGGACCGTTGTCTATGTCCCCCCTCATTGGGGCCACCGATCGATCAACACCGGTGAGGTGCCGCTGGTCCTGCTCTATGCTTTTCCCGGCGACGCCGGGCACGACTACGGCACGATCGAGTCCACCGGGTTTGCGCGGCTGGTGGTGGCAGACAACGGGCATCCCAGCGTTGTGGAGAACCCACGCTATGCCGTGGAGATCCCGCCGTGAGCGGTACATGCCTCATAGGCGTTGACCTGGGGACGACCGCGACCAAGGCGGCCATCTTCTCCCAAGATGGCACGCTCCTGGCCGACGCCGCCGAGGAGTCCCGCCTGATTCAACCCGGGCCTGGGTGGGTGGAACAGGATCCGGAGGACCTCTTCGGCGCCGCAGTGCGCACGATCCGCGCTTGCCTCGAGCGCAGCGGCGTCGCCCCGGGGGAGATCGCAGGGCTGTCCTTCGACGGCCAGATGGCCGGGATAGGGACGGTAGACGCGCACTGGGGCACGCCCACTCCCTACGACTCCTGGTTAGATACCCGGTGCGGGTCCTACATTGACGCGATGCGGCCCCATGAGGAGCAGATCGTCCGCCTGACCGGCGGGCCGCCCACATACTCCCACGGGCCCAAGATTCTGCATCTGGCGCGCGAACATCCGGATGTTTTCGCCCGGGTTGCGAAGTTCGTGGTTCCGGGAGGCTACGTTGCTGGGCGCATGGCCGGCCTGGCCGGCGCCGACGCATTCATGGACTACACGTACCTCCACTTCACCTGTCTTGCCGACACACAGGCGGCCAGATGGTCGGACGAACTGTGCGGCCTCTTCGGGGTTTCCCTGGATAAGCTGCCGAGGATCGTCCGCCCATGGGAGATCATCGGCCACGTGACGCCGGAAGCGGCGGCGACTACCGGCCTCCTGGCAGGCACGCCCATCGCAGCAGGATGCGGGGACCAGGCCGCCGGGATGCTGGGCGCCGCCATGGTCGAGCCGGGCCTGGTGTTCGACGTCGCGGGAACCGCGTCCGTGCTGGCCATCTGCACCGACCGGTTCGCTCCGGATGTGGCCCACCGGACCCTGTTCGCAGCGCGCCTGGTGCCGGAGGGGCTGTGGTACTCGCTGGCCTACATCAACGGAGGGGGCCTGAACCTGCGCTGGTTCAGGGACACCTTCGCGGAGAGGGAGGCAGGATACCGGGCTCTGGACGAAGCGGCGCGCGGGATCCCGCCCGGCGCCGACGGGCTGTTGTTCCTCCCCCACCTGGGCGGCCACGTATGTCCCAGCGACCCTGCCCTGCGGGGGGTCTGGATCGGTTTCACATGGGCCCATTCCAAGGCCCACTTCTATCGGTCGCTCCTCGAGAGCGTTGCCTACGAGTACGCGCTGTACCTGGACATCGAGCGGGCCCTGCTGCCCGGGATGAACCTCACTGAGACCCGTGTCATCGGCGGCGGATCCTCCAGCGACCTCTGGAACCAGATCAAGGCGGATGTACTGGGGCTCCCCTATGTGCGGCTTAACCGCAGCGAGTTCGCGGTCCTGGGATCCGCCATCGTGGCAGGCGCCGCCGTTGGAGTCTACGATGATCTCAAGGCGACGGCCCGGCAGATGGTGGGGCAGGCAGGCCGCATCGAACCGCGCGCAGGGGAGCACTCCCGCTACAGGCCGTTTGTGGATCTCTACCGATCCCTCTTCGATCTCACGCGGCCGGCGTCGCGCGCGCTTGCCGCTCTCCAGAAGGGAGTCCTCCCAGGAGGTACGCGGTGAGCCGCACGGTTCTGGTGACGGCACGGGCGTTCCGGGACGCGCCGGGAGAGCACTGGAGCATTCTGGAGCAGGCCGGATGTCAGGTAAAGATATCGCCTTCCCAGGTGCGGCTGGAGGAGACCGCTCTGGCCGAGATGATCGCGGACTGCGACGGTGCGATCGTCGGCACGGAGCCGATTACAGCGAGGGTGATCGCCGGCGCGCCGCGCCTGCGGGTGCTGTCCCGGTTTGGAGTGGGCGTTGACAGCGTTGACCTGGCAGCCGCCACTGCCGCGGGCGTTGTGGTGACCGCGACCGCCGGGGCCAACGCGACCGCGGTTGCCGAGCTGG
>JASEHJ010000201.1 GCA_030018905.1 bacterium | reverse complement strand
AGCCCACGCCGACATTATAGCATCACTGCTATGTCATGGGGTAGGGCAAGAGCACCGGAACTTGGCGAGATCTAACGAATCGCGCCTCAGCCGCGGGCCGGAGCCCATGGGCGCATCACGATCTCAGAGTACACCGAACATGCCCGGCGCACAAACGGACGCTTCCTCAGTTCAAAACGGGCCCGCCAGTCTGCAGGCGCAGGTTGGGCCACCCGAACCTCCCCCTCCGATTCGGACCTGCTCATCGTGTCGGCCACCACCGGCGGACCCGTCGGAAGTAGGCATCGTACTCGCTCCCGAAAATCCGCCGCAGGGCGGGCTCCTCGTACCACACCACAAACAGGTGGGTGATGAGGAAGAACAGCACGGTGTAGCCAAGGAGAGGACCCGAGTGATAGAAGAGCGCGGCACCGGCGAGAGCGAGCCCGGCGCCGATGTACATGGGATTTCGCACGACCCGGTAGGGGCCCCGTACGACCAACCGGCGCGGCGGATCGAACGGCGCGGGGGTCCCGCGGCCGATGAACGCGAAGGTGAGGATGCACCAGAGAGCGAGCGCCGCGCCGGCGGCTCCGAGCACCATCCCCGCTATCTGCGGTACGCCCATCGCCGCAGGCCGGGTGATGCCCGACCAGGACAGCACACGGGCCGGCACGAACACGAGCACGAGTCCGACAAACAGCGCAGCGTAGGTAGCCGCGCGGACCAGGACAACCATGTCCGCCTGCCTCCCGTCAGGGATTATCGGTCTGGGGCAACGGAGAGATGAGTGCCGCCTAACGACAAAGCTCAGCCGCGGCGGGCGCCAGTCAACGAGGCGAGGCCGAAGACGCCCGACGCCCGCCGGCGGTTGCAGGCCGGAGTTAGACGCCATATCATCCCATTGGCTCCCCTGGTATCTGCGCGCCGTGCCAGACAGCCACGACCCACACAGTTCCTCCCTCGGTTCGGTAGAAGAAGCGGTATCGCCCGACCAGAACTTCGCGGTAGGGGAGTTCGGGGAACTCCGGCAGGACCCGACCGGAGCCGGGGAAGCGCTGCAGTCTCCTCAGGGCAATCTCTGCCCGTCGCCTGAACCTCGCCGCGGCAGCGGGGTCGTCTCTCCTGATGAACGCCAAAGCGGCGAGGAACTGAGACCGGCCGGACGGAGTGAAGCGGATCCTCACCGGGACTCTTGTGCAAGAAGAGCATCTGCCTCTCGGAGGACGGCTTCGAGGTCATAGCCTCGTCCTGCCGCGATTTCGCGCTCGCCACGGGCCAGGAGGCGGAGGAGTTGTCGCTCGTGTTCAGCTTGCTCGAAAGCCTCGATACTGACCATGACCGCTGTGGCTCTGCCCCGCTGGGTGATAACGAGGGGCTGTTTCGACGAGCGGACCTTTCTGAGAGCGGCGGCCGCGTCCTGACGTAGGTCGGTGACCGGCATGACCTCTGGGAGCTTCGGCATGGTCCCACCTCCAACGGTACATCCAAACGTATCACCAAACGTCCTTTCTCACAAGGCCCATCGGTTCCGGCTCGACTTCCGTGCGCCTAACTCATGTTTAGGCCGACCAGCTCACCACACCCGCCGTGTCAGCCTAGCACGCCAACCCAGGTGTTGCTTCTCCTTCGCAATCGCTGCCACAGTCAGGATTCCCGCCATCCTGTCCGTCCCCCTTGACGGACATTATACTACGTGGTCTGTCAGGCTAACATTCTCAAAGACCAGGTCCTGTTCACACCTGCAGCCCGTCCATCGGGCGCCTCACCCCCTTTCCGCCTCGGTTCAGCACATGCGTGTAGATCATCGTCGTCTTCACGTCCTTGTGCCCGAGCAGCTCCTGGACGGTCCGGATGTCGTACCCGCCCCGCTATCCACATAGTGCGACGAGGCCGGGGAGTCCACTGCCAGGCCCACTGGCGGTCGGCGCTTGGGTACCTGCGGGAGAGGGCATCCGGCAGCGGCGCCCGGCCCAGACCTCACCCCAGATCCTTCGGGTGCTGTCAGCGTACCTTCTCCAGGTGCGCCTGCAACGACGCCCTCACCGCGGCCGGAAGCATGGTCACCCGGTCCTTGCCTCCCTTGCCGTTGCGAACCGCGATCTCGTTGCGGTCAAAGTCGATGTCCTTGACCCTCAGGCGCAGGCACTCCAGCAGCCGCAGGCCGGCGCCGTACAGCCTGACCCAGGGAGATGCCCCAGGCAATCTCGAAGCATCCTCTAGGCCTCCCGCGCCCCCGGTGGATGAGGATGCCCCGGTGGATGGCGATCCCCTAGTGACACGCGGTCCCGGCGCGGGCGGCCGACGAGGAAGAGGAGGAATCACGCCATGGCAGAGACGCGCAAGCGCCCGGCCCGCCGGTCCTGGGCCGAGCCGTGGAAGGTCAAAGTGGTAGAGCCGGTCAGGTGGACTAGCCGTGAGCAGCGCGAGCGGGCCATGAACGATGCGGGCTTCAACACGTTCCTGCTGCGTTCGGAGGACGTCTACATCGATCTGCTCACCGACAGCGGTACCTCGGCGATGAGCGACTATCAGTGGGCCGGGATGATGCTGGGCGACGAGTCCTACGCCGGGAGCAGGAACTTCTACCACCTGGAAGCCGCCATCCAGAAGCACTACGGCTACGCCTATGTCGTGCCGACCCATCAGGGCAGGGGAGCCGAGCACATCCTCTCCAGGATGCTCATCAAGCCCGGTGACTTCGTCCCGGGCAACATGTACTTCACCACGACCCGTCTGCACCAGGAGCTGGCCGGGGGCACCTTCGTGGATGTGGTCATGGACGAGGCCCACGATCCACGGGCGTGGCTGCCTTTCAAGGGCAACGTGGACCTGAACAAGCTGGAGGCCCTCGTCGAGAAGGTCGGCGCAGACAATATCCCGTACGTCAGCCTGGCGGCGACCGTGAACATGGCCGGCGGCCAGCCGGTCTCGATGCAGAACACCAGAGACCTGCGGGCACTCTGCGACCGCTACGGCATCCGCATCATGCTGGACGCCACCCGCGCCGTGGAGAACGCATACTTCATCCAGCAGCGTGAGGAGGGGTACCGTGGCGTTCCGGTGGCCACAATCCTCCGTGAGTTCTGTTCCTACACCGACGGCTGCACCATGAGCGGCAAGAAGGACAGTCTGGTGAACATCGGCGGCTGGCTTGCCCTCAACGACCCGGCGCTCTTCGACGAGGCCCGCAACATGGTCGTGGTGTACGAGGGGCTGCACACCTACGGCGGCATGTCCGGCCGCGACATGGAGGCCATGGCGCGAGGGATCGAGGAGTCGGTGCAGGACGACCACATACGGGCGCGGGTGGGCCAGGTGGAGTACCTGGGGATGAAGCTCCTTGAGTGGAGCATTCCTATAGTGGAGCCCATTGGCGGCCACGCGATCTACCTGGACGCCGCGAGCTTCTACCCGCACATTCCCCAGGACCAGTTCCCAGCCCAGACATTGGCCTCAGATCTCTACCTGGACTCAGGGGTGCGGAGCATGGAGCGGGGCGTGGTCTCCGCCGGGCGCGATCCGGCCACGGGCGACCACCGCTATCCGAAGCTGGAACTCGTGCGGCTGACCATTCCCCGCCGCGTGTACACGCAGGCCCACATGGACGTGGTGGCCGAGTCGGTGGACGCGGTATTCGAGGACGGCAAGAAGGCGCGGGGGCTGCGGATGGTCTACGAGCCCAAGTACCTGCGCTTCTTCCAGGCGCGGTTCGAGCGGCTGTGATTCGAAAGGCTGTGAGGAGCCCGGTTTACCTTCTTGCTCCGGGC
>JASEHJ010000200.1 GCA_030018905.1 bacterium | reverse complement strand
ATGACGGTCTTCGAGAACGTCGCCTACGGCCTGAAGATCCAGCGCACGCCGCGGGAAGAGATCAAGACCCGCGTGATGGGTACCCTTGTGCAGGTCGGTCTCCAGGGGCTGGAGTCCCGCACCCCGGGCCAGCTCAGCGGCGGCCAGCAGCAGCGGGTGGCCGTGGCGCGGGCGCTCGTGTTGAACCCGCGCGTGCTGCTGCTCGACGAGCCGCTCAGCAACCTGGACGCGAAGGTGCGGGCCCGGCTGCGTAGCGAGATCCGCAGGCTGCAGCAGGACCTGCACATTACCACGATCTACGTTACCCACGATCAGGAAGAAGCGATGGTCCTCTCGGATCGCATTGCGGTCATGGACGCGGGCCGCGTGTTGCAGATAGGGACGCCCGTTGAGCTCTACGAGCAGCCGGCCGGGCTGTTCGTCGCCGATTTCATCGGCACCAACAACCTGGTATCCGGTACGGTGACCGAGGTCTCCGGAGAGATGGTGGCCCTGAAGACCCCTGCGGGCATCCTGCGGGGAAGGGCGGTTGGTACGGTCAATACGGGCAGCGCGGCCGTCGTGGCGATCCGGCCGGAGAACCTGACGCTTGCCGAAGGCCGAGGCGATCTGGGCGTCGTGGTTCGCGGCCGCGTCGCCGTCTCGCAGTACATGGGCAACGTGGTGCGCTACGAGGTGGATGCGGGCGATGGCGTGGTGCTTCTGGTGGACGTCCACGATCCTAGGCGCCACCAGCTACTGGGCCCCGGCCGGGAGGTGACGGTGGGGTTCACCGCGGCGTCCGCGCTGGTCTTCCCCAAGGAGCGCCAGGCATGACGCCGCGGACCGTCCGGGCAGCAGCGGCGCATCCGGTAGCGCGGCGGCGCGTGCCCGCCATTGTAATGGCCTTGCCGATATACGCGTTTCTCTTCCTGTTCATCGCCTTTCCGCTGTGGCGTCTTTTCGTGGACGCGGTGACAACCGAGGAAGGGAAGTTCACCCTCGCCTTCCTTCGGGACTTCGCCACCGACGGCTTCTACCGGCGGTCGCTCGTGAACTCGCTCATCGTCTCGGCCGGTACGGTTGTCGGCTGTGTTGTGATCGGGTTCCTGGCCGCTTTCCTGCTCGTCCGGTACGACTTCCCCGGCCGCGAGACGTTCTCGTACCTGACCATCCTGCCCATAATCATGCCCCCGCTGGTGGGCATAATGGGACTGGTGTTCGTCCTGGGCCGCGCAGGCACAATCAACGTCATCCTGATGGACTACTTCGGCCTTGCCAAACCGATCAACTTCATCTACGGCTGGCACGGCGTGCTGCTGGCGATGATCATGCACTACTTTCCGCTTATCACGCTCAACGTCGTGGACGGTCTGAGCAAACTTGACGCCTCGCTCGAGGAAGCCGCCGAGGCTATGGGCTCTCGCGGCCTGAGAAAGATACGCGACATCACTATTCCGCTCGTCACCCCGGGCTTCATATCGGGAGCCACGCTGGTCTTCATCCTGGCGTTTGCGGATTTCGCCACGCCACTCGTCGTCGGGATGCAGGATCTGATATCGTCCCAGGCCTACCTGAACATAGTTCAGTACATTGATAACCGGCTGTTCAAGATGGGCATTGTAATCGGCGCCCTCATGGCCGCCATGGCTATCGTCTTTCTGGTGGTCGCCCGGCGCATCGTGGGGTTGCGCGAGTATGCCGTCGTCTCCTACCGAGCGGTGGAGAGGCGTCCGCTGCGGGGCGTGGCCAGGGTGCTGGCGCCGGCGTTCTTCGTCGTAGTCCTGACCGTGGCGTTCCTGCCGTATCTGGGTGTCACCCTGGCGGCGTTCGGAAAGGCCTGGTCGCTCACGCCGTTTCCGACCCGGTTCACGCTGGCGCACCTGGATCAGGTGCTGCACTTGACGCCCATCTACCTGATCAACACCATTCGTTGGAGCGCGATCGCGGTGCTGATCATCCTGGCGTTCGGCGTTCCCATCGGATGGGTACTGGCCCGCAGCACGCTGCCCGGGAGGGGGATGATTGACTCCGCCGTCATCCTGATCCTGGCCCTGCCAGGGACCGCGCTGGGGATCGCCTACATCCGAGCGTTTCACTTCCCGCTTCCGGTGATCGGCCTTGTGCTGAGCCGCATGTGGATCATCATGCCGCTCGTACTGGCAGTCCGCCGGATGCCGTACACGGTGCGGGCAACGTATGCGTCCCTACTGGGTCTTCACCGTTCCATGGAGGAGTCGGCCGCAAGCGTGGGCGCCTCAGGGCTGCGGACGTTCTTCGACATCACCCTTCCGCTGATCTGGCGCGGGGTGCTGGCAGGCGCCCTGTTCTCGCTGATGTTCGCGCTCCAAGAGGCGGCGGCGACCATCCTGCTGGTCCTGCCTGGATGGGAAACGATGACGGTGGGCATCTTCACCTTCTACACCTCGGGTACGATCGGGCAGGCCGCTGCCCTGGGGTTCGTCCTGATCCTGCTCTGCGCCGCCACGCTGTACGGGGTCTACCGGCTTACGGGCGCGCGCATGGGCGGTTTGTTCGGCTCGGGCGGCGGGTAGCGTGCGCACGGCGCGCAACATGGGCCCGGCGGGAAGCATGGGCCTGGTGGTGCGGCGGCCGGACCGTCTGTACGCCGGGTATGCCTTCGACCTGGACGGCACGGTCTACCTGGGTGAGATACTGCTGCCGGGAGCAGAGCGCACCGTGGCCTCGTTGCGGGCGGCCGGCAGGCCGATTGTCTTCCTGTCCAACAACCCATTGCGCAGCCGGGAGGAGTACGCGGCGAAGCTGACGCGGCTGGGCATTCCGGCTGAGCCCGGTGATGTGATCAACTCGTCCTATGTGCTGGTCAGGCACCTGTCGGCCACCGCTCCGGGCGCCCGGCTCTTCGTCATCGGTGAGGACTCGGTGCGGTCGGAACTGGAGTCGGCGGGATTTGTGCTAACCGATAGTCCCCGCGAGGTTGAGATCGTGGTGGCCTGCTTCGACCGTACTTTCGACTACCGCAAGCTCCAAGTGGCCTTTGACGCGATCCGCTCCGGGGCCCGGTTCGTGGCCACGAACCGGGACGCGTATTGCCCTACGCCGGAAGGCGGGCTCCCGGACTGCGGCGCGGTGATCGCGGCGGTGGAGGCCGCTACCGGCCATCCGGTGGAGGAGGTGGTGGGCAAGCCCTCGCCCATCATGGGCCGCGTGCTGGCCGAGCGCCTGGGACTGCGCCCGGACGGGTGCCTGATCGCCGGGGACAGGCTGGAGACCGACATTGCCATGGGCCGTGCCTCGGGTATGGCCACGGCCCTGGTGCTGACAGGCGTGACCACTGCCGGGGCCGCGATGACTGCCGACCCGCAGCCGGACTTCATACTGGAGCGGCTGGACCAACTCCTGCAGGACTGAGGTGTCGGAGTGAGCGGCAGGATTCCTCAGATAGTTGCCCACCGCGGTGCGTCGGCCGAGGCGCCCGAGAACACGCTGGCCGCGTTCCGAAGGGCCCTCGAGATCGGCGTGGACGCGGTCGAGCTGGACGTGCACCTGACCAGCGACGGCGAGCCGGTCGTGATCCACGATCCCATGCTGGACCGTACCACGGACGGCCGCGGGCTGGTTAGGGACCAGACCCTGGCGGCGATGCGCCGGCTGGACGCCGGGCGGTGGTTTGGCGAGCGGTTTGCAGGCGAGCGCGTCCCAACGCTGGCCGAGGCCCTTGATCTGCTCCGGCCCATACGCGTCATCGTCGAGATAAAGAACGGTCCGATCTACTATCCCGGGATGGCGGCCCGCGTGGCCGCGGAGGTTCGCGCAGCCGGACACCCTTCGGTTACAG
>JASEHJ010000001.1 GCA_030018905.1 bacterium | reverse complement strand
AGCTGAAAGCCGACTACCCCCTCGCCAAGATCCCCACCGGTCAGTTTGCCGCCAACGAAGCCTACTTTCATCTGTTGCTCTTTGCCTACAATCTGGTCAACTGGTACAAGCGTCTCTGCCTCCCGAGAGAGTGCCATGCGATGACCTTGGGCACATTACGCCCTCGCCTCTTCATGCTTCCAGCAGAGTTCGTTCGTCTCAGCCAGGGACAGACACTCAGATTTCCTCCGGTCTTGCCGGAGCAAGCAGTCATCACGCACGCTCTCGATCGCATCGATCAACTCCGAATTTGAGCATTTTTCACGCCGGATTCGGGTATGAATGTGCTCGTAATGGCGTTCAGGTTGGTGATCTCACGGTCAATGGCGTCCACCAGACGCTGCGTGGTAAGGTCGGCAAGACCAATGCCATTGGCATTGCCCTCGGACTCGGGCGAGAGGCGTAGGGCCACTATGCGGCCGATCCGGGGAGAAGCGGGCTCCGGTAGTCCGGGGATGCGCATCCGCCCGATGATATTGGGGTCCATCCCGGTGCCGGAGAAGTTCTTGCCGACCTGGTCCACCACGAGGACATCCATCTCCTCCACGGGCAGGCGCGGCATCATCTCGCGCGCCCTGGCAAACAGCGCCATCTCCCGCTCCACCATCTCGTGCGGGAAGAGCGCCTCGACGATCGCGGGCTCGTCGCGGGCATTCTCAACAACGGCCAGTCCTCCCACCACCATGCCGCGATCGAGGTAGACCTGTGCCATCGCGCGGATCGCGCCGGGCAGCGCGGTCAGCCCCTGCCGGTGAATCTGCGTTGCGCCCTCCACCTTGCCGAGGCCGACCCCGAGCATCTTAATGAGACCGCTACCGAACGGCTCGAAGAAGATCGTGTGGGGCTTGATGCGGTTGATCACCAGGATCCCATCGCAGCCGGCGGCGACGCGGTCGCAGTACACGGCCAGGCCATCCGGCGTGTGCCCGATGACCACGGTCTCCATGCGCGTCGAGATCGGTGCACCTACGGTTTCCTGGGTAATGCCCAGATGCGCAAGCAACCGGCGCTGCCCCTCGCTTGTGCCACCGCCGTGGCTGCCCATGGCGGCCACGACCAGCGGATCGGCCCCGCAGCGACGCACGTGGTCCACCGCGGCCCGCAGCACAACCGCGATCTGGGCGATCCCCCGGCTGCCCGCGGTCAGCGCGATGCGCTTCCCCTTGATCCGCGGGTTCAGCTCCAGGCGCGCCAGCGCCTGGTGAGTCGCCTCCTCGGCGTCGGAAACACCGGTGCCGGGGAAGCGCCGGTGTACTGGGTGCATTGCCGGGAGGTCCGGCATCAACGATTTCACGACCTTCCTTCCGGGGTCCGGTCATCTACGGGCTCTTCCCATTGGGTGCGCTGGCGGCGCAGCCGGGCTATGTAGAGGCGGGCCGCCGTCTCCATAGAGGCTGCGCGCGCCGCCGCCTCGGCCTCGTTCTCGATGCGCCACCGATCGGCGGCGTCATACTCAGCATCGTCGGGGGCCGGTGTTTTCCTTACACCAGCCGCTGCCATCGCCGCCAGGCGCCCCAGGTTTTGTCCGATTGCCGGGATGCGGCGAAGCGCCACCTCGACCGCAAACCCTGCCATTGCCATGGCACCGAAGAGGGGCCACAGCGGCCTTGACCTGCGCTCGGGAGAAAGCGGAGGCGCCAGAGCCTCAGCGGGCGTCGCCACGACACGCGCGCCTGCCGCCTCTACCATGTGCGCGATCACCGCACGGTTCAGCCCAACCTGCCGGAGCTCCGGCGAGTACGGCACCGCCAGCGGGAGCGCGAACCGACCCGTCTGACGGCCGCCTTCGGACGCGGCCACCCTGACGAGATACGCCCCTGGCGGCGGAAGTGGAAGGTCGGCCTCGTACCAACCCGGCCGGGTCTGAACGAGGGGAGACTCCCCCACCTCGCCGTACTCGCCGGCAAGCGTCACGGCGGCCTCCCAGCCCATGTAGGGAGAGCCGTCGGTGGCGCGCGCGTCGAGCACGACGCGTACCCGCTCTCCAACCGTTTCAGCGTGAACGTCCAGCGATCCGATCTGGCGGCTCATCGCCCACCGCACCGCCTGGGACCAGAACCGCACCGCGCCATTCCAGCCGCTCCAGGGAGCGGTCCACCGAGACCGCGCGTCGGTCGTGATCGCCACGGCCCGTCCAACGCCGTAGTTCCATGCCGCCAGAATCGGATCGTCCTGGTGGGAGGTCAAGATCACCTCCGTTGACGGCTTGGGCACCGTCGCAAGGTAGCCCAGCAGCGGCGGCATCGGTCCCAGATCCGCAACCAGCGCCGAGGTGCCCGCGACGCGGGGGATGAAGCGCTCCTCCACCACGTACGACCGTGTTGCCAGGAGCGCCTCTGCCGCGAGGATCCTGGGGATGCTGTAGGCATCATGGGCAACGTATGTCCGGCCGCGGCCCCATCCAGCTATACTGCGCATGATCTCGATGTCGGCGTCTCGGCCGATGGCGACCGTGCTCACCGTGATTCGCTCGGAGGCCAACGCGGTGGTAAGACCGCGGAAGTCGCCGGGATCGGTCTGCCCGTCCGACAGCACTATGATGTGCTTGACCCTGACTTCCGCCCTCCGCAACGCATCGCGCGCCGCCACCAGCGCGGGATAAAGGTTGGTGCCGCCTCCGGCGCGGATGCGGCTCACCGCTTCCAGGATTTGCGTACGCTGTGAGACGGCCGTGGGTCGCACGAGCCAGCGGGGCGCCTGATCAAACGCCAGGACACCGACCAAGTCGCGCTCTCCCAGCAGGTCTACCACCGACTGAGCGGTTTCCTTGGCCAGTTCCACCTTGGCCATCTCGTTGCCGAAACCTCCCATGCTCCCGGAGGCATCGAGCACCAGGACCACGGCCATCGTCGGTATCGCTAAGCGGTGCCGCACGTCCATGCTGACGGGAAGCGCCTCCTCCAGCGGGGTCCCGGCATACCCGCCGATGCCGAAGCTCTGGGTGCCGCCCACCGCCACCAGCCCTCCGCCGCCGATCCGGACGAAGTCGCGCAAGGCGACCATCTGCCGGGGAGAGAGCAGGTAGGCCGGCACGTCGTCGAGCACAACGGCCGCGGTTCCGTGGTACCCTGCCGCGGACCCAGGAAGCTGGGCAGGCAAGAGCCTGCGCACGGATAGCCGCTGCGACTCCAGCATGGCTGCCAGCGGGCCTGCGGGCGTGCCGGCATAGATGACCGATGGCCCTCCCGAGACCAGGCCGAGCGCGAACGCCCGGTTGTTTCCTGGTTCGGCGTCCGGGGATGCCTCGATAGTCGCGTCTATCCGGAGCAGCCCGGGCTGCGTGGCCAATACCTCCAGGTCCACGCCGGTGCGGCCTGTGCGCAGATTCACATCCTGCGCAAGCAGCAGAACTCCATTGGCCCGAACGCGCAACTCGGCCTCGGCCGGAGCGGATGCGCGCAGGGTCACGGCAACCGGCACCCGCTCACCCACCGATACCTGGGCCGGCACCGTGACCTCCTCGACCAGAACGTCGGGCGCAGGGTCGGGCGCCATCGGCGCCACGACCAGCTCGACGCCTCGGGCCCGAACCTGAGAGAGTGCCGGCGCCAGATCTCCTGCGGTGACCTGGCCGTCGGTCAGCAGCACGAGCCGGCGCGCGGCCCCTGCGGGGAAGGCCGGGATGGCACGCTGGATAGCCGCGGCGATGTTGGTACCATCGGTGCGCGGCCGCGATGCCATTGCCAGCCTGGGCTGCTCGGACGGCGCCTCTTCCAGTACGACATCGGATCCAAAGGTCACCAGTCCCACGCGCAGGCCAGGACCCGCACGGGACCGTGCCTCGTCCAGGAACGCGCGCATGCGTCGCGCGCCCGCCGGCCCAATGCTGTCGGAGCGGTCGGCCGCCAGGATCACCGTCAGATCTCCCACCGCGGATGCGATCTCGATCCCTGCGAGGCCCATCACCAGAAGCGCGATCACGCCCATCCGGAGGGCCACCAGGCTCCTCCGCCGGCGCGGCCGGGGCGGAAGGCGGCGGATCCACAGCCACCACTCCGCGGCGATCAGGGCTGCTGCGAGCCCAAGCAGCCACCGCGCCAACGGGACTTGGGCCGGAAGTCGCTCCGACGCCGCCGTGGTGCTGATGGGGGAAGGCGCGACCGCGAGTTCAGACTCGCGTCTATCCACCGCGGGCACCACCCAGCGCCGTTCCCAGCCGTCGGTTCGGAGGCGGTAGGCACCCACGCGCTCGAACGGCGGCAGCATGAACATGCCGTCCCTGGCGAGCACCTGCCTAGTGCCGCCGGCGGGATCGTGCAGCCAGGCCTGACGCCAGGGGCCGGCCAGCGCCACCGGCGCGGCACCGGGCGCAAGGGACAAACCGCCGCCCGCAAGCCAGTCCAGGGCGTTGGCGATCAGCACCGGAAAAGCGGCGTGAGATGGAAGATCGCTCGCTGCCAGCGAGAACGGGAGAACCACGGCACGGATGCCCCGTCCCTCGTAGGCCCACACCAGCGGTACGTCGCCCTCGGCCAGCACGGTGCCGGCCTGAGGCCGGAGCGCCATGGCTTCACCCACGCGGACGCCGCGCAGATCGGCCATCCGCGTCACCCTGTGGGTGGCGGACACCGTGCGCACTACCTGCTCGGTGGCGTCACCCTCGATGCGCACGGGCAGGTTGACACCGACGGTACCTATCAGCAGGTAGGCACCCGGAGCCAGTTCGATCGGCGGCACGCCGTCGAGTACAACGACGTCGGCCCCTCCCCACTCCGAGGGCGCAACCCCCTCGGTGCGCGAGACCCCTGCGAGGGGCACCGCCCGCAGGGCCGCATCCAGCGCCGGGTTGTCCTCGCCGGCCACGAGCACCCGCGGCAGCCATTCCCGGCCGACTGCCGCCACGGCCCGGTCGTCCGCGGCCAGCGCGTCGTGACCCTCAAGCGAAACCGCAACCTCCCCGCTGATCGCCCCCAGGTCGAAGACCGCGGTCCGGGGAGCACCGGGAACGAGACCCAGGGTTTGGCGGGCGACGGTCTGTCCGCCGACCGCAACCACCAGCGCCCGATCAGGGAAGCTTCCTCCGAATGCCTCGGCCCTCACCAGCAGACGCGTCTGGCCCAGTGCGTCGGTGCGCGCGTGCACCGCGGTCACCGCCGCGTTGGGCGCCCCATGCCCGATGCGGTGCCAGCGCACTTGCGGGTCTGGCGGAGACCTATCGCTGAAGAGGTGCACCGTAGCAGCGCGTCCGTGCGCGCGCAGGCTTCCGGCCAGCGCCAGCGCCTCAGCGATCGAGTCCCCGGCATCGGATGCCCTCAGGCTGTCCAGCGCCCTCCCCAGCGCGGCGCGGTCGGTTGTGAGCTCGACAAGCAGAACAGGGCGGGCGCCTGCCGCGAGGAGCGCAACGGGCTGGCGAGGGGCGAGCCCGACCAGCAACGCCCTGGCCTCCTGCTGCGCCGCGGCCATGCGGCTGGGCTGGACGTCTGTCGCCTGCATGCTGGCGCTGGTGTCCACCACCAGGACCACCCCGCTGCCGGACAGGCCGTGGAGCGCAATCGAAGGCCGGGCAAGCGCCAGCGCCAGGAGGGCAAGCGCCAGCACCTGAATCAGCAGGAGCAGGTTGCGCTCGAACCGGCGCACCGGCATCCGGGCCACCAGATCGCGTGCTGCGCGCTCCCACAGCAGCGTGCTGGAAACCACTCGGGGCTCCCGGCGCGCCCGCAGCATGTAGAGCAGGGTCACCAGGGGGACGAGGATCAGCCACCAGAGCGCCGCGGGCGCGCCCAGTACCATCAGGCTATGAGTCCTCCCCTACGGAAGTAACGGAGCACCAGGTCCTCGAAAGGAATCGAGGTGGCCGCGCGCAGGTACTCCACCCCAAGCTTCAGGGCGGTCCGCTCGATCTCATCGAAGTACATGTCCCGTGCGCGCGCGTAGGCCGCCGCAGATGCCGCATCCGCGGTGACCTCCACCGCGGAGCCGGTCTCGCTGTCCACCAGGCGCAGGTCGCCCTCGAGGATCGGGACCAGCTCGGCATCGGAAAGCAGGTGAACGAGGAAGGGTTCGAAGCGATGGTATCTGGCCAGACGCAATCCGGTCTCCACCCCGCCCGGGAACATCAGGTCCGAGATCACGACCAGGATCCCGCGCCGCCGGGTGCGAACCGCATACTCCTCCAGCGCGGATGCAAGATCGCTAGTGCCGGAGGGGACCATACCCCCAAGGAACCGGAAGAGGGCAAGGACGCCCGACCTGCCCCGGCGCGGCGCCAGCGTGCGGACCGCACGGTCGCTGAAGGCCACCGCTCCCACGCGGTCCAGGTTGGCCAGCCCGATGTAGCCGAGCGCGGCCGCGGTCCTGATCGCGTAGTCCAGCTTGGAAGGCTGTCCCCATCCCATTGACCGGCTGGAGTCCACGAACAGATGCACGCTGACGTCCTCATCCTCGCTGAAAAGCTTGACGAAGAGGCGGTCCAGGCGCGAGTAGATGTTCCAGTCCACGTACCGGAAGTCGTCGCCGACCTGGTATGGCCGATAATCGGCAAACTCCACGCCGCGACCCATCGTCGCGCTGCGGCGCTCGCCCCGGATTCCGCTCCGGTACAACCGGCGCGAGCGCAGCGTCAGGCGTTCCAGCCGCGCCAGGAACTCCGGTTCGAGCAACAGCGGCGTCTCGGTCATGGACTCCAGGAGGCGGCCGGGGTCGGCGGGACCTCGGCCAGGATGCTGCGGATCACCTCGTCGGGATCCACCCCTTCGGCCTCCCCCTCGAAGTTCAGGATGAGGCGGTGTCGCAGCGCGCCCGGGGCAACGGCCTGAATGTCCTCTGTGCTGGCGTTGACCCTTCCCTCGGCCAGGGCGCGCACCCTGGCCGTAAGCAGCAGCGCCTGCGCCCCCCTCGGACTGCTGCCGTAGCGGACAAAGCGGCGGGCAAGGGAACCTGCCGCCTCATCGCCGGCATGGGTGGCACGCACCAGCCTGGCGGCCAGCAGCCGGACGTGGTCCGCCGCGGGCACCTCACGCGCCAGCGCCTGCATCGCTTTGATCTCAGAGCCGGTTGCCACTACGCTGGGGACCGGCGGCACCGAGCTTGTTGTCCGGTCCATGATCTCCAGTAGCTCGCGTAGCGTGGGGGACTCCACCTTGAGCTTGAACATGAACCGATCAATCTGCGCCTCGGGCAAGGGGTAGGTCCCTTCCATCTCGATCGGGTTCTGGGTGGCCAGGACCAGGAACGGCTCCTCCAGCGCATACGGACCGCCCGGCGCCGTGACGCTGCGCTCCTGCATCGCCTCCAGCAGCGCCGACTGCGTCTTAGGGGTGGCGCGGTTGATCTCGTCTGCCAGCACGATCTGTGAGAAGATGGGCCCCCGCTGGAACTGGAAGTAGCGGCGGCCGTCCGCGTCCTGCACCACCACGTTCGTGCCGATGATGTCCGCGGGCATCATGTCGGGCGTGAACTGTATCCGCGAGTAGCGCAGATCCAGGCACTGGGCCAGCGTCTTGACCAACAGCGTCTTGCCCAACCCGGGGACGCCTTCCAGCAGCACGTGGCCGTTGGCGAACATCGCGTACAGCACGTGCTCGACCAACGTCTCGTGCCCAACTATGACCCGCTGGATCTCGCGGCGAATCGCGGCAAAGGTGGTCCGGAACGTAGCGGCATCCATCAATGGATCGTCTCCTCGTCCTCGCGCGGCCGTCTATCGGGGCCCGGCCAGCGCCTCGAAGTATCTGCGCACTATCTCACGGTATTCCGGTGGGATGCGCATGCGCGACATGTAGCGGTCGGCCTCAGTGCGCACCGCCCCGCCCGAGCGCCCCGGCACCGCCCGCACCTGCCCTTGCCTGCCGGGTCCCAGCATGTCCGAGGTCGCGGCGCGGCCCTCGCCCTGCATCCCACGTATGCGGGTCTGAGGGCGTTCGCCCTCCAGTCGGGGAGTGCGCTCTCCCAGCCTGTCCTGAGCCGCACCCTGCCCGGCGGTAGTCCCCTGATTGGGACCCGGAGGCGGCTCCTGTTCGGCCGGTCCCTCTCCTTGCTGGAGCTGCCGCCGCCCTGGCGCCGCGCCGCCCGGCTGCAGCGCGGCCTGAGGTGGCGCTTCTGATTGGGGAGGCGCGCCGCTTCCGCCTCGTGCTATCCGGTCCGCGGACCTGCGCAGATCGCGCTGCGCCTGCGTCAATCCCTCTTCGTCGGCCAGCATCGCCCGAAGATCCTCCAGGTCCATCGCGCCCTGCCGCAGCGCCTGCCTGGCCCCAGCGGTGTTCCCGGCGGCTGCCTGCCGCCGGGCCGCCGCTGCCTGCTCTCGCCCGCGAGTTGGAACCTCCCCCTCGCTCCCACCCTCAGAGAGGGCTTCGAGCTGGCGCATCAAGGAACGGCGCTCATCGGGTGAGGGGTTCTGCGCCAGCCGCTCGGCAATCTCCTGGAACTGCCTGATCGTCCGGTCCAGGGCGGCGCGCTGGCGGAAGAGCTGCTGCGGCAGGAGCGGATCGGGCGTGGCCGGCCTTTCTCCTGACTGCTCGCGCCTTGCCCGCACCTGCCTGCGGGCGGCCTCGATCTCGCGGCCTAACGATTCGATGCGCGAGAGGGCCCCGAAGCGATCCAGCCTCTCGCGCTGAAGGTCCTCGCCCAAACGCCGGAGCGAACCTGCCATACGCCGGGAGGCCCGAGCACGGTCGAGACGCGCCTGGCTGCCCATCGCATCGGCCGTCCGCTCAATCCGGCGGCCTTCCTGGCGGATGGTCTGGGCCACCTGGCGCGCAGGCGTCCCGGGCACCGAAACCCCGGTAAGCAACCCACCGGCCGCGACCGTAACCGCGGCCAGCCCAACGGCTGCCAACATCGGGCGGCCGGGCAGCCACCCTATGCTCCGCGCGGGTGAGCGAACCGCTGCCCAGCGCGCGGCATCGGCCACCACCGCGGAGGAAAGGGCCGTGGGCGGGTGTGTTCCGGCCAACACCTCAACCGCGGTCGCCATCCGGTCTGCGCCTTCGAACCGATGGTCCAGGATCTGCGCGGCTATCAGGGGCGGCACGCGCCAGGCGGCGAACAGCAGCAAGAATGTGAACACGCCGACAGCCAGCCCCAGTCCGCACAGCAGGTTGTAGGGCAGGGTGAACGGGATCACGGTGCGCGCAAGCACGAGCGCCAGCACTGCGAGGATCCAACTCAGGGAAGCCCGTCCGCTCCAGAGCCAGGCGCGGCGCGCGGCCAGGCGCCAGCATGCACCCGCAACCGTATCGAGGACCTCGTTGCGCTCCATCCCACCCCGGTTCTCAATTGAAGCTGCCATGCTCGAGTCCTACCCGCCACGGCCCTCGGCCCGCGCTGCCTCCACCTGAAGGGCGATCAGGCGAACGCCCAGGACCGAGATAGCCAGATAGACCGTGCCTACAACGCCCATCCACCATTGCCACCCGCTGTGCACCAAGAGGTTCACCGTACGGATTGGACTGGCCGCCCACAACGGGTCGGGCAAGACCGCCGTCCCGCCGAACAACGCGGCCAGGGCTCCCCAGTGCACCATGGTGCGCGCGAACTCCGAGTCGAAGCATCCGCCCAGCCACGCCCCCCAAACCCCTGCGGCCGTGGCGACGACCACGGTCAGCACTCCGGCCCAGGCGACCGTTGCCATTTGTCCGCCGCGCAAGGCGGTGCCCAGCACCACCAGCGGAAGCAGGATCGCGACCAGGTAGAGAGCGTAGCCGGCGCTGGATAGCCACTTGCCGGCAGCTATGGTCCGCGCGGGGAACGCTGACATCGCCAGGTCCGGGATTCCCTTCTCTCCCTCCAGCGCCAACTCAGAGGAAGCGACGGCCGAGGACAGGTAGGTAACCGCCAGCATCTGGATCGTCAGCAGCAGTGAGATAAGCTCGGCGTCGCGCAGGCCAAAGGCGCCGGGCTCCGAGGGAAGCGTAAGCAGCACCAGGGCCCCGCATGCCGCCAACAGCGCAGTCTGCGTCCAGATACCCTGGGAGGTACCCAGCCGCATTCGCAGATCTCCTCGGGCCACAGGGTTGATGCCTGGCATGGCCGCACCTCGGCCGCTGCTCACGGCGCGGAGAGAGGTACCAGTACGAGCTGCAACGGCGGCTCTGGTCGGTTGCCCCAGCGTAATCCGCCCGCAGGGTCGCGGATCCAACCGAGCAACCAGGCCGGCTCCTCTTTAAGTATAGCACCGGCCTCCAGGCGCGCGAACGCCCATGCCAGGAGGGCGGGATTGGGGTCGGCGCGCTGGAGCCTTCCAGGGACCTGCCACCGCCGGTCATCAAGCGCAATCCGCGCTGCGGGCCCCACCGATGGAATCGCCTGGGCCCTGCCGGCCGCATACACCCAGGCCGTCTCCAGCCTGTGGCCCGAGCGGTTGGCCACGGTGACCTCGGCCCCTCCAGGCATCGCCGCGTAGGTCCCGGTGATCGACAACGGTACGATCGCGGTGCCGGTGAGAAGCACACCCCTGGCGCCGCCCTCTACGGAGGTTTCGTCAGAGTGCACCACGCGAAGCCGGGCCGGGACAGACGGGCGCAGCAGCAGGTCCCGTCCGCCGACCACGGCGGCGCCCTCACCGTCCACATAAGCCGATCTGGCGGCCACCGCAAGCAGGCCGTGGCCGGTTCCCGGCAGCCCCTCGATCACGCTGGAGGCGACCACGCCGGACGCTGCGCTCCGGGCGAGCGCGGCCACCCATACCGCTGCACCGGTGGCAACCGCCAGCACCAGGACGGTCGCGACCACGCTCACAGGCCGGAGCCCGGCGAGGAACCGGCTGAGCCTGCGCGCTGCCAGCACGTACGCAAGAACCAGCATCCCGATCGCTGCCTGGGTACGCGGAAGGACGCCGCGGTCCTGTGGCACCGTGATCTCCAGGCCCGGCGCCACAGGCAGGAGGTCGCCTGCCAAGACTCGCTCCCATGCCCGCTCTTGGATAGGCCGGCCGCGGTGCTCAGGCAGGGCGGCGTCGTGATCCCACACCGTTGCTCTGCCGAGTCCCACGCCGCCGCCGGCGCGCGCTAGCAGGGGTCCCAGGGTCGGACCGCGCAGGTGGCGCACGTCGTCTCCTGACGGCATTGCCAGCAGCCGGCCTCCTGACCACACCCATTGGAGGATTGCCTGGCGCTGCTGATCGGTGACCCGACGCTCATCCAGATCCCGGACCACCAGAAGCCGAACCGCCTGGTAGGCCTGCCACACCGGCGGCAACGCCTCCGGTTCTATTTGGGCCACCCCAAGGCCGGCCAGGCGCCCCGCGACCCCCTCGACGCCCAACGGCTCGGCAGAGAGCACCGCCACGATCTCGTCCATGGGCTGCAGGCGCGGCAGAGGCAGCGACGCCACCTGCCCCAGTCGGTCGTGAAGCCGCACGGTGCCGGGCGAACGCGCATTGTTGAAGAGGACCGGCACGAACACCCTCAGGAGGGCGCCCGGAGTCGCCCGCACCGGTACGGCGAAGCTCGTGCCGGCCTGGCCCGAGGGACCGGAGGTTTCAATCTGCAGCATTCCGTCCACGCCGCCGGGTGGGGCTACCAGATCAATCCACACTGGGGTCCAGGCGCCCAGCCGCACTCGACCATCGTAGCCAAGGCTCGCGACGGTCAGCAGGCGGTCAGGGGCGGCATGGACAGGGACGGCAAACGCGACCACCGCCAGGACGGCGATGGCCGCAGATGTCACCCGGAAGCCTAATAAACCGGAGTGGTCTTTCCCTAGGACTTCTCGGAAGCGGCCGGCGCGGATGGCGGCGTGGCCCCAGAAGTGCTGGCGGAGTCTTTCGGTGCGGCGTCGCCGTTGCCGGACGGCGCACTCTTGCGGTAGTCGGTGCTGTGAAACCCGCTGCCCTTGAAGATCAGGCCAACCGAGGAGTATACCTTCCGGACAACCCCACCACACTGCGGACAACCAGGTGCGGGCACACCCGCAGGATGGAAGCTCTCGAAACCGTGCTGGCACCGCGTGCAGCGGTATTCATAGATCGGCATCTGGTCCTTCTCCATGGTAGTCCACAAGTAGTAACGCTGAATCGTTCCTCATTATTCTGGGGACTGCCGGCGATGTCAACCCCGGGGCGCGATCAGGCCTGTCCCTACCGCGTCCGGAACCGAACTAACCAGATCGGTCCGGTGTGAGTTCCGGTATTTGTGCCGAAAGCCAGACGGGCATCGTCGGGCGACCACGCCAGGGATAGGGCAACGGCCGGGTCCGGGAACTCGATGCGGTAGCTGGCCACCAGCAACGGGTTTGCGCGCGAAACCGAGGTCGCGTAGATCTCGGCCGCCACCTCGTCCCGCATCAACGCGTATGCCAGCTTCTCCCCGTGGGAGGACCAGGCCAGACCGCTCAGACGCCGGGCAGAGGGCGAGACCGGGGTCAGGCCGCCGCCGCCGCCGCGGACAACATGGGCGCGTTCCGCGCCTGGACTCCCGGCAACGAACGCCACCCACTCGCCCGAGGGGGAGAGGGCCGTCTCCACCACCGGAACCTGTGGTCCTGATAGCCGGCGGGAATCGGGGTAGGCCGTGCGCACCTGCCACCACTCAACCGTTGCCTCACCACCCTGCGCGGTCAACCCTACGAAGAGATGCAACGAGTCCGGGAACCAACCCAGAGCCCCGATGTGACGCCCCATTGGCTGCCACCGGATCTGCTGAGGCGCGGCGCCGTCGGAGCCGGCGACCCACAGTTGCGCAGGCGCGAGGCCGGCTCCCACCGCCCGTACGACAAAGACGAACCGGTCGCCTCCCGGCGCCCAGGTTGGGCTGGCGGCAATCCCCTTGATGGGAATCCGGCGCCGGTGGCTTCCGTCTGACTGAACGGTCCAGAGGGTGCCGCGGTCAACGTAGACCAGCGTGCCATCGGCCGGTGACCATGCCAGGGCCGTAACCGCCTCGCCAGGCGCGATCTTCTTGCCGGCCGCATCGCCAACGTGATGGACCCAGACGCCGTCGCGGCTGCCGTAGGCAAACCGCCCGCCCTCCGGCGACCAGACCAGGGGGCTCAGCGCAGGCCTGTCGGTGGCGCGCACGACATCGGCGACCTGTAGCAGTCCAATGCCGATGGGCGCTGCGCGCCGGTGCACCTGGCAGCCCGAAGCAACGACAGCCAGCGCCGCCACCAACAGGAAGACGGCGGCCCCTCCGGGGGGCCGATGGCCCTCAGCAGACCGGGTAGCGTCCCTCGGCAAGATCCTGCGACAGCTGTCGGATGTTCGCCAGTTCATAGTCGAGGATCTCGCGCACCCGTCGTTCCACCGTGCTGCGGCGGGCGTGCCGCGCCAGCACAAGCTGGGCCGCGGCTACCTTGGGCTGGTCCACGGGTGATCCAATCTGGCTGAGCAGCCATACGTAGACCTCATCAATGCCGGGGACGTCACGGTAGATCTTGTTGGCCACCTGGTGCGTCAGGATCGTGTAGATCTTGCCGACGTGCGACACAGGGTTCTTGCCGGCTGCGGCCTCGGTCCCCATCGGGCGGTTCAGCGCTATCACGCCGTTGACTTTGTTCCCGCGTCCCACCTGGCCCGAGTCACCACTCTCGGCGGAGGTGCCTGTCACGGTCAGGTACATGCCTCCGATTCCGCGGCCGGGCTCGTCGAGCGTGTTCAGGTAGAGCTGCGCCTTGGCGAAGGATTGCATCGCTGCCAACCGGTCTGATACGGCCGCGTGCAGCTCGGCCTTCCTACGAATGTAGGTGGCCTCACTGTCAACGAACCGGTCCACAAAGGCTACCGCCGCTGTCAGATGAAGCTCGTCCCCCTGCCGGAATCCCATCACCTTGATATCCTCTCCCACCTCGGGGAAGTGCTCCTTGAAGGTGCGGGAGTTCATCAGGCGCTCGATGTCCAGCACGGCCTGCTCGGTGGGCGTAAGCGGCGCATAACCCACGGCGGCGGAGGTATCGTTGGCCACGGGCGCGCCCTCACGCTGAAATATGTCAACCAGCTCTGGGGCGCCGGGCTTGATCTGGACGTCGTAGGCAACGTGCTTCTCGGAGTCCACGAACCGCAGGTTCTCCCGAATCCATGCCTTGGCGGTGTCCACCGCGATCTCTTCAACCGGGATCTCCTCACCGTTGGCAAAAGCGGTCGCCCTATCACCGAAGATCAGCCGCATCGGCTCGGTTACAACGCCCCCCCCCAACCGAATCTCCGCGTTGCCGGCCACCAGGAACGCCTTATCAATGTTGTGGTGCAGAATACGGCCGAAGCGCTGCAGGTATTCGCGGCTCAGCGCTATCGAGACCCGCTCCATGATCGCGTCGCAGATCGAGTCGGGATGACCGACCCCCTTGCGTTCCACGATCTCGACCTTGTGGCGGGCTACAGGCGTGCGGGACAGAACGTCCACGGTAATGTTGCGCATTCTCACCCTCCTTAGCAGACCCGGTGTGGGCCACGCGCCACACTATAGCAGAACCGACAGAGCGCGAGAAGCGACCGTGGGCCTCGGGTTACTCCAGACGGATGCCGCGGCGCCTGGCGAACGCGGGCACGAGCACTACGCCGGCCAGGAATCCGCCTATGTGCGCCCACCAGGCCACCGTGGTAATCCCGGGAGCTCCCAACGCTACCACGCCCGACAGCAACTGGAGAACGAACCAGAGGGAGAGCACAAGCACCGCCGGCAGCTCCGCCAGCCGAACGAAGATCCCCAGAATCAGCAAGGACAGGATCCGCGCCCTCGGGTAGAGGACAATGTAGGCACCGAGCACCCCGGCGATCGCACCGCTCGCGCCTATCAGGGGCACGGTTGAGGAGGGCGCTGTGATCACGTGCGCCAGCCCCGCGATCACGCCGGTGACGAGATAGAACGCCAGGAACCGGCCGTGCCCCATCGCGTCTTCCACGTTGTCCCCGAAGATCCAGAGATAGAGCATGTTCCCGCCCAGGTGCGCCCAGCTACCGTGCAGGAAGATCGAGGTAATCAGGCCCAGCCAGGCATCGGGCCACGGCCCGCCGGTCACGGCCTTGGGAACCGCGCCCAGGGAGGCGTAGAGAGCCATCTGTGCGCCGCCGCCCAGGCTCTCGGCGTAGAGGAAGGCACCGACGCACGCGGCGATGAGGCTGTAGACGACCGCGGGCGGCGACGCGGAGCGGGTGCTGTCCCGCAGCGGGATCACGGAGCAGGCCCTACCGCGCCGTACCGCTCGCGGGCAATCGCCCAGACCGTTTCCATGAGCGCGTCAACCAACTGGTCTTCCGGAAGGCTGGCCACGATCTTCCCGTCTCTGAAGATCAACCCCATCCCCCGTCCGCAGGCCACGCCGACGTCGGCCATGCGTGCCTCGCCCGGTCCGTTCACCGCGCACCCCATCACCGCCACCTTCACGGGAGCCGAGATGTGGCGGAGGCGCTGCTCTACTTCCTGGGCGATCCGGATGATGTCCACCTCGGCACGACCGCAGGACGGGCATGCCACGAACTGCACCCCGCGCGAGCGCAACCCCAGGCTCTTAAGAATCTCATATGCGACCCGTACCTCCTCCACGGGATCGGCCGCCAGCGACACACGTATCGTGTCCCCGATCCCCTGGGCCAACACCGTCCCGATTCCCACCGCGGACTTCAACCCGCCGGCCCATGCGGTGCCGGCCTCCGTCACACCCAAGTGCAACGGATAGCGGGTCTGCTCGCCGAGAGCCGTGTATGCCTCGATCATCATCGGCACGTCGGACGCCTTGACGGAAACAACGATGTCGTGGAACTCCAGGTCCTCCAGAACCCGCACATCTTCCAGGGCGCTCTCCACGAGCGCGCCCGCGCAGGGCCCGCCGAACTTCCGCAGCGCGGCCTTGGACAGCGAGCCCACGTTGACACCGATGCGGATCGGGATCCCTCGATCCCTGGCTTCGCGCGCCACGATCCGAGTGCGTTCGCGGCTGCCTATGTTGCCCGGGTTGATGCGCAGCTTGTCCACCCCGGCCTCCAGGGCCAGGAGGGCCAGGCGGTGGTCGAAGTGGATGTCGGCGACCACCGGCAGCGGGCTCCTGGATTTGATCTGAGGCAGCGCCGCGGCGGCTTCGGCATCGGGGACGGCAAGCCGCACGATCTCGCATCCCTCGGCGGCGAGCTGGTAGATCTGAGCCAGCGTTGCCTCAACGTTCCGCGTGTCGGTGACGGTCATGGACTGCACGGCCACCGGCGCGCCGCCGCCTATCTCCACCGGTCCGATCTTCACCTTCCTGGTCAGCAGACGGTGCATCGTTATTACAGTCGAGCGACGTCACGGACGGTCAGCCCTACCAGAAGCAACAGCAGCAAGGCGAAACCGATCATGTGCACCAGGCCCTCCCGGCGCGGATCGAGTGGACGCCGGCGCACCGCCTCCACCAGCAGGAACGCCAGGCGGCCTCCATCCAGCGCCGGCAGGGGAAGCAGGTTGAAGAACCCGATGATCACGCTGAGAAACGCGGCCACGTGGAAGAACATCTGCGCGCCTGAGTCTGCCGCCTGCGCCAGGATGCTGCCGGCGGCCACGGGTCCTCCCAAACTCTCAAGGAGCTTGCGCTCGCGGGTCAACGACACCAGGGCCCCGCTCACCGTGGCCAATAGCTGTCCCGTCCGCTCCACGCCCCAGGCGAGGGCCGCCGGAGGACCAAGGCGCTTCCAGAGCGGCTCGGGTGAGAACCCAATCCGGCCGACCCCGCGCGCCGGGTCCAACCGAGGAGTAACGGTCACCGCGAGTTCTTGCGTACCACGGAGCACGCGTAGCTCCAACGGCCGGCCGGCACTGCGGTGGATCGTCTCGATGACGCGCTCGCCGTCCGGCATGGCGACGCCGTCTATGGAAACGATCAGATCGCCGCTCCGGAGCCCGGCGGCCGCTGCCGGCCATCCACCCTCAACCGTGCCGATGCGCGCGCTGGGTCCTGCCGGGATCCCCCCGGTTCCGGCGGCCACGGCCAGGATGACCACGGCCATCAGCAGGTTCATTATCGGGCCGGCGGCAATGATCGCCATCCGGGCGCCGACGCGCTTGGAGTTGAAGCTATCCGGGCCGCTGCCGCCCTGGCTGTCCTCGCCCTCCATGCGCACGAAACCGCCCAGGGGTATGAGGTTAATGGAGTATCTCGTCCCGCCTCGCTGCCAGCCTACAATCTGGGGACCAAACCCCAGGGCGAATACGTGGACGCGCACGCCGGCGCGGCGGGCCATCAGGAAATGCCCTAACTCGTGCACGAAGATCATGGCGCCAAACGCGGCTATCGCCGCCAGTACGTTGTTCACAACCATCACCCCGTGGGCTGAATCATCTCGGACGCCCGGGCCCTGGCCCAGGCATCTGCCTCCAACACCGCACCGAGCGTCGGGGCAGGACGCGGCTCATGCCGGGCCAGCACCTCGGCCACGGTCGCGGCTATCCCGGTAAAGCATATCGCACCGGAGAGGAACCGATCCACCGCGACCTCGTTGGCGGCGTTCAAAACAACCGGCGCCGTTCCACCCAGGCGCAGCGCCTCCCGTGCCAGCAAGAGCCCGGGAAAGCGCTCCGGCTCTGGACGTTCAAACGTCAAGACCAGCCGGTCCCATTCCATCGGCGCCACCAGACCCGGGCGGCGGCGGCCTCTGGACAGGGCGTGTTGGATCGGCCCCCGCATGTCTGGGCGCGCAACCTGTGCGATGGTCGAGCCGTCCGCAAACTCCACCATGGAGTGCACCAGACTCTGGGGATGGATCAAGACCTCGATCTGGTCCTGGGGAACCTCGAACAGCCAGTGCGCCTCTATGATCTCCAGCCCTTTGTTCATGAGGGTCGCGGAATCAACCGTGACCTTCCGGCCCATGTTCCAGGTCGGGTGAGCCAGCGTCTCCTCCACTGTCACGGAGCTGAGTTCGGCCACGGGCCTGCGTAGGAACGGCCCGCCCGAAGCAGTGAGTATCAACCGCCGCACCGTAGCGGAATCCTCCCCGGCCAGACACTGAAACACCGCGCTGTGCTCGCTGTCCACCGGGAGCAGTCTGGCGCCGGTGCGCTCGCGGGCGGCTTTGACCAGATGACCACCCGCCACCAACGTTTCCTTGTTGGCCAGCGCCACGTCGTGCCCGGCATCCAGGGCCGCCAGCGTGGGACGCAGCCCTGCTACGCCGACCACGGCCACCAGCACCATCTCTGCCTCGGGGAGCGCGGCCAGTTCGGTCGCGGCGTCCGGCCCGGTCAGCAGCTTAGTGCCGGGTGGCAGAATTCCCCGCAGCCGCTCTGCAGCCGCTGCGTCCTCGATCGCAACCGCGCGCGGGCGCCACCGCTGCGCCTGAGCTGCCAGCGCCTCGCCTTCGCGGCGCGCCGCCAGCCCAATCACCTCCACGTCGCCGAGCGCGGATGCGACCTCGAGGGCCGCCCGGCCTATGCTCCCGGTTGAACCCAGAATCACCAACCGCGTCACAGCAGCCATCTCCACAGGTAATACCCGGCAGGCACGCCGAACAGCACCGCGTCGAACCGGTCCAGCACGCCGCCGTGGCCCGGGAGCAGCGCGCCCGAGTCCTTGACGCCGGCCCTCCGCTTGAGAACCGACTCCCACAGATCTCCCGCCACCGCGGCCAGAGCGACGCCCAGACCGATGCCGGCCAGCGATCCTAGGGGCCAGTCCATCAGGAAGGCCAGAGCGGCCGCGGCCACCACCGCGGCCGCGATCCCGGCAAGGAATCCTTCAACGCTCTTTCCCGGACTGATCGCAGGGGCCAGTTTGCGGCGACCCCAGGCGCGTCCGGCGAAGTACGCCGCTGTGTCGTTGGCCCAGATCAGCCCCACAACTGCCAGCGTCACCGCCGGGCCGAGGGCGCCGCGCATCAGGATCAGGTGAGCGAACAGAGCGCCGACATAGAACACTCCCAACGTGGTGGCGGCGGAATTCTTTGGCGCGGCGACCCGATGCGGGGAGACGAGCGAAGCCGCCGCGGCCGCCAGAACAAGCCCAGCCGCCAGTGCGCCCGCGTCGGTCCACCGGCCCGCTGCCGCCAGGAGCGGGAAGAGCAGCGTACCCGCAAGCACCACCGCGGAGGCGCGGTATCCGGCTGAGGCGGCCAGGCGATGGTACTCGACCGCACCGACCGCGGAGAGGAGCAGCACGACGGCCAGCAGCGCCCAGCCCCCGAACCAGATGGCGGCGATCAGCACCGGCGCGCCCACGACGGCCGTGGCAACGCGCCGTGCCAGCACCCGGTCAGGCACTGGTGGCACCGCCAAATCGTCGCTGCCGCCTCTGGTACTCGTCGACCGCCGCGACGAGGTGGTGGCGATCGAAGTCCGGCCAGTAGACGTCCAGGAAGAGCAGCTCCGCGTAGGCTGCCTGCCACAGCAGGAAGTTCGATAGCCTTTGCTCGCCGCCCGTCCGTATCAGCAGATCGGGATCGGGCAGGCCGGCGGTGTACAGGCATTCGGCCAGGGCCGGCTCGGAGATCTGCTCCACCTCGAACTGCCCGTCCCTTACACGGGCAGCGAGAGTTCGTGCCGCCCGCGCGATCTCATCCCGGCCGCCGTAGTTGAACGCGATGTTGAGCAGCAGCGCGTGGCCTTCTACCGTCATACTCTCTACCCGCTCGATCTGGGCGCGGGTCTCGGGCGCGATCGCTCCCAGATCACCGAAGATCCGCACGCGGATGCCGCTCCGCTGCAGTTCCTCGGCTTCCGCCACGAGCCGCTCGTGGAGCAGACCCATCAGCATGCCCACCTCATCGGTGGAGCGGCGCCAGTTCTCGGTGGAGAAGGCGTACAGCGTGAGGATGCGAATGCCCAGATCACGGCAGCTCGCGATGGCCCGGCGGATCGCCCCCACCCCAGCCCGGTGGCCGGCGAAGCGGGGCAGCCCTCTGGAACTGGCCCAGCGGCCGTTGCCGTCCATGATGATGGCGACGTGGGAGGGAACGCGCAGGGGATCCAACGGCGCCGGAGACGGCGGTGAGTTCCGGCTAGCCACCCGGCGGCCTCGGCGCGGGCGCGAAGCGCTCGTGCGCCACCACCAGGCGGACTAGATGGTCGGGCAGTTGCTGCTGCCGCACGACGCGCAAAGCGCCGGTTAGCGTTACTCGGCGTGGGCTGCGGGTCTCGGTTACCTCAACAGCGAAACCCTCTGCCTCCAGGGCAGAGCGGGCCTGGTCGAGACCGAGCCCCAGCACGTCAACCACGGGCGTCGGCCTAGACCTCCATGATCTCCTGCTCCTTGGCCTGGAGCAGGCGATCGAGTTGGGCGATCGTCTCGTCGGTCAAATGCTGGAGCCGTTCGAGGCCTCGGTGGTATTCGTCCTCGGGGATGTCGCCGTCGTCCTTGAACTGCTCGAGCATCTCCTTGGCCTCGCGACGGATGTTCCTGACGGCCACGCGGCCTTCCTCGGCGTGCTTGCGCGCGATCTTCGCCAGGTCCTTCCGGCGCTCCTCGGTCAGCGAGGGTATAGGGATGCGAATCACGACCCCATCGGTGCTCGGGACGAGTCCCAGGTCACTCTTGAGAATCGCCCGTTCGATGTCGCGCGTCACGCCCTTGTCCCAAGGCTGGATTACAAGCAGCCGGGCTTCAGGGACCGATATCGTGGCGAGCTGGTTGATGGGCGTGGGTGTCTGGTAGTAGTCCACGCGGATCTGGTCGAGCAGGGCGGAGTTCGCTCTTCCGGTGCGGAGGCTGGCGAACTCCCTGCGCGTCGCCTCAACGGTCTTCTGCATTCGCAACTTGGCGTCGCTGAACACCTCGTCGGTCATGCCCGGCCTCCCCCCACAAGGGTTCCGATGGGATCCCCGGCCACGGCCCGCGGGATGTTGCCGGGCCGCGTGACGTCAAAGACAACGATGTCCATCTTGTTGTCCTTGCAGAGAGCGGCGGCCGTGGCGTCCATGACGCGCAGGTCGCGGTTCAGGATGTCCATGTAGTCCAGGTGAGAGAACATCACGGCATCGGGGTGCTGACGCGGGTCCTTGTCGTAGACGCCCGATACGCCCTTCTTGGCCATCAGCACCGCGTCGGCTTGCATCTCGATCGCGCGGAGCGCAGCCGCGGTGTCGGTGCTGAAGTACGGGCTGCCGGTACCGCCCACGAAGATGACGACGCGGCCCTTCTCGAGGTGGCGCAGCGCCCTCCGTCGGATGTAGGGCTCTGCTACCTGGTGCATCTCGATGGACGAGAGCACCCGCACCACCAACCCAATCCGCTCCATGGCGTCCATGAGGGCCAGCCCGTTGATCACGGTGGCCAGCATGCCCATGGTGTGCCCCGTCACTTCCTCGATGCCGAGGCGACGGCTCAGGTCGGAACCGCGGACGATGTTGCCGCCACCGACCACTATCGCCACCTGAACGCCGCGGGATGTGATGTCGCGAACCTCGCTGGCGACCAACTGGAGGACATCGGGATCGAACCCGATGCCTCCATTGCCGGCCAGCGCCTCGCCGCTGAGCTTGAGCAGGACCCGGCGATAGGCAGGCCGCCTTGCTGGTTCGGTTGTGGCGTCCATGGTCTCCCCCAAAGGGGCGTCTCTGCTCTACTCCCCCAGCTTGAACCGGGCGAGCCGCCGTACCGCCACGTTCTCGCCCACGCGCGCTGCGGCATCGGTGATCAGCTCGCGGACGCGCCGCCCTGCGTCGCGGATGTAGGGCTGCTCCAGGAGTACAACCTCCTCGAGCCACTGGCCTACGCGCCTGTCGAGTTCGGCGTCGGAGAGACCGGGCGACTCGACGGCGATGGCGGCGCGCCGCTCCGCTACCAGATCGGCTGGAACCTCTTCCTTGGACACGAAGCGCGGAGCCGCGGCGGCCACCTGCATGGCGAGCTCGCGCGCCATGGCCCGGAACTCGTCGGTGCGGGCCACAAAGTCGGTTTCGCAGTTGAGCTCCACCATCGCGCCAAGGCGGCTTCCGGCATGCACGTAGGTCTCAATCACGCCCTCGGAGGTTGCGCGGCCGGCCCGCTTGGCAACGGCCGCCAGCCCTTTGGCGCGCAGCAGGCCCGTGGCGGCGTCCAGGTCCCCCCCGGTCTCCTCCAGCGCGCGCCTGCAGTCCATGACACCTGCCCCGGTGCGCGAGCGGAGCTCCTTCACCATCTCGGTCGTCACTGCCATCGGCTACCCTCTCGCCCCCTCGACCTCAGGAACCGTGCCCAAGAACTCGTGCTCCCCCACCTGTGGCACGCCCTCAGCCATCTCGTCTTCCTCGGCGACGGGGCCTGCCTCGATTTCTTCCTCCTGCACCTCGCGCTTGTGGCGCTCCTCAATGCCCTCCAGGCAGGCATTCGCCACGCGGCTGGTAATCAGCCGCACGGCCCGGATCGCGTCGTCGTTGCCCGGAATCGCGTAGTCCACCTCGTCGGGATCGCAGTTGGTGTCGAGGATCGCCACCACGGGGATTCCGAGCTTGCGCGCCTCGGCCACCGAGATGTGCTCCTGGCGCGTGTCCACGACGTAGACGGCCGCAGGCAGGCGGTTCATGGTCTTGATGCCGCCGAGGAACTTCTCCAGCCGTGCAGCCTCCTCGGTGAGGCGACTCTGCTCACGCTTGGGCAGCACGTCCATCACGCCGCGCTGGCGCATGTCCTCGATCTCGCGCAACCGCTCGACGCGCTTCCGGATCGTTTGGAAGTTCGTCAACATGCCACCCAGCCACCGCTGGTTCACATAGGGCTGGCCGGCGCGCACGGCTTCCTCGCGGATCGCATCCTGGGCCTGCTTCTTCGTGCCGACGAAGAGCACGTCGCCTCCGGATGCGGCCGCTTCGCGCACGAACCGGTAGGCTTCCTCGATCAAGGGCACGCTCTTCTGGAGATCGATGATGTGGATGCCATTGCGTTCGGTAAAGATGAAACGGCGCATCTTGGGATTCCACCTGCGGGTCTGGTGCCCAAAGTGAACCCCCGATTCCAACAACTGCTTCATGGTGACTACTGGCAACCGACAACCTCCCCTGGGACCCGGAGCCCGCCGGATTCCCTCATGGTTTTTCGTTTCTCGCCTCCGCTCCCCTCATCCCCGCAGGCTGGGCCGAGGCCTCAAGAGGCACCCTCGGCGGGTCGGGAAGCGTGTGAAGTTTGACGCCGCGGTAGTATAGCACGCCGCGGCACCTCGCGAAAACCCCAGGCAGGTTGCGGGGGGCAAGGTGGCGAACCCCTCGCGCGTTCGGCTCTGACCACCTCCTGAGGATAGGATGTATAACGCCCCGCCGGTGTCCGTGGTGATGCCCGTTCGCAACGGTGAGCGATTCCTCGACGCGGGCGTGCGCAGCATCCTCGACCAGACGTTCCAGGATTTCGAGTTCGTGATCCTCGACGACGCGTCCACCGACGGCACGCCCGACATGCTCGCGGACTGGGCGCGGCGTGACCCCCGCATCCGGCTGGCACGCAGCAATGCGCGCCTGGGCTGCGCCGGGGGCGGCAATCGCCTGGTAACGGAAGCGCGCGCTCCCCTCTGTGCCAGGATGGATGCCGACGATGTCTCCGATCCGGACCGGCTGCGGCGGCAGGTGTCGTTGCTGAACTCGCGGCCGGAGGTCTGCCTCATCGGAACCCTCTGGGACGGCATAGACGCCGCGGGCGGCCCCATCCGTCCGGTAGACCGCTGGCGCGTGCTCCGGCGGTCACCGTTTGCGCCTTTCATGCACGGCTCGATCGCCTTCCGACGGGAGGCCTTCTGGCGGGCCGGCGGATATCGGGAGGCCTGCGAGCACTGGGAGGATCTGGACCTGTACATCCGGATGTCCGATCTGGGACCGGTGGTGGTTCTCCTGGATCTCCTGTACCACTACCGGCTGCACATGGAAGGATCTGTCCTCCGCTCGGACCAGGGCGAGCTTCGGAAAGCGCTCGATCTGATGCGCAGGTGCCTGGCGGCTCGACGGGCGCGCCTGGGCTACGATGCCCTTCTGGACCGCGCGGGCAACCTGGATGACGGTGCTCTGGATCCATACTATCTGTACGCCATGGGTGCGCGGCGGCTGTGGGCAGGGCTGCGGCCGGGGATTGTGGGTCAGATTCCCCGCATGCGGCGGTGGCCGCTGAATCTGAGGGCAGGGGCAGTGCTCGTCCTGGCACTCTGGGGAGAAGCCCACCCGCGGAGTCTGCGCGCGGCGCTGCGGGCTCACATCCGGGTCCTGGACGCGCTGGCCGGGTTGCGGCTTCCACTGGGGAAGGGGGCGACGGCGGAATGGCGTTTCGCGTGATCGTTGCCGGGATGGGCACGCGGGGCCGGGAGTGGATCCGGTACATCCGGGAGACACCGGGGATCGAACTGGCAGGCTGCGCCGAGGTTGACGAGCGTGTCCTCAGTGAAGGGGCAGCAAGGGCCGGGGTCTCTCCCGGGAACTGCTTCACAACCGTGGAGGAAACCCTGGATCGCACCCGTGCAGACGCCGTGATCGTGGCAACCTCTCTGGATCGGCACGTCGAGCCGTGCCAGCAGGCGCTGCGGCGACGGGTAGCCGTCCTGGTCGAGAAGCCGTTCGCAACCTCTCTCCGCGACGCCCGACGCTTGGTCGCCCTGGCCGAGGAGCAGGGAGTTCCCCTGATGGTGGGCCAGAACTACCGGTACATGCGGCAACCCCGCACGGTTCGCCATCTTGTCCGCAGCGGCCGCCTGGGTGAGGTCGGCAGCGTGGTCTTCCAGGCCTACCGTCCGTGGATGGGCCCGGCGCGCTCGCTACCCGCCTTCCCCAACAGCGTCCTGTGGGAGTTCGCCGTCCACCACGTGGACCTGGTGCGCTGGATGTTCGGGCGGGAGATAGTCGGCGTGACCGCTGAGACGTTCTCCCTCCCGTGGAGCGAAGCAACCCGCGGTGCCTCGCTTCACGCGCTCCTGACCCTCGAGGGTGGCGTACAGGTCGCATACATGACCTCGTATGACTCGCGAGGCGTGGAGTTTCTGCGGCGCTCCCGGGTCTTCATGGAAGGGCAGGAGACCTACCTGAGAGTGTTCGGAGAACGCGGCACGCTGCACATGTGGTTCCACTGGCTCTTCTTCCTAGAGCGGGGCAGGTGGCCCCGCCGGATCCGGTGCCTGCCCCGCCAGGTGCCCGAGGTGGTCCTCCTCCAAGATCTCGAGCGGGCGGTGCGCGGAGGAGCGGAACCCGATTGCAGCGGCAGGGACAACCTGGGCACGGTGGCAGTCCTGGAGGCGTGCGCCCGCTCCTGTGAAGAGGGACGCCGGATCAACCCGCAGGAGCTGCTGCGTGAGCCCCTCTAGGCCGCGCCTGCTCGCGCTGGGCATTGACGCCGCAGAACCCTCGCTCATTCAGGGATGGCTAGAGGCTGGGCACCTGCCCTTCCTGGCCGCGATGCTGGGAGGGGGAGCGGTTTGGAGCAGGGTGCCCTCTCCCACCGCCCGGATCGGCAGCGGGTCGGTCTGGCCGACCTTCATGACCGGCCTCGATCCCCGCGATCACGAGGTCTGCTCCGAGTGGCGGTGGGACCCCGGCCGGATGGCAGTAACGCCCCTCACGACGGAACATCTCGACCCGTTCTGGCGAACCCTCCACACGCGCGGGGCGCGTGTGGCCGTCTTCGACGTTCCCATGGACCCCGCGCACAGGAACGGCTGCGTAGCCGGCGTCGCGGAATGGGGGCCGCACGACCGCGTGCTGGCGGGCATGGCCGCCCACCCGCCGTGGGTGTGCGCCGAGATCCGGGGGCACCCACCGCATCCGTTTGCGTCCGTGATGCCGCATCCTACCGGGCCCGGGGATCATCGCACCCTGGCGCGGATGGCATCGGCGTGCCTGGAAGGCGTGCGCCGGCGTGGCTCTCTGGCGCTGTGGCTCGTCGAACGTGCGGACCCCGACCTGTTCATTGCGGTTTTCCCAGAGATGCATCATGCCGCGCACCACCTCTGGCACACACTAGACGAGGCTGCTGGTGACGGAGGTGGGTTGCTGGAGATCGGCCGCGAGATCGACCGGCAGATCGCACGGCTGGCCCTAGCCGCAGGCCCGGAATGCGCCATCGTGGTCTTCTCCCTCCACGGGATGCGCCGGGGCCACGGTGTCCCGACGATCCTGGAACCGCTCTTACTGACCACCGGCTGGTCTGCCCTGCCTGAGCGGCGGGCGCAGTCCGCCGGGCAGCGGGCGCGCCAGGCATACCGGGAGGCCAAGCGGCTTCTTCCGCGACCGTTGAAGGATCTCTACCACCGGCTGGCTCCACGGGCCTTCGAGATGGGTGCCGCGCAGTTCGGAAAACTCCCCCCCTACGACTGGCCCTGCACGCGGGCTTTCTCCCTCCCCACCGACCAACACGGCTGGATCCGGCTCAACCTCATCGGACGGGAAGTAGTGGGCATCGTCGAGCCCGGCGAATACGACGCGACCTGCAACCGGATCGAAGCGCTACTGCGAGGGCTGAGAACCGTTGGCGGGATGCCCGTGGTGCGGGATGTCCTGCGGGTCGCCGGAAGCGGCGGCCCTCCGGGGTGGCTGCCCGACATCGTCGTGCACTGGGAGGATGCCGCGCACGACATGCCGCTGGAGCTGGCAGATCCCGCGATCGCCGCCGTGCCCGCGGCACTGGACCGGACCGCGCAGCATGCCGCGGAGGGTTTCTACGTCTACAGGCCGGGCGCCGTGGCGATCCCATCCCCTGGGCCGGTCACGGTCCGGGACCTGCACCGGTTCCTGCTCGAGATCCTCGAGCAGGAACCCGACAGAGGGGTGCGTCACGCCCTCGGGTGCGCCGACGCGTAGATGCGCTTGAGATGGTCGCGCGAGACGTGCGTGTAGATCTGGGTCGTGGAGAGGCTCGCGTGCCCCAGCAGCTCCTGAACGACGCGCAAGTCGGCGCCGCCGTCCAGCAGATGCGTTGCAAAGGTGTGGCGGATAACGTGCGGGCTGACGCGCTGCGCCAGGGCGGCGACCCTGACCCAGCGCCCGACGATGAGCTGCACGGCCCGCCCAGATAGCGGCCTGCCGCGGGCGCTGAGGAACAGCGCCTCGGTCTCGCCCCGCAGCAGGCGCGGCCTGCCGTGGGACAGGTAGCGCCGCAGCGCCGCAACCGCCTGCGCGCCGATCAGCACCAGCCGTTCCTTGTTCCCCTTGCCGCGCACGCGTATCTCGTCGTCACAGAGTTGAGCGCACCGGATGGAGACAAGTTCGCCTACGCGAAACCCTCCCGCGTAGAGGAGTTCGAGGATGGCGCGATCCCGCAGGCCGGCGGGCTGATCCAGAGGGGGGGCCGCCAGCAGCGCCGTGATCGCTTCATGGGTGAGCGCGGAGGGAAGCCGACGGCGGCCTCGGGGAGTCGAGGCCAACCGCAGGGGGCTGGTTTCGACGCGTCCCCCACGGCGCAGGAATCGGTAGAATGAGCGCAGGGTCGAGACGTGGCGGGCGACCGAGGCCCGTGCGTAGCGACGGTGGAGCGCCGCCACATAGCGACGGACCGCGATGGAGGTAACCTGTTCCCAACCCGCGATGCCCTCGCCCCGCAGGAACGTCCGGAAGGCGTCGAGGTCGCTACGATAGGCTGCGCGCGTGTGCGGCGATGCGGCCTGCTCGGCCTCCAGCATTTCAAGGAACGCCCTGACCTCGGGGTCGGGAGCCGGCGCGCCCATGCCCTGCCGCCCCCTATCCCGCCGGAGGCGCTGGGGCCGCGGAGGCCGCGCGCGGCGCATCCGGACGGGCCGTCTCACGCAGCGACACCCGATGGCCGCAGGCCTTGTTAGTGCAGCGCACCTCGTCCCCGCGCCGGGTGCGCTTGATCACCGTCATCCCACCGCACTGCGCGCACGGGCGGTCGCCGGGTCGGTCCCAGGAGGTGAAGGTACAGGTCGGATAGGCGCTGCAACCGTAGAAGGTTCGACCGCGCTTGGTGCGGCGCGCCACGATCTCCGCCCCGCACTTAGGACAGACCACGCCGATGCCCACCGGCCGCGTGTACCTGCACTCGGGATAGCCCGAGCACGCGATGAACTCCCCGAACCGACCGTGCTTGCGCACCAGCGGTCGGCCGCATTGCGGGCACGGTTCGCCGATCTCAACCTCGGGCACCTCGACCACCGGAATCCTGGCCTCGGCGCGCTCAAGTGTTTGCGCAAAGGGCTCGTAGAAGTCGCGTACGATCTGCACCCAGTCGGCCTCGCCCTCCTCGATGCGGTCCAGATCGCTCTCGAGGCCGGCGGTGAAGTCCACGTCCACGATATCCGGGAAGTGCTCCACCAGGATGTCGGTCACCATCTGTCCGACTTCGGTCGGGACCAGTCTGCGCTCGCGCGATGCAACATAGCCGCGCTTCTTGATGGTCTCGATCGTGGGCGCATACGTGCTGGGCCGACCGATCCCCTTCTCCTCCAGGGTACGCACCAAGGAGGCCTCGGTATAGCGGGGCGGCGGCTGCGTGAAGTGCTGCTCAGGGGTTACCCCATCGAGGGTCAGAGGGTCGCCGGACACAAGCGGCGGCAGCCAACCCTCGCGCTCGTCGTCACCGTTGTCGGTGGCCTCGCGGTACAGGATGAGGAAACCGGGGAACTTGATCCGGCTGCCGGTGGCGCGGAACGCGAAACGGCCGCCGGTGACATCCACGGATAGCGTGTCCAGGACCGCCGACGCCATCTGGCTGGCCAGGAACCGCTCCCAGATCAACCTGTACAGCCGGAACTGGTCCGACCGGAGGTGCGGCTTGAGGCGATCGGGAGTTCGCGCCAGACCCGTGGGCCTGATCGCTTCGTGAGCATCCTGGGCGTTGCGGCGCGAGCGATACTGCCTGGGCTTGTCCGTGAGATACGCATCACCGAACACCCGGGCGATGTAGTCACGGGCCTCGTGCTGCGCCGAGTCGGCCACGCGCACCGAGTCGGTGCGCATATATGTGATGAGGCCGACCGTGCCCTCGGCCCCCGCGTCCAGCCCCTCGTAGAGCTGCTGGGCCACGGCCATCGTGCGCGTGGCCGAGAATCCCAACTTGCGGTTGGCTTCCTGCTGCATCGTGCTGGTCGTAAACGGCGGCGCCGGATTGCGCGCCTGGTCCCTGCGCCGAACCTCGCCGACCGCGTACGACACCCCTTCGAGCTCGGCGGTCAGCGCGCGCGCCTCGGCCTCGGTCGCGATGACCACGGCGCCCTCTTCCTGGGGAGCGCCAATCCGCTCCCCGTCTCGCGTGAGCAGGCGTGCCAGGAATGTCTGGTCGGAGGCGGTCCGAAACATTCCTGCCAGCGACCAGTACTCCCTGGGAACGAAGGCCTCGATCTCGCGCTCGCGGTCCACGATCAGCCGCACGGCGACCGACTGCACGCGGCCCGCGCTGAGGCCGCCGCGAACCTTGCGCCAGAGGAGCGGGCTCAGCTTGTATCCGACGAGCCGGTCCAGGATCCGGCGGGCCTGCTGGGCATCCACGAGCTGCTTGTCTATCTCACGCGGGTTTTCGAGCGCGCGCCGGACCGCCTCGCGGGTCACCTCGTGGAACTCGATGCGCCGTATCGCCGGGTTGACGGGCCGGAGGACCTCTGAGAGGTGCCAGGAGATGGCCTCGCCCTCACGGTCAGGGTCGGTAGCCATGTAGATCGTTGAGGCCTTCTTGGCTGCCTCTTTCAACTCCTTAACGATGGTGCCCTTGCCCTTGATCAAGATGTAACGCGGTGTGAAGTTGTCGTCCACGTCCACGCCGAGCCGGCTCTTGGGCAGATCTTTGACGTGGCCCATGGATGCCTTGATCTGGTGGGATCGCGCCAGCATCTTGCTGAGCGTCCGCGCCTTGGTAGGCGATTCGACGACGACGAGGGCTCTTGCAGGGCTCATCCCAACCTCCGGAAAACCGGTCTCCTGGCTTCTAGCCGCCGCTGCCCCGCCCTGCCGGGCTACGCATCACCATCTGCCCTGGAAGGGTCCGGATCAGACCCCGCATCTCCAGCATGGTGACCAGCGCGCCTACCGCGGCCGCCGACAGCGAAGCCTGCTCTGCCAGCTCGTCGAGGCGCAGGGGGCCTCCCTCCAGCAGGGCCAGCAGGCGCGCAGCTCCCTCCGCGCCCCCTGCGGGTACCGGAACGCCGCACGGTCCCCCGGGCCCGGACCGCACCGAGGACCCCAGTCCCAGCTCGGTCAGGATGTCACCTGCGTTCTCCACCATGCACGCGCCCTGCCGCAGCAGGCTGTGCGGCGCGGCGCTGCGCGCGCTGAAGATGCTGCCGGGCACGGCGAAGACCTCGCGGCCCTGGTCCAGCGCGTAGTCCACCGTCACAAGCGCACCGCTGTCCCCGGCACCCTCGATCACCACCACGCCCAGTGCAAGGCCGCTGATGAGGCGGTTGCGCCGCGGGAAGTGGCCGGGCAGCGGTGGCGTCCCAGGCGGGAACTCACTCACCAACGCTCCCCGCGCCGCAACCGCCAGAGCCAGCCGCCGGTGCTCAGGAGGGTAGGTTACGTCTGCGCCGCAACCCAGCACCGCGACCGTCCGCCCGCCCCCGTCCAGCGCCGCCTTGTGCGCGGCACTATCAATACCTCGGGCCAGCCCGCTCACGATCGTTACGCCCTCCTGCGCAAGATCGAACGCCAATCTCTCGGCGGCCGCCAGCCCATAGGGGGTGGCCCGGCGCGACCCCACAACCGCAACCGAGGCCGCCTCATCGAGGCTGCCCCGAACGTACAGCACGGGCGGCGGATCCGGGATCGCCCGCAGGAGTGCGGGAAACCCGGGATCGCAGGCCGCCAGCACCGTCAGGCCCAACGATCGGGCGCCTTCTAAGATCGCGGCAGGATCAACCTTCCTCCAGGCCGCCAGGATCTCTGCCGCATCCGCCCGCTTCTGGATGAAGGCGGGCAGGTGTTGCCAGACGGCCCATGCCGATCCTGCCCGGCCCACCCATCCTGCGATCGTCCTGGGTCCCACGCCTGGCAGGCGGCTGAGGCCTACCCAGGCTGCAACCTCGTCCCCTGACGCCGGCGCAGGCGCCTCAGGCGGCGGGATCCCCAAACCCATCCTATACGGTAGCATGGGATGTCAAGGAACCGGCGGTGCCCACCGGTCTAGCACGCGGTACCGGAGGGCTTCGGCGAGGTGTTGCACCGCGACCGCCTCGGTACCCTCCAGGTCGGCGATCGTGCGTGCAACCCTGAGAACCCGCTCCGTGGCCCGGGCGGCCAGCACGAGCCGGTCGGCGGCGACACGCATAAAGGCCAGCGCCTCAGCGCTCACCGGACCCCACCGTTGCGGTCCGCGCAGAAGCAGGCCCTCTGCCTGGCAGACCGCGGCGCGGGTGGTCGCCCGCATGCGCGCCGCGGTCACCCGCGCGCGCACTGCGCTGGATGGTTCGCCAGGTTCGCCTGAGAGCATCTCATCGGTCAGGGGCCGCGGCACCTCGACATGGAGGTCTATCCGGTCCAGCAAGGGACCGGATAGCCGGGCCAGATACTGCTGCAACCGCCCTGGGGTGCAGGTGCAGTCGCGGCGATGGTCGCCACGATACCCGCACGGGCACGGGTTCATCGCCGCAACAAGAGAGAACCGCGCGGGGAACCGCACGGTACCGTGGATGCGGGCCACAACCACGACCCCATCCTCCATCGGCTGGCGCAGCCCTTCCAGCACGTCGTGCCGGAACTCCGGCAGTTCGTCCAGGAACAGCACGCCGTGGTGGGCGAGCGTGATCTCGCCCGGCCGCACGCCGGGGCCGCCACCAACGATCGCCGGCGCGCTGGCGGCGTGGTGCGGCGCTCTGAACGGGCGCCGGGTGATCAGACCCTGCCAGGCCGGCAGCAGTCCTGCGACGCTGTAGATCTTGGTCACCTCAACGGCTTCCGCGCCCGACAGCCGAGGAAGGATCGTCGGCAGCCGGCGCGCGAGCATGGTCTTCCCGACCCCGGGCGGCCCGATGAGCAGCAGGTTGTGGCCGCCCGCGCCCGCGATCTCCAGGGCGCGGCGAGCGGCTCCCTGGCCGCGTACCTCGGCCAGATCGTCCGGTGCCGCATCTTCCGAAGGGGGTTCGAGCACCGTGCCTTCCGTCGCCCGAATGGGGTGGGTTCCCTGGAGGTGCTGCACGGCTGCCCGCAGGGTGGGGATCGCATAGACTGGTACCTCCTCGCCGGCGGCCGCTTCCCGCGCGTTCGCCTCAGGGACCAGCAAGGCGCGGGCGTGAAGCGCCCGGGCCGCCTGTGCCACTGCCAGCACGCCGGGAACGGACCGCACCGAGCCGTCCAGGCCCAGTTCACCGACCGCCAGATGGCCCGCGACCGCCTGCTGTGCCAGCTGGCCGGTGGCGACCAACACTGCCAGGGCGATCGGCAGGTCGAGTGCCGGCCCCTCCTTGCGCCTGTCCCCGGGCGCCAGGTTCACGATGGTCCGCCGCGGAGGGATCTCATAGTGGGAGTTGCGGATGGCCGACCGCACCCGCTCCCGCGCCTCCTGCACCGCGGGATCAGGCAGGCCTACGATGGCAAAGGTCGGCAGGCCAGGCCCGGCATCCACCTCCACGGACACGGGCAGGGCTTCAAGACCTACGATCGTTGCGCTCAAGACGGCGGCAAGCATGTAGACAGCGGGGAGAGCCCCGCTGTCTACATCGGACAGAGTGGATCAGTATTTCAGGTGGCGGGCAGTTTCCGGGAACCTCTAGGCGCCATCCGCTGCAGGACGACCACCACGGCCAGCAGTCCCAGCCCAAGGCCGTCGGTGACCAGCCCAGGCCTGATCAGCAGCAGGGCCGCCGGAAGAAGAAGCAGCCGTTCCACCACGGTCGCAGGCCGCAGGAGGTAGCCGATGGCGGCGCCGGCCAGGCAGAGCGTGCCGATCGTCCCGGTGGCAAGCGCCAGCACCGTGTGTAGCCACGGTCCCTGCCCAGCAAGCAACGCCGGCCCGTAGACAAACATGTACGGCACGAGGAAGCCCGCAATCGACAGCCGCACCGCCTGGATCGCGGTATCCCACATCGGCGCCTTCGCCAACCCGGCGGCCGCAAACGAGGCCAGGGCCACCGGCGGCGTGATCGCCGAGATCACGGCGAAGTAGAGCAGGAACATGTGGGCGGCCAGGGGGACCACGCCGAGCTTGATCAGCGCCGGCGCCAGCACGCTGGCGCCGATGGCGTACGCCGCGGTCGTGGGCATCCCCATGCCCAGGATTATGGCCACCACCATGGTGGCGATCAGCGCCGGGAGCAGCCGTCCGCCGGCCAGGTCAATGAGCAACTCGGAGAACTTGCCCCCCAGCCCGGTCAGGGAGAGCACGCCAACGATGATGCCGGCTGCGGCGCAGGTGGCGCCGATCTCGATCATGCGCTTTCCGCCGTCCTCCATCGCCCCGACGATCTTGGGCAGGTTCAGTCGAGTGTCCGCCCGCAGCCACGAGAGCACTACAGTCGTCGCCAGGGCGTAGAGCGCGGCCCGGAAGGGCGAGGCCCCGGCCCCCATGATCATGTACAGGAGCACCACCAACGGCAGCAGCAGGTAACCGTGCCGGAACAACACATCGCGGAACCGCGGCAGTTGCTCCCGCGGGAGCCCGTGCAGGTTCGAGGAAGCAGAGTACAAGTCGATCATCCAGTAGGCGGCCACATAGTACAGCAGCGCCGGGCCGATCGCGGCGACCGCGATCTCTGAGTAGGGCACGCCGATGATGTCGGCCATGAGAAACGCCGCGGCGCCCATCACCGGCGGCACGATCTGCCCGCCGGTGCTGTTCATGGCCTCGATCCCGCCTGCCACCGCGCCCCGGAATCCCGTGGCCTTCATCAAGGGGATGTTGATAACCCCATCCACCATCACGTTGGCCACCGAGGAGCCGCTGGCGGTCCCGAACAGGCTGCTTGTGATGATCGAGACCTTGGCCGGCCCGCCGCGCCTGCTACCGGCAACGGACAGAGCCAGGTGCACGATGAACTTCCCGATGCCCGACGCCTCGATGAACGCCCCGAAGAGTATGAACAGGTAGACATACCGGGCCGAGACGCCAATCGGGACGCCGTAGATCCCGTTGTCACTGAACAGGAACGATATCAGCGTGTCGAACCGGAACCCCTTGTGCGCCAGTAACCCGGGCAGCCACGGCCCGGCGAAGACATAGAAGATGAACAGCCCGCAGAGGATCGGGAGGGCCAGCCCCGTGGCCCTCCGCACCGCCTCGATGGTAACGATGACGAGCAGTGTACCGACGATGACGTCCTCGCGCGTGGGGAAGACACCGGCCCTCCCGGTCAGCGCCTTGAAGGTCGCGAACACATAGACCAATACGATCAGGCTGGCCAGGATCAGTATCCAGTCGAAGATGGTCGGCGCCGCGGCCGAGGCGCGCCTGCCTGGGATCAGCAGGAACGCGAACACCACCACGAAGGCCAGGTGGACGGCGTACAGCTTCTGCGGGTCTGTAACGACCCCAAAGAAGCCGCCGAGTTGCAGGATGTGATAGGCGGCCATCCCGATCCCAAGCGCCTGAACCAGCAGGCGGAGGACACCCCGGAGTGGGCGCGTGCGGAACTCCGAGGTGTCCCCGATCTGATCGATGTCAACCGGCAGACCGGCCGGTAGGGCGGCCACCGGCGCTACCGCTTCATCTCGGGCGGGATCTGCTCGTCGCTGATCTTCACCCCCTGCTCACGGAAGTAGCGCACCGCGCCAGGGTGCAGCGGCAACTTGATGTAGAAGAGGTTCACCGGCAGGGTCTCGTGCGACGTAGCATGGACTATCGCCAGGAACTCGCGGTTGTCGAAGATCGTCTTGACGAGCGTATAGACGAAATCCTCCGGCATGTCTTTGTGCACGACCGCCGCGTTCCACATCTGCAGGGTCGGGATAACGTAGTCCTGGCCGCGGTAGACGCCGGCGCGGATCGCGGTGCGCGCCAGGTAGGGGAACTTCTCAGTAAGCGTGTCAACCTGATCCTTGGTGAACCCGAAGAACCGCGTCGGCCGGGTGAGCGAGGCCTCAACCCAGGCCGGAACCGGCAGGCCGATCACCCCGAAGTTGGTGTCCACGGTGCCGTCGCGCATCGCGGTGGCGCCGTCTGCGAAGCCCAGGTATACCACCCGCCGGGGCTTGATCCCGAACAGCTCGAGCACCCGGTCACCGACGAACTCCGCCGAGCCGCCGCGCGGACCCAGGCTCACCACCTTGCCGGTAAGGTCGGCGACCGATCGGATCGGCGAGTCGGCGCTGACGATCCAGTGCGCGTACGAGGTGTACATCGGGAATGCCACGCGGATCGCGTCGGTCTTCTTGCCCTTGAAGTCCCCGAGGCCGTTGAGGCCCTCGTAGGCCGGCCCAGTCGTGGTCATGCCCAGCTCGATCTCCTTGGTCTGGACGAGCTGCACGTTCTGCACCGGGCCGCCGGTGACCCGGTTGGTGGCCGGCATGCCCATCTTCTCGCCGATCACCCGCGCATAGCCGCCCGCTACCACGAAATACACACCGCCGATCGTAGCCGAACCGATCGTCACGCTCCTGGGCCAGCCGGGCCGCGGCTGGGCCTGCACTGACGTCCCTACGAGGGCCAGTACCAGCACGGTCACAATCGCTAGCGCACGAGAAACCATCATCCAGTATCCCCCCAAGCAGACACCTGTGCGTCGCCAATTCTGCGGCGCGCGCCCTTGTAGTTCGCAGTCCCCCCCGGAAACTCCTACCAGCGATCGTTTGCCCTCTGGCCAGACGACCCCGAAGCCTGTAGATTAGTAGATTAGTGGAAGATTGCGTAGGCTTGCACAGAAAGGGTGCGGGGACCCAGATGGGAAAGCAGCGCGCGGAACGCTGGTTGCCGCTTGGTGAAGCCGCATCGCGCCTGGGAGTGGATGAAGCGACCCTGCGGCACTGGGCCGACACCGGCAGGATAAGGACCTTCCGTACTCCCGGCGGTCACAGGCGGTTCCAGGAGGGTGATCTGCACGCCCTGATTCACCGTGAGATTCCCCGCGTGGAGGATCTGGGGCACCTGTTGGAGCGCCGCTCCGCTAAGCTGCTGGCCCGTAGGCCGGCGCAGGTGCTGGCGGCGCGACCGTGGTTCTCCGGGCTCGACGAGCCGCTGCGCGCGCGGGCGCGCGAACACGGCCGGCAACTGTTCGACGGGGTGATCCGGTTCGCCATCGATCCCCGGTCCCGAAAGACGATCCGCCGGCAGCTCGAGGAAGCGGGCCGCGATTACGGCCGTGAGCTCCGCAGGGCAGGCCTGGGAACGGTCGATGCCGCCGAAGCCTTCGGTTTCTTCCGCCATCTCGTGCTAGAAATGGTCACCAAGCCGAGGGGACGCGGTGGGATGCTGGACGAGGAGCAGGTTCGAACGCTTGTCGACGTAAGCGATCTCCTGGACGTGGTTTTCCTGTCCGTGCTGCGCGCATGGGAGGAGATCCGCCCGGGAGATCGAGACAACCGAAAGCGGATCCTGCAGTGAAACTACGGATCGGCACGCGCGGCAGCGCGCTCGCGACGGCGCAGACCGCTCTTGTAGCCGCGGCGCTGGAAGGCAGGGGCGTGGATTGCGAGATGGTCACTATCCGAACGCTGGGGGATCAGCACCCCGACCGGCCCGCGGTGTCACTAGGCGTGGGGGCGTTCGTGCGCGAGATCGAGGCCGCGCTGCTCGCAGAGAGAGTTGACATAGCCGTTCACAGCGCCAAGGACCTCCCTGGCGAACCCACGCCCGGCCTGATGCTGGCGGCGTTCATGCCGCGCGAGGATCCCAGGGATGCGCTGGTGACGAGGGACGGGATCGGGCTGCGCGCCCTTGCCCCTGGCAGCGTTGTGGGCACCGGCAGCCCGCGGCGCCGGGCGTTCCTGCTCGCCGCGCATCTGTCTCTGGTGGTGCGCGACCTCAGGGGCAACGTGGACACACGGATCCGGAAGCTCGAGGCGGGCGGGGTGGACGCCCTGGTGATCGCCGCGGCGGGTCTGGAGCGGCTCGGCCTTGCCCATCGCGCCGCGGAGCGGTTGGATCCCACGGTGATGCTCCCGGCGGTCGGCCAGGGTGCGGTGGTGATCCAGTGCCGTTGTGACCAGAGCCGGCTCGGCGGGCGGCTTTCTGTGGTGGATCACCCTCAGACACGGGCCGCGGTGGAGGCGGAGCGGGCCTTCCTGGCTGCCCTGGGTGGAGGATGCCAGCGCCCGATCGCGGCACTGGCCACCACCGATGGGACACGCGTCTTGCTCCAAGGTGCGGTACTGGACCCTTCTGGAGGGCGCATCGTGCGGGATCAAGCCGAGGGCGACACCACGGAACCAGCGGAACTGGGCAGGCGACTGGCAGCCAGGCTCTTGGACCTGGGCGCGGGCGAACTCTTGGCGGAGGCGGTCCGGTGAGCGCAGAAGGGCTGCCGCTGGAGGGGCGGCGCATCCTGGTCACGCGACCGCGCCGCCAGAGTCGGCAGATGTGTGAGCGGCTGAGCCGGCTGGGAGCGCAGCCGGTGGCGGTTCCAACGATCACCATAGCCGGACCGCGACCGGGCGGATCGCTCGACGCCGCCCTGCGGGTGATTGACCAGTACGACTGGGTTGTGGTCACCAGCACGAACGGCGCGCGCGCGGTCCTTGCTCGGGCCCGGGCTCTGGAAGTCAAGCTCGCAGGAGGAACCCGCCCGCGCTGGGCAGCGATAGGACCGGCTACCGCCGCGGTCCTACAGAAGGCCGGGGTTCGGGTCGCCTTGATGCCGCCACGGTTCCTCACCGGTGCGGTCGCCGAGGCGCTGGATGACGTATCTGGCCTGAGGATCCTGCTGCCCCGCACGGACGCGGCCGGCCCTGCGCTGGGCGAGGCGCTGATCGCGCGGGGCGCGACCGTTGACGAGGTGACGGCCTACAGAACGGTGCTGGCGCCGGAGGGGTCCCGCATCGAAGTGCGCCGGCTCATCGGATCGCGGGCTGTGGACACCGTGCTCTTCACGAGCGTCTCGACCGTCCGCGGCCTGGTAAGGTTGCTGGGAGAGGAGCGCGACGGCCTCCGGGCAATGGTGATAGGATGCATCGGACCGGTCACGGCTGCAGCGGTCGCAGATGAGGGGTTCGGGGCGACCGTCGTCGCCTCGGAGCACACCACGGATGGGTTGATCGCCGCCCTGGTCGCCCACGGCGGCGGGCGGCTCGCCGGGACCAAAGGAGACAGAGATGTCAGAGATCATACCCCGCGCTGATCTGCGGGTGCGTCCGCGCCGGCTGCGGACCACAGATGCGCTCCGCCGGCTCGTCCGGGAGGCCCGCCTGCATCCGGAGATGTTCGTTGCGCCGCTGTTTGTCCGTCCAGGCCGCCGCGTCAGGGAGCCGATCTCCTCCCTGCCGGGCCAGATGCGGTTCTCTCCCGATGAGCTCGTCCGCGAGGTGGACGGCCTGGCAAGTCTCGGCATCCAGGCCGTGCTGCTGTTCGGCGTTCCCGACGCGAAGGATGCGGATGGCAGCGGCGCCTACGCCGACGACGGCATAGTCCAGGAGGCAGTGCGCCTGCTGCGCAGCGGGAACCGCGCGCTCGTGATCATGACCGACGTCTGTCTGTGCGCCTACACCGATCACGGGCACTGCGGGATCGTCGTGGGTGAGCAGGTGGACAATGATGCCACCCTCGGCCTGCTGGCCCGCACCGCGGCCTCGCACGCCGCATCCGGCGCTGACGTGGTTGCACCCAGCGCCATGATGGACGGCCAGGTCGCCGCCATCCGGGAGGCGCTCGACGCGTCCGGCTTCAGCCAGGTAGGCGTGATGGCCTACGCCGCCAAGTACGCCTCGGCCCTCTACGGCCCGTTCCGCGAGGCGGCAGGGTCGTCCCCGCAGTTCGGCGACCGGCGGACCTACCAGATGGATCCGGCCAACGTGCGCGAGGCCCTGCGCGAGGTTGCGCTGGACGCCGAGCAAGGCGCCGACATCGTCATGATCAAACCCGCCCACGCGTACCTGGACGTGATACGCGCAGCCCGGGAAGCAGTGGATCTTCCGATCGCGGCCTACCACGTCAGTGGCGAGTACGCAATGCTCAGGGCGGCGGCGCAGCTTGGGTGGGTCGAGGAACGCCGCGCGACGCTCGAGGTGCTGACCGCCATACGCCGCGCAGGGGCCGATCTCATCATCACCTATGCCGCAGCCGACGCCGTGCGCTGGTTGACGGAGGGTAACGGGGGTTGAACCATCCGATGATCTTGTCGGCAATCGGGCTCAGCCACAAGACTGCGCCCGTCGAGATCCGTGAGCGCATGGCCTTCGCCGAGGCGGATCTCCCTACGGTCCTCGGCACGCTGCGTGGACGGGGGGGGATCCGCGAGTGCATGATGCTTTCCACCTGCAACCGCACCGAGGTGTACCTGATTACGCCCGGCGCACCCCTGATGGCCGAGGTGGCCGAGTTGCTCGCCGCCGCCCGCGGCGTGCCCCCCGAGGCGTTCGCTCCTTCGCTTTACCAGCACTGCGGGATACCGGCCGCCCGGCACGTGATGCGCGTGGCAGCCGGCCTGGACTCGATGGTGCTGGGCGAGCAGCAGATACTAGGGCAGGTGAAGCGCGCCTTTGACCTGGCGCGTCTGGACCGGAGCACCGGACCAGTGCTTAACCGGCTGATGGCGCTCTCCATCACCACCGGGCGCCGCGTGCGCCGCGAGACCGGCGTCTCCCGCAGCGCGCCCTCGGTTCCCCGGGCCGCGTTGTCCCTTGCCAAGCGCGCGTTGGGTTCGCTGAACGGGCGGGCCGCGCTCGTGGTAGGAGCCGGAGAGGTGGCCGGACTCGTCGTCAAGCTCCTCGTAGCGGCTGGAGCCCGGGTAGTGGCCGTGGCCAACCGCACCCTGGATGCGGCCCGCGGGCTGGCCGTGCTTGCCGGAGCCGAAGCGGTCCCCCTTGAGGCGATCGCGGCAGCAGGCCCGGGTGTTGATCTAATGGTGGTCTGCGTGGGAGCCAATGCGCCGCTCGTGTCGCCGGCCATGATCGGCGAAGACCGGGACAAGCCCCTGCTGGTGATTGACCTGGGCATGCCCCGCGGCGTGGATGCAGCGGTGGCCTCGTTACCGGGAGTCACGCTTCACGTGCTTGACCAACTCCCCGTCGAGATCGCCTCCGGGCAGGTTCCTCCCGAGGAACTGGCCCGAGCCGAGGAGATCGTCGAGGCAGCCCTGGCAGGATTCGAGGAATGGATGGCCTCCCGTATGGCGGTGCCGCTGATCACCGCGCTGCACAATCGGGCGGACAACATCGTGGCAGGCGAGCTTGCGCGCGGGCGCGCGCGCCTGCAGGGCCTGGACGAGGCGCAATACGCGGCGGTCCGCGTGGTCGCCGAAGCCGTGGCGCGCAAGCTGCTCCAGAAGCCGATCGTGCAACTGCGCAGGTCGGCCGCCCGCCAAGACACGCGCGCCCTGGAGCTAGCCGGCGAGCTGTTTGACCTGGCAGTGGACCCAGAGGGGTCCGGAGAGGTGTGAGGTCTGGGATGGACGATTTCACAGCCGCAGGGCCTCGGGGCGCGGCCCTCTTCAAGGAAGCCGAGGGCTTCTTTCCGGGAGGCGTGAACAGCCCGGTGCGGGCGTTTCGCGCGGTCGGAGGCGACCCGCTCGTGGTACGCTCCGCGCGCGGCGCACGCCTGACCGATCTCGACGGCCGCGAGTTCCTGGACTATATCGGCTCTTGGGGAGCGCTGATCCTGGGACACGCCGACCCGGAAGTGGTTGCGGCCATCCAGCAGCGGGTCGCGGAGGGGACCAGCTACGGCATGCCCACTCCCGGCGAGGTCGAGCTGGCCCGTCTGATCCGCGCCGCGGTGCCGACCATGGAACGGATGCGCTTCGTCAGTTCCGGCACCGAGGCCTCGATGAGCGCGATCCGCGCGGCCCGTGGGTTCACCGTAAGGGACAAGATCGTCAAGTTCGCCGGCTGCTACCACGGTCACGCCGACCCCCTGCTCGCGCAGGCGGGTTCTGGGGTGGCCACCTTCGGGCTGCCCAGCAGCGCCGGGGTGCCGGCAGCCGCGGTCGCCGACACGCTGGTAGCCCAGTACAACGACCTGGACGCGGTGCGGGCGCTCTTTGCGGCCAACCCAGGGGCGATCGCCGCGGTCATGATCGAACCCGTGGCGGCCAACATGGGCGTGGTCCCACCGGTGGCAGGGTTCCTGGACGGGCTGCGCGCCATCACCTCAGGGGAGGGGGCGCTGCTCATCTTTGACGAGGTCATCACCGGCTTCCGGCTTGGATGGGGAGGCGCGCAGGCACGGTACGGGATCAAGCCCGATCTGACCTGTCTGGGCAAGATCATCGGCGGGGGACTGCCTGTTGGCGCCTACGGCGGCCGGCGCGAGGTTATGGAGACCGTTGCGCCGCTGGGCCCGGTGTACCAGGCAGGAACCCTCTCTGGGAACCCACTGGCGATGGCGGCCGGGGCAGCGACGCTGGGGCGCCTAACAGACCCTTCGTTCTACGAAAGGCTTGATGCCCTCACCGCCCGCCTTGCCCAGGGGCTTACCGAAGCGGCGGCCGAGGCCGGGGTTTCGGCATCGGTCACGCGCGCGGCCTCGCTGCTGACAGTGTTCTTCACCACAGACCCGCCCCGCGACTACGAGGCCGCCCGGGCGGCGGATGTGACCCGGTTCGCGCGGTTCTTCCGGGGGATGCTCTCCCGGGGCGTGCTGCTCCCGCCCTCGCAGTTTGAGGCCTGGTTCGTATCGGCGTCGCACACCGAGGAAGACATCGCGCACACGGTCGCGGCGGCGCGGGCCGCGTTCGCGGAAGCAACCACATGATGCCGCCCCCACGCGTCCGGCCCAGGGGAATTGAGCCGTCGTACGAGGCGGTACGGGCGGCGCAATCCGGATACGTGTACGCCCGGGCGCCCATGCTCGTCTACTGGGAACTCACCCGGGCCTGCGACCTTGCCTGTCGCCACTGCCGCGCGGAAGCAGTGGTGGACCGCGACCCGGACGAGCTGAGTACGGATGAAGCCGGCGCGCTGCTGCATCAGGTGCTGGCTTTCGGCAATCCGCTGCCGCACATGGTGTTCACCGGCGGTGACCCCCTCAAGCGGGCCGACCTGTACGAACTGCTCGAGGAGGCCGGTCGCCTGGGAATCGGTGTCTCGCTGGCGCCCAGCGGCACAACCCTCCTGACCCAGGAGGCCGTCCGCCGGCTGCGCGCCTGTGGCGTCCAGAGCATGTCGCTGAGCCTCGACGGTTCCGCCTCCGATCGCCACGACGCGTTCCGTGGCGTGCCGGGCTGCTTCGAGATGACCATGCAGGCCGCGAGGTGGGTTGCCGAGGCTGAGATCCCACTCCAAGTCAACACCCTCGCAACCGAGGAGACCGCGGGCGATCTGCCGGCAATCTACGATCTGCTGACCTCGATGCGCGTCGAACGGTGGAGTCTCTTCTTCCTGATCTCGGTGGGGCGCGGGACCGCGCTGCGCGAGATAGCGGCCGGGGACGCGGAGCGGCTGATGGAGTGGCTCTACGGACTGAGCGAGCAGGCCCCTTTCGCGATCAAGACCACGGAGGCGCCTCAGTTCCGGCGCGTGGCGCTGGCGCGGATGCACGCCGCCGGGCTGCACTCCGCCGGGCTGGACGGCGCCGGGGTGCACAACAGCAGCATCGGGCGGGGGTTCGGCATTCGTGACGGCAACGGCATTCTGTTCATCTCAAGGACCGGCGGTGTGGCGCCATCAGGATTCCTCCCGCTGGCTGCCGGGAACGTAAGGACCGCCTCACTGGTTGAGCTCTACCGCGCGAGCCCCCTCTTCACCGCGCTGCGCGACACCTCGCGGCTGCGGGGCCGGTGCGGCCGCTGCGAGTTCAAGGCGATCTGTGGGGGATCGAGGGCGCGCGCCTTCGCGCATACTGGTGACTTCCTGGGCGAAGACCCTTTGTGCCCCTACGAACCCGCATGAACGATCGGTTCCTGCGTGCCTGCCGCCGCGAGCCCACCGATTGTACCCCGGTGTGGTTCATGCGCCAGGCCGGCCGCTACCAGAGGGAATACCGGGCGCTCCGGGCACGCCACTCCATGCTTGAGTTGTGCCGCACGCCGGAGCTGTGCGCCCAGGTAACGCTGTTGCCGGTGGAGCAGTTGGGCGTGGACGCGGCGATCCTGTTCGCAGACATCATGCTTCCCCTGATCGGCCTGGGCGTGCCGTTCGACATCGTCGAGGGCACGGGACCGGTGATAGGCACGCCGGTCCGCACGGAGGCACAGGTGGACGCGCTGCGCCCCCTTGAGCCAGAGCTCGATCTGTCATTCGTGCTGGAGGCGATCAGGCTCATACGGGGGGAGATCCGCGTGCCGCTGATCGGATTCGCCGGCGCGCCGTTCACCGTGGCCAGCTACTTGATCGAGGGCCGCGGCTCGCGAGACCTGCCGCACACCAAGGAGATGCTCCACGGCGCGCCCGCGGTCTGGCACCGGCTCATGCACCGCCTGACCGACGCGACGATCGCGTACCTGCAGGCCCAGGTGGCCGCGGGTGCAGGGGCCGTGCAGCTCTTCGACTCGTGGGTGGGCGCGCTGGCGCCGCGCGACTACGAGACCGCGGTCATGCCGCACATGCAGCGGCTGTTCGGTGCGCTGGTCGCGCTGAACGTACCGGTAATCCATTTCGGCACCGGCACCGCAGGCCTGCTGCCCCTGATGGCGCGGGCCGGGGGCGACGTCATCGGCGTGGACTGGCGCATCCGTCTGTCCGACGCGTGGGCACGGATCGGCGACGCCGGAATCCAGGGAAACCTGGACCCGGCGACTCTCCTGGCACCGTTTGAGGTCGCCGCGGCGGCCGCGCGCGAGATCCTGAGCGAGTCGGCCGCGCGGCCCGGCCACATCTTCAACCTTGGCCACGGCGTCCTGCCGCAGACGCCGCCGGATCATCTGCGGCGACTTGTCGAACTGGTCCACGAGCACACCCAGGCCGCACCCAGGCGCCCATGATAGGGGTTCTGCTGATGGCCTACGGCAGCCCTTCTGGCCCCGAGGACCTGGAAGGCTTCTACACAAGTGTCCGGAGAGGCAGGCCGCCGTCGCCCGAGATGCTGCGCGAGCTTGGGGAGCGCTACCGCGCGATCGGCGGGCGCTCTCCGCTGCCGGAGATCACGCGGCGACAGGCCGCCGCCCTGCAGGCCCGCCTCGATGGTGACACGCCCGGGCGTTTCCGCGTCTATGCCGGAATGCGGCACTCCCCGCCGTTCATCGCAGAGACCGTCGCCGCCATGGCCGCCGACGGGATCACCGCGGGCGTGGGACTGGCCTTGGCGCCGCACTACTCGCGCCTGGGCGCCGGCGCATACATCGCGGCGGCCGAGGCGGCGCGTGAGAGGACGCTGGCGCTGTCGCTGCGGTACGTGGAGAGGTGGGGCGAGCATCCGCGCTTCCTGGACGCGGTGGCAGGCCGCCTGGGGGACGCGCTGGCAACCCTTCCGGAGGGGGTGCGCAGGACTGCTCCCGTGGTCTTCACGGCCCACAGCCTGCCCAAGCAGGCCCTCGCCGGTGGGGATCCGTATACCGAAGAGTTGCACCGCACCTGCCAGGGAATCGCAGACCGGTCCGGCATCCAGGAGTGGATTCTGGCCTACCAGAGCGCCGGCCGCACCGCGGAGCCCTGGCTGGGGCCGGACATCCGCGAGGTGCTGCGTGGACTTGGCGGCGGGGCGCAGGCCGTGGTGGTCTGCCCGGTGGGCTTCGTCTCCGACCACCTGGAGGTACTCTACGACATTGACATCGAGTGCCGCGCACTGGCCGCGTCCGCGGGCCTGCGCCTGGTGCGTGTGGCGTCGCTCAACGATAGCCCGCTCCTGATCGAGGCGCTGGCCGACCTGGTGGGAGAAGCCGCTGCCTCCTTCGCGATAGAGCAACCGGTCCAGTGAGCGCGCACGTCGCTATCGTGGGAGGCGGAATCACCGGCCTGGCGGCGGCCCATGCGCTGGCGCTCGACCGCAGGGCGCGCGACCTGGGGATCAGGTGCACGCTCGTCGAGCAGGAGCTACGCCTGGGCGGCAAGCTGCTCACCGAGCGGATCGGCGGCTGCCTGGTCGAGGCTGGGCCGGACTCGTTCCTCGCCACCAAGCCCTGGGCGGCCAACCTCTGCCGTGCGCTGGGGCTGGGTGATCGCCTGATCGGCACCCTGCCGGGCCAGCCGGTCTACGTCGCCTTCCGCGGGAAGCTGCACCCGTTCCCGGAGGGCCTGGCTCTGGGCGTGCCGTCGCGCTTTGCGCCGATGGTGCGCACGCGCCTGCTATCACCCCTGGAGAAGCTCCGCGCAGGCCTCGACCTGGTGCTCCCCCGCAGGCAGGAGGCCACGGACGAAACCATGGGCGCCTTCATCCGGCGGCGGCTGGGCGACGCGGTGGTGGCCCGCCTGGCCGGCCCGATGTTGGCAGGCATCTATGCCGGCGATGCGGATGCGTTGAGCCTGCGGGCAACGTTCCCGCAACTCCTCGAGTGGGAAGCCAGCCACCGCAGCCTGGTGCTGGCGGCGATGGCACGAAGGAAGCTGATGGCGGCGGCCGCTACCGGTAGTCCCAGCCCCATGTTCTTGAGTCTGACGGGCGGTGTAGGCGAGCTCGTCGAGGCCCTAGTTGGGGCGCTGGGCGGCCCCCGCGGTAACGACAACGCGCGCTTGGTAACCGGAAGGTCCGTGGTGCGCTTGGTGCCGGTGGTGGAGCGCGGGCGCACATCCTACGCGCTCCACCTCGACAACAGCGAAACCATCATCGCCGACGGGGTGGTGCTGACGGCGCCTGCCTTCGCCAGCGCCGCGCTGCTGAGGCCTGTGGCGCCCCGGCTGGCCTCCCTGCTGGGGGCAATCCCATACGTGTCCACCGCGGCGGTAACGCTGGCCTTCCGACGCCAGGAGGTGCGCCATCCGCTTGTGGGCCACGGCTTCGTGGTCGCCCGTGACGAGCCGTTGGAGATAACCGCGTGCACCTGGGTGTCGTCCAAGTGGCCGCGCCGGGCGCCGCCCGACCTGGTGCTACTGCGGTGCTACCTCGGTGCCGCCGGGCGTGAGGCCGTCCTCCAGGAGGACGATGACCGGCTGGTATCGCTGGTGCGTCGGGATCTTCGCAGTACGCTGGGCATAGACGCCGATCCGGTCTTCGTAAGAGTGGCACGCTGGCCGAACTCGATGCCCCAGTACCTTACCGGGCACCTCGACCGGCTCGAGGCGATCGGTACGGAGCTGCGGGCCCTTCCCAACCTGGCTCTCGCGGGCGCCGGCTACGGGGGCACCGGCATACCTGACTGCATCCGCCAGGGAACAGACGCCGCTGATCGGATCCTCGATTACCTATTGGCGTAACCCGCCTCGGTTCCCTCCGGGTAGATCGCCCAAGCCCGCTGATCGTCAACGGCTAGTCCAAGTCGTCGGATACGTGCGCAATAGCTGTGCCTTCTCTTGCTCGGTCAGCGGAAAGAACCGCTCGGTATCGGACCGAAACGCATCAGGGCGGCAGGGGGCCGGACGTCCACACATCAACATGGTGGGATCGCTGTTGTGACCAAGTCCAACGGCATGCCCCAACTCGTGGGCAATCACGTTGCGGTAGACGTTGGGCAGCGCCGTCGGCAAGAGGCGGTGGCTCCTGATCGCTATCAGCACTTTCTCCGCGGACCGTGAATGGGCGGCGAACGACACGATGTCCCCGTCCGACAACACCACGATGATGTCCCCCGGCAGTCTCTGGATGCTCTCTGGGAAATCAAACCAGGCAACCGGCGACACCTGTTCGCTAAGTGTCCTCAGATAGCTGACCGGCACTGCTTCCTTTGACTGAACAGCGGGTCCGAGCCGGAATGGAGTGCCTATTTCGGAGAATGTGCGGTTCCAGAAGTCGACCGCCTCGCGCGCGACCTGTAGTCTGGGATCCTGCTCCGGCGCCACCAGGACGATAGCGGGAACCTTCTTCCAGACTGTCTGCTGCGCCCAAACGTGGAGCGCGGCCGGCCCGGCCATTGCGCCGGCCGTAGCGGTCAGGGCCAGAATTGCCCTCACGAACGCCTGCCTGCGAGACATCGGATATCCTCCTCGGGAACCTGACTTCAACCGGGCCGCTGGCATTCGGTTCATTCTAACATCACCTGAAACGCGTCGGGGATGTGCTCGATCTGCCCCACCCCTCCATTGGGAGTGGCATGCACGGCGATCACGTCAAAACGCGTTGCGCACCCTTCCAGCCCGTGGGTCAGCAGGTACGCCGACGCGAGCCTCGCGAGGCGGCGCTGCTTGGCAACGGCGACGGCCTCCCCGGGGTGCCCGAACCGCGCGCCCGTGCGGCTCTTCACCTCAACGAAGACCACAACGGCCCCACAGCGCACCACCAGGTCTATCTCGCCGTATCGGGTGCGCACGTTGCGCGCCAGCAGTTGGTATCCCTGCTGTGCAAGCCAGGCCGCGGCGGCGGCCTCGCCGGCCGCGCCAAGGGCGTGTGAGTGTGGAGACTCCATACTGCCGTTGTTATCGGCCAAGCAGGGAAGGAATGCCGGGGGGCAGGAAGGCGCGGCGGTGCACCGGGGTGGGCCCCCACCGCCGCAGCGCGGCCAGGTGCTGTGGGGTAGCGTAGCCCTTGTGCCTGGCAAACCCGTAGCGCGGCTCGTGGAGATCGAGATCAACCATCAAGCGGTCCCGGGTGACCTTGGCGACCACAGAAGCAGCGGCGATCGAAGCGCAGCACTGGTCACCCCGCACCAGCGTCACCTGGGGCATGGACAGGGGGGCCCTCACGTTCCCATCCACCAGGACCAGCGCCGGTACCTGCCCGAGCGACGCGACCGCCCGGCCCCATGCCAGCTTGGTCGCACCCAGGATGTTGTGGCGGTCGATCTCCGCCACATCGGCGATGCCGATGCCTATCAGCGCACCAGAGGCCTGGATTGCGTCGAACACCGCTTCACGCATCCGGGGTGTGAGCTGCTTGGAGTCACGCAGGTTGGGAATCGAACGTTCGCAGGGGAAGATGACGGCGGCGGCAACCACGGGGCCTGCGAGCGGCCCGCGACCCGCCTCGTCCAAACCGGCCACCGGTGAGATACCTTGCGCCCAGGCCTCGCGCTCTCTGGTGAAGAGCGCAAGGGGCCGGGTCACCGCACAAGACCAATCCTTTCGGGCGGCCAGTAGACCACCATCGCCCGCCCCACCACGTTCTTGATCGGGACGAACCCGAAGAACCGGCTGTCCTCGCTGTTGCACCGGTTGTCGCCCAATACGAACACCTTGTCGGACGGTACTACCTCGGGGCCGTAGTTGCTGGAGCAGGCCCTATCGCCCCCGGGCATCACGGTCGGGTACAGCTCTCCCAGCGGCCGACCGTTGATCAGCACCAGCCCTTCCTTCAGCTCGACGCGCTCCCCGGGCAGACCCACGACACGCTTGACGAAATCCTTGTTTGGGTTCAGCGGATACCGGAAGACGATGGTGTCCCCGCGGCGGAGATCCCACAGCCGGTAGGCGAACTTGCCTACCAGTATGCGGTCGCCGACGCGCAGGGTGGGCTCCATGGAACCCGAGGGGATGAAGAAGGCCTGGACGACAAAGACGATGATGACCAGGCTGATCAGCGCCGCGAAGATCGTGGCGTCCAGCGTCTCGACGATCGAGAGGCGCACCGCCGGCGGGATTCGGTAGATGCGGCGGACGGTTTGGCGCAGCAGGAACAGCCCCAGCGCCAGGGCGATGATCAGCGTGGGTATACCGAACGGGATGCGCTCGGCAAGGGCCAGGAGGTCGCGGCTCATGTTGCTGGGACCGGGACTAGCGCCGTTCCTTGATGCGCGTCTCCTTGCCGACCCTTCCCCTGAGGAAGTATAGCTTGGCGCGCCGTACCTTGCCGCGGCGGACCACGTCAATCTTCTCAACCCGTGGCGAGTGCACGGGGAAGACGCGCTCCACGCCGATCCCGTGGCTGATGCGCCGCACGGTGAACGACTCATTCACGCCCGCGCCGCGTCGCGAGATAACGGTGCCCTCGAACGCCTGCACGCGCTGGCGCCCGCCCTCGATGACGCGGATGTGGACCCGCACGGTGTCGCCGGGAGTGAAGGCTGTGACCTTCTTCTTTACCTGACCGGCCTCCACCATCTTGAGCTTATCCATCACTTTTGCCTCCCTGTCGGCCGACGCATCCTGCGGCGCCGCAGTCACGACTGATGATTGTAGCACAGCCCGCCTTAGGCGTCATCGTCGCGCAGCAGCGCGCGGTCTTCGTCGCCCAGAGCATCCCAGCTAATCAGGTCCGGCCGCCGGGCCAGTGTGCGCCGCAGTTGTTCGCGGCGGCGCCACCGCCGGATCGCCTCGTGGTGCCCGCTCAGCAATACTTCGGGCACCCGAAGCCCGCGGAAATCGGCCGGACGCGTGTAGTGCGGGTGGTCGAGCAGCCCGCCGGCGAACGACTCCGCCGCAACCGACGCGGCGTCGCCTACGACCCCGGGAATCAACCGCACCGTGGCATCCACGATGACCATCGCGGCAAGCTCGCCGCCGGTCAGCACGTAGTCGCCTATCGAGAACTCCTCGACACCGAGCCCCTCCACCACCCGTTCGTCCACTCCTTCGTATCTGCCGCACAGCACGATCAGGTGCGGCTCGCGGGAGAGCTCCTCTGCGGCCCGCTGATCGAAGCGGCGGCCCTGCGGGGAAGTCAGCAGGACGCGTGGGCGCGGGCGCTCCGGGGGCGTCAGTGCCTCAACCGCCGCGAAGAACGGCTCGGGCTTCATAACCATGCCAGGACCGCCTCCGTACGCCAGGTCGTCCACCTGCCGGTGGCGATCGGACGTGTAGTCCCTCAGGTCCACGACCGAGATCTCCACCAGACCCCGCGCGCGAGCGCGGCCGAGGATCGAGACCTCCAGCGGGGTCAGCGCCTCGGGGAAGATCGTCACTATGTCAATGCGCACGATCCGGCTCCTCCAGACCGGGCGGGAGGGCGACGACCATTTCGCCCGAGGCGTGATCAACTCTGCGCACTACCTCACGCGTGGCCGGCAGTAGGATCTCTCCTGCCTCACCCCGGACCACGTAGACGTCGTTGGCCGGCGCCCGTATTACCTCGGCAACGGTGCCCAGCAGCCGCCCCTCCTCGGTCCGCACGCGCAGACCTAAGATCTCGAACACATAGAAGGCGCCTTCCTCAAGGGGCACCACGGCGTCGCGGGAGACCGCGATCTCTGCGCCGCGCAATCGTTCGGCTGCTTCCAGGTCGCCGACCCCGTGGATGGTGAGCAGCAGGCCTTCCTTGTGCGGCCGACTGCCTGTTATCTCGACTGCCTCCACGCGGCCGGCCTGAATCAAGTAGGCCTCTCTCAGACGCTCGAACCGCTCCGGGAAATCCGTCTCCAGGCGTACCCCTACCTCGCCGCGCAGCCCGTGCGGCCGGACCACGCGTCCCACCGTGACGAGGTCGGCAGGATCCGGCAGCCCTCTGCTAGCCTTCACGGATCTCGATGACAATCCCATCCTTGATGACGACCTCGGCTCGCGCCAGTCGCGTGAAGAAGTTGTCGCCGACGCTGAGCTCAACCGTGCTCTCCAGAGTGCCCTGGGAGAACTCGGACTGGAGCTCGAGCGCCTCGGCCTCCTTCATGCGCGCCGCCAGCTCCAAGCGGGCGGCTTCCTGCCTGGACCGCTCCACCTCGAGCTGCTGTCGGATCGCCCGCGACTGCGGGGAAACCTGCCGCTCCAACTCGGAGCGGCGGATCTGGGTATCAATCTGCGTGACCATGGCGTCGAGGCGCCGGATGGTATCCTCAAGCTCACTCAGGTACTGCCTCTTGAACATCTCTGTGACTATGGCCTTTACAACTACCGGTCGAACCACGGTTATCCCCATTCCGGCCTCCATCATCCCAGACTGGACTGCTGCACAATTTCCACTATTACGCGCCGGCCATCGGAGGAGGCCGCAGCCCTGGCAAGGGTGCGAATCGCCCCCACGATACGCCCACGGCGGCCGATCACCTTGCCCAGATCCCCCACGGCCACTCGGATCTCTATGATGACCAGGCGGTCACGCTCGGTTGCCCGCACGCCTACCGCACCGGGATCGTCCACCAACCCCCGGACCAAGTACTCGACTAACGCCCGCAGATCAGCCCCTGGCATGGCGATTCAAACCGCGCCTCACGCGCCGCCGGAGCGATCGGTCTCCCAGCGAGGGAGGATGCCAGTCTTCACCAGCAGCACGCGGGCCGCGTCCGAGGGCCGGGCCCCCCGGTCGAGCCAGGAGCGCGCCTTTGTCTCGTCAATCTGTATCGTTGAGGGCTCGGTCCTGGGGTTATAGTGACCGAGCGCCTCTAGGTACCTGCCGCCTCTGGGGGCCTTTGAGTCGGCCACCACCACGCGGTACGACGGCTGGTGCTTGGCTCCTATTCGCATGAGTCGGATCTTCACTGCCATCGGTCTGCCTCCTTGGGTATGGGTGCCGTCCTAGAACGTGTGCCACCTGCGCCCCGGCCGCGCTCGTCCGCGTGCCGCACGAGCCGGCGCACCTGCTCGAACTGCTTCAACAACCGATTGACGTCCTGCACGGTTACCCCGCTCCCCCGCGCGATGCGGCGGCGGCGGCTGCCATCAATGACCGATGGCGTGTCGCGCTCCTGTGGTGTCATGGACTGGATCATGGCCTCGACTCGACTCAGTTGCCCTTCGTCCACGGACGCACCCGCCTCACGGATGCGGGCGTAGCCCGGGACCATCTCGATCAGTTGCTCCAGTGGTCCCATCTTACGAACCTGGCGCAGTTGCTCCAGGAAGTCGGCAAAGGTGAACTGATGCCGCCGCAGCTTGCGCTCGAGCTCGGCCGCCGCCTCCGCCGAGACGGCCCCTTCCGCGCGCTCTATCAGCGTCAGCATATCGCCCATGCCCAGGATGCGGGAGGCCATGCGGTCCGGGTGAAACCGCTCCAGCGCATCGGGGCGCTCTCCCACCCCGACGAACAGGATCGGCCTGCCAATCGTAGCCACGACCGAAAGCGCCGCGCCCCCGCGGGCATCGCCATCAAGTTTGGTGAGCACCACGCCGTCCAGCGGGATCCGCGCGCCGAACTGCTCTGCCATCCGGACCGCGTCCTGCCCTGCCATCGCGTCCAGTACCAGCAGGATCTCGTGCGGTGCCAGAGCCGAGTGCATCCCGGTAAGTTCGGCCATCAGGTCGTCGTCCACGTGCAGCCGGCCCGCCGAATCCACAATGACCACGTCGTGCCCGTCCGCAACTGCCGCCTCCACCGCTGCGCGCGCCACGCCGATCGGATCCGTCTCCCCGTGACGGGCGAACACGGGCACTCCCACTTGATCTCCCACGATCTCGAGCTGCCGGATCGCGGCGGGCCGCTTCAGGTCAGTGGCCACCAGCAGGGGTGAGCGGCCCCGGCGCCGCAGGTAACCGGCCAGCTTACCCGCGGTCGTGGTCTTGCCTACGCCGTGCAGACCGACCAGCAGGATGATCGTGGGGGGCGCTGCCGCCACGCGCAGCTCGCGCGCCGCTCCTCCCAGGAGCCGGATCAGCTCCTGGTGCACGATCTTGACCACCTGCTGGCCAGGAGTCAGGTGTTTCCACACCTCCTGCCCGACCGCCGCCGCGCGGACCCCCTCGACGAAATCACGCGCCACGCGGAAATTCACATCGGCTTCCAGCAGGGCCATCCGCACCTCGCGCAACACCGCCTCAACATCCTGGGGGCTCAACACCCCGCGGCCGGCGATCTTGCGGACGATCTCCCCCAACCTGGACTGCAGCGCCTCAAACACCGACGATCACCTTCGCCTTCGCATCGTGCTTGCGCCGGGCCTCGTAGACGCGATATCCCTCGGCCGCCCTCACCTGGCGGGCCTCGCCGAAACGCCCGGCCACGAGGCGCGCAAGCGTTAGAGCGCCCTGTGCCGTGCGCACGACCATGTAGAACCGGCCTCCGGGCCGCAGCACCCGCCACGCCCCTTCAATGAACTCCGTCACCACCCGGCGCCCAGCCCGTATGGGCGGATTGGTGACCACCAGGTCAACGGAACCGTCCCGGAACGGGGCGGCCCCGTCGCCCACCAGCACGCAGACATTGGTCAGCCCGTGCGCGGCGGCGTTGACATGCGCCATCCACGCGGCGCGCCGGTTGAGATCCACCAGCCACACTCGGCCGCGCGTCGCAAGCGCGGCCGCCACCAGGCCGACCGCGCCGTAGCCGCATCCCAGATCCAGGATGCGGTCGTCGCGGCGCACCTCGATCGCATCTATCAACAGATGCGTCCCGGCGTCGAAGCGACGGTGCGCGAAGACACCTGAGACCGACTGAAAAGCCCAGACCCGGCCGCGCAGCTCCACCCTCTGCTCCCGCGTCTTCGGCGTCGAACGCGGCGCGGGAGTGGAGTAGTGATCCTGCCGCGCCGCGAGCCCCAACGCGCCCTCCAGCCGTTCCATCGCCACCAGTGCCCTGCGCAAGCCGTCGTGTACGGCCTGCCGCGTCACGCGCAGATCCGCGGCGATCTCACCCAGCGAGAGGTCGTCCTGGTAGTAGCGGCGCAGGAGGTGCTGCTGCTGCGCGGTCAGCAGCGCCCCGTAGGCGTCGAACATCCGGTTGGCCCGGTCGCGACCGGCGAGCGTGCGTTCCATATGGCTCGATCTGTCAAGGCAAACTCCTTGACAGCCTCCTCACAATAGCGCAGGGGCGGGGGCGCCGTCAAGGACCGAGGGGTCTACGTGTGGTGGGGCCTACGCGTAGAGGGGCCTACGCAGTCAGAAGCGCGGCAACAAACGCGGCGGGATCGAACGGCACGAGGTCATCCAGGCCTTCTCCGATGCCGACGAAAGCGATCGGAACCCCCAGGTCACGCGTCACGGCCACGGCAATCCCGCCCTTCGCCGTCCCGTCGAGCTTGGCGAGAACCACACCGGTCAGGCCAACCGCCTCGTGGAAGCGGCGCGCCTGGGCCAGGCCGTTCTGGCCCGTGCCCGCGTCCAGAACCAGCAGGCGCTCGATCGGTGAACCCGGCAGCGCGCGTGCCAGCACCCGATCCATCTTCTTGAGCTCCTCCATGAGGTTGACCTTGGTGTGCAACCGGCCCGCGGTGTCCACGATCAGCACGTCCGCTTCCCTCGCCTGCGCCGCCTGCGCGGCGTCAAAGACAACGGCAGCCGGGTCTGCTCCTGCCTGGTGCCGGATGACCGGGGCACCGGCCCGTTCGCCCCACAGCTCGAGCTGCTCAATCGCCGCGGCACGGAAGGTGTCGGCCGCCGCCATCATCACGCGGCGGCCTTCCTGGCGCATTCTGAAGGCGAGCTTGCCGATCGTCGTGGTCTTGCCCGAACCGTTTACGCCCAGAACCAATACCACCGCCGGAGCCGGATCGAGACTCAACGAGCCAGGCGCGCCCAGCAGGTCGCGCAGGATCGTCCCCAGCGCGGCGCGAACTGCCTCGGCCGTGCGGGCCCCAGGGTCACGGCGCAGCCGCTCCACGATCTCGGCACTCAGCCCGGCGCCCACGTCGGAGGCAATGAGAACCTCCTCCAGGCCGGCGAAGAACGCGTCGTCGGGGGGTGCCAACAGCAGGGCATCGAGGCGCGAGGAGATCGCCTCGCGCGTGCGCCCGAGCGAAGTGCGCAGCCGGGCAAACCAGCCAGGGGATCCGGACGACACGCTCGCCTACTCGCCCGGAAGGGCGACCGCTTCGCGCTGCCGCGAGGGCTCTCTCACACCAAGTTCCTCGCGCGGCTCGGGCTCGCCCCCGTTCTGGGACGGCACCAGCCGCAACGAGACCAGCGAGGAGGTACCCAGCTCCTGCATCGTCACGCCGTAAAGCACGTCGGCCGCGGCCATGGTGCCCTTGTTGTGGGTAATGATGAGCACCTGGGTCTGCTGGGCCAGGTCTCGCAGCAGGCCGGTGAACCGGCGGGTGTTTTCGTCGTCGAGGGCTGCCTCCACCTCGTCGAAGATGCAGAACGGGCTGGGGTGCACCCGCAGCATCGCAAAGATCAGCGCCAGGGCCACGAGCACCCGCTCCCCTCCCGAGAGCGCGACCAGGGATCGGCGCTTCTTGCCGGGAAGCTGGGCGATCACCTCCAGCCCAGGCTCCGCGCCCAGCTCGTCCTCGACCAGCTCCAGGGAGCCCTGCCCCCCTTCGAAAAGCTGCTGGAAGAGCCGACCGAACTCCCGGTCAACCTCCACGAAAGTTTGATCGAACCGCACGCGCAGCGCCGCGTTGATCACCGCAATCGAGTGCCTCAGCGCGTCCGCGGCGGCGCGGACATCATGGGTGCGGCCGCGCAAGGCCTCCACGCGTGCCGTCAGGATGGCGTGCTCCTCGATCGCGCGCAGGTTCACGGGCCCCAGCTCCCGCAGCGCGGTCCGCAGTTCGTCCAGATGGCGGCGGGCCTCGTCGCGAGAGGCCTCAAGGCGGCGCGAGGCGGCCTCTTCCAGGGCGATGCCGTACTGCTCGTTGAGGCGCTGCGCGGCCGCGGCCAGTTCGGCGTCCGCCTGTGCGCTGCGCAGCTCGGCGCGATGCAGCGCCGCCTCTCTGGCCCGCGCAGCCTCGATCGCGGCGTGGAGCTCCGCCCCTAGGACCACCAGGCGGTCTCGCAATCCTGCCCGCTCGGCGGCCAGGCGCTCCAGCCTGGCCTTCCCGGCGGCCTGTCCGGCGAGCACCGCATCGTGAGCGGCAACCGCCTCACGCCGGTGCTCGGCGGCGGCATCCAGTTCGGCGGAGATCCTTTCCGCGTCACGGGCTAATCCGGCACGGCGTGCCTCAAGCTCCTCGATGGCGGCGGTGCGGTCGCGCAGCCGCCCGCGCAGGGCCTCCAGGTTTCCGTCCACCTGTGCCAGGGCGACCTGACGCGCGGCCACCTCCTGTGCCAATGCTTCCCGAGCACCACCCAGCCGCCTGGCCTCCTGTTCGAGTTCCACCAGGCGGGTCTCCATATACCCGGCCTCGTCCTCGAGGCGCCGCACATCGGCTGCGAGGCGGTCCACCTCTGCTCGCCTTATGTGAAGCTCCAGGCCGCGTGATGCCACCTCTGCCGCCAGCGCAGCCTCGTCCACGGCGATGCGGGCGGCCTCGGCTTCCTGTTGAGCCAGACGCTGGGAGCACTCGGTCAGGGCTGCTGCCGCTGCGCCTCGTTCGGCCCTACGTGCGGAAAGCGCGGCCTCGGTGGCCGCCGCCTGCTCGGCGGCGGCCAGACGCTGCATCTGGGCCGTCTCCCTGCGGGATGAAGCCCTTGATGCGTCGGACCGCAGCGCGGCCAGCGCCTGGTTGCGTCCCAACGGCATAAGGTCGCGACCACGCCGCCCGCGCAGCCACAGCACGCCGTCGGGGGAGAGCAACGTGCCGTCCTGGGTGACAATTCGGCCCGAGAAGCCCGATGCGAAGAGCCCCCACGCGCAATCCAGATCGGCCACAATCGCCACGTCGCCCAGCAAGGCATCTACCGCAGGCCTGATCGCCGCGTCGGAGATCACCACGTCGGCCGCGCGCACATAGGCGCCGTCCGCGGGGAGGGGTGCCGAGGGGTGCCTGGCGCGAACCGCGTCCAGGGCCAGGACCGCGGCTCCTCCAATCCCCTCTGCTTCAAGGAAGCTGCTAATTGCCTGGATGGCCGCCCTGCTGTCCACGACCAGGCAGTGGAGCCTTCTCCCCAGGGCCGCGGCAAGGGCGGGCTGGTACTTATCCGATACCTCTATCTGGTCGGCCAACGCGCCGCACAGCTCCGGGAACCGGGCGGGATCGGCGCGGGCAGCCAGCAGCACCCCACGCGCGCCCTCCTCGAAGCCGACAAACTGAGCGTGTGCCTCTTCCATGGAGGCCAGGCGGGATTGAAGCCCGTGTTCTTCCAGTTCAGCGGCCCGCTGCCGCTCCGCAGAAGCATCGAGGCCGCGACGGCACTCGTCGGCCGTCCGCGTGGCGGATGCCAGAGCATCCTCCGCCTGCTCTAGGGTCCTTCGAGCCTCGTCGCGGGCCCTTCGCGCGGATTCGAGGGCACTCGAGATCCGCGCCGCGGCCTCACGAAGTGCTGCCGCCCTCTCCTCGGTGGCAGCAACCGACTGGCCCAGTACCTCGGCCCGCGCGCAGAGCGCCGCCAGATCGCTGCGCGCCTGTGCCAGTGTCCGCGCAACGCCTACTGCATCGGGGCGTGCCAGGGATAGCCGGGACTCCGATGCCTCTGCCGCGGCCGAGGCATCGGAGAAGCCGACAGTTGCATCCGCCAGCTCGCGCCGCAGCGCCTCACGCTGATCCTCGACCACGGCGGCCTCCAGACGCAGCACCTCTGCGTCTGCCGCCACGCGCGCCCGCTCTTCCAACAGGCGGCCGGCCTCGTCCATCAAGTGCTGGTGGTGCGTGCGCTGAGCGTCGAGCCGGCGCTCTGCCTGCTGAACCTCGGCTGCACGAACCGCGAGCTCCTCGGCACCGCCAAGTAGCGCCTGCTGACCATCCTCCCACTGGGCGGTCAAGGCGGCAACCTGCGCCTCGACCTCTGCCACGGCAGTTGATGCGGCGTCGGCCCGCGCCGCGGCGCCCGCTGCCTCTTGCCGCTCGCCCACCATCTGGGAGGCAAGACGGCGCGCGGCGCCCAACAGGCGGCGCGCCTCGTCCGCGTACAGCGCCAGTTCCAGATCGCGCAGCTCCTCGCTGTGACTGCGGTGTAGAGCCGCGGCCTCGGCCTGCGCCGCCAGCGCCTGCTGGTGCGCCTCGAGCTCGGAAAGCAGATCGCCGGCCCGGTCAAGATGTGCCTGAGCGTGTCCCAGCCGGCGCTCGGCCTCGGTGCGCTGCCGCTTCTGCCTTGCGAGACCTGCGGCCTCCTCCAGCCACTGCCGGCGCTCGAGCGGCGTGGCGCGCAGAACCGCGTCCACCTCGCCCTGTCCTATCAGCGCGTACGAACGGCCACCCAGCCCGGTGCCCAGGAACAGCATTTGGATGTCGCGCAGGCGGCAGTCCAAACCGTTAATGGCGTACTCTCCCTCGCCTCCCCGCGTCACGGCGCGCGACACGGTAACCTCGCTGAACTCCAGAGGGAGATCGCCGGCGCCGTTTTCCAGGGTGAGTGAGACCCTGGCCAGGCTGTGAGGCCGGCGGGAGGCGGTGCCGGCGAAGATGATGTCATCCATCCGGGAACCCCGCAGCAGGCGGGCGTTGGTCTCGCCCAGCGCCCAGCGGATGCCGTCCATGAGGTTGCTCTTGCCGCTCCCGTTGGGGCCTACTATCGCGGTTATTCCGGGATGGAACTCGAGTTCCGTGCGGTCCACGAACGTCTTGAATCCTACAAGCTCCAGCCTCCGAAGCTGCACGCTCCGTCTCCTCCTCGACTCGGGCCGCCTGCGCGGCCCGCCCGTTGTCCGACCGCCGCCATGGGCGGCGAGAGTCTAATCGGGCGCTGCGACGACAGGTGTAACCTTTGCTGCCTGACGATACAGTCCAACCAAACGCTCGGTGAGGCTCTTGATGGCGTAGGCCCGGGCCGCGGTGCGACCGGCAGCGGCCAGGCGGCTCCGCAGCGCCTCGTCACCGAGGAGCCGGCGAATCGCGGTGCCCAGCGCCTCGGCGTCCAGGCCGGTTAGAAGTCCGGTCAGCCCGTCGCTGACAACCTCGGACACCCCTCCTGCGCCCACCGCGGCCACCGGCAGGCCGGCCGCCATCGCCTCCACCACGACGAGCCCCTGCGTCTCCGTGGGCGACGAGAAAGCAAACAGGTCAGCGGCCGCGTAGCAGTCGAGGACCCGATCGTGATCGAGCGGGCCGGTGAAGATCACCTGCCCGGTTATGCCCCGCTCCGCGGCGACGCGCCGGAGAGCCGCGGCCTCAGGGCCGCCGCCCACGACTAGCAGGCGGGCCGGCGTCCCCAGGGCAGCCATGGCAAAGGCGGCCAGCAGCACGTCAAAGCGCTTCTCTCGCGCCAGGCGACCGACCGTGATAACCAGGGGCGCGCCCGAAGGGATCCCAAGCCGGGGCCTGACCCAGTGCGGGTCCAGACGATCGAACCGATCCAGGTCGAACCCCGCGGTCGCGAGAACCTCGACCCGAGCGGTTACGCCGCGGGCCAGCAGCCAGTTCCGCACCGCATGGGAGGGCGCGACAACCAGCGAGCAGCGGTTGCAGTACCTTATCGTGTACCGCGTAACCACCTCGCGGGAGAACCGCTGGGACACGATCGGGACATAGTGCACGTACTCCGAGTACATCGTGTGATGCGTGAAGACCAGCGGCAACCCCAGGCGGCGGGCCGCGTAGAGGCCCGCGGTCCCCATGAGGAACGGCGAGTGGGTGTGGATCACGGAGAGATTCCGGGCCCGCAGTCCGGCTGTGAAACGCCGGGCCACCGGGATGGCCAGCGGAAAGTCAGGGACCCCGGGCGCGCGGACCGAAGGGAACCGAACTACGTCGGGGTCGGCATCCCTGTAGCCGGGATACGCGGGCGCGAAGATCGCGGCCTGGTGTCCTTGGCGCCGGAGCTCTGCCACTAGGGCCTCGATCGAGCGTACGACCCCGCTGATCCGCGGGAGGTACGAATCGGAAAAGACCCCCACGCGCACGGCATCGCCCCCGTAGGGCATCCGCTCGATGTTCCACCTCCGCTCGTCGCGAGCACGCCGGACGCCGGGGCCGGCCAATCTATCTATCGTTCGCGACGTCACATCGTTCTCCTTCGGTCCATACCGGCCGTCCGCAGCACCGCCAACGCGAAGGGGCAGCGCTCGTGCGCCGCCCCGCGCATCCACGGTCCTCGGTTGTCTGGTCGGGGAGGGGGGATTTGAACCCCCGGCCTCAGCGTCCCGAACGCTGCGCGCTAACCAAGCTGCGCCACTCCCCGCTGCGCTCCATTGTAGTCAAGGGAGCGCCGGCGGGCAAGCCATCACTCCTTCTGCTCGGACTCCACCGCCTGCTCGGACTCCACCGCGGACTCGGCCGGACCGGTTTCCTCGACCGAGGATGCTTCGGGCTCGGGCTGCTCTGCCCTGGCTTCCGCCGCTTGTCGGAGCAGGGCGCCCATGGCGTCACCAACCGCATCCCCGATGGTGATCCGCCCTTCATCTTCCTGCGCCCGCATGTAGTCCTTCACGCGCTTGCGCTCGGCCTCCCTGGCCATACGTCGAAGGCTGAGCAGCATCCGGCGCTCCTCGGGCCGTATCTCGGTGATCATTGCCTCGATCACCTGGCCGACCTCAACCACGTCCTCCACCTTGCCGACGCGTCGCTCCGCCATCTCAGCGATAGGGAGGAACGCGTCGAGGTCGCGGAGACGCACGAACGCCCCGGACGGCACGACGCGCACGACCTTGCCCTTTACGACCTCGCCTGCGCGATGCCGCTCGGATACCTCGGCCCATGGGTCGTCCAGGATCTGCTTGAGGCCCAGGGAGATCTTACCGCTCTCCTTGTCCACCCGCAGCACCTGCACCCGCAGGTGCTGGTTGCGGCGGACCGCCTCGGAGGGATGCCGGATGTAGGTCCAGGCCATCTCGCTGATGGGCAGCAGGCCGTCCACGCCGCCGAGGTCCACGAACGCGCCGAAGTCGGTGATGCGCTTCACCGTGCCCTCGACGATTGCCCCTTCCACCAGGCTGCCCAGTACCTCCTCGCGCCGGGACTTGCGGTCTTCCTCCACGGCCAGCCGGTGAGACAGGATCACCCGGCCTTTGCCGCGGTCCACCTCGATCACCCGAAGCGGTATGGACTGGCCCACAAACCACTCGAAGCGCCGGCCCTTCGCCTGGGAGAGCTCCACATGCGAGCCGGGCACGAACCCGCGCACGCCCAGATCTACCACGAGACCGCCCTTGACCTTGTCAACGACCATCGCGTGCAGGATTGCGCCCGACTCCTTCATCTGGGCTATCCGATCCCAAGCATGAATGAAGTCGGCCCGCTTCTTGCTGAGGATGATGTTGCCTTCCTCGCCCTCCATGCGCATCACCATAACGTTGATCTGGTCGCCCACCGATACCGCGTCCACCTCTTCACCGCGACGGGTCATCTCCTTCGGTGGAATCAGCCCCTCGGACTTGGCGCCCACGTCCACCAGGATGCCCTCGGTATCAATGCGCACGACCGTTCCTTTGACGATCTGCCGCTCCTGGAGCCTCGGTACCGCGTCCCCTAGATTCAAGTCTTCGCTCCCAGGAGCCTGATCGCCGAATACCATTACCTCTTCGCTCATGCCCTCCACGCCCTCTCACGCATGCTCCGTCCCGGACCAGTGATTCCTCCGGGCAGACCTAGCTGTTTTCGCCGCAACAGCGGGGTTTCCTCCCGCTCTAGATCCGCCAGTAGTTCAGTAGCTGACGCCGCGCCGCGCGCAGCCGCGGGTTTATCGCCGCGGACGAGATTTCCGGCGGCGGCTCCTCGTCTGGAATACCCCAGGCCGCGCGACCGACCAGCGCTTCCAGCGTCGCCACGCAGGAAGCTCCCAGCGCCGCCAGATCGTAGCCGCCCTCCAGCGTTACAAGCAGCGGCGCCCCGGACGCGCGGGCCGCTTCCTCGAGCAGCCGTGCCAGCCGACCGAACCCCCGGGCGGTCAGGACCATGCCTCCCAGCGGATCGGAGAAATGGGCATCGTACCCTGCCGAAACAATCAGGAAGTCCGGGCTGTAGACCGAGGCAAGCGGGAGCACCACTTCCGTAAGAGCTTCCTCGTACCCACCGTCCCCTGTCTCGGCCGGAAGCGGCAGGTTCAGGGTAAACCCCTCCCCAGGGCCCTCACCGACGTCTTGGAGAACGCCGGTGCCTGGGTACCAGTACTCCTGGTGCAGGGATACGAACAGCACCCCTGGATCGCGCCAGAAGACGGCTTGCGTTCCGTTGCCGTGATGTACATCCCAGTCAATAATCATAACACGCTTCCTGCCCGAGCGCCGCGCTGCGGCAGCGGCCACCGCGGCGTTGTTGAGCAGGCAGAACCCCATCCCCCGCTCCGGCAGGGCATGGTGACCGGGTGGACGGACGGTGACGAAGGCGCGGGCGGCCTCGCC